>JACRIV010000120.1 GCA_016220005.1 Deltaproteobacteria bacterium
GAAAGCGCAATCGTAAGCCCTTTCGCGACGAGGCCGACCGGCGCCCCAAGCGCATCGATCCCGAATGCCCCTCCCACCGCGGCCGTGAACGCGCCCATCACTCCGGCCGTCCCGAGCACCGGCCCGAAGATCAGGTTCCAGAGGATGGCGCCGGCGGGAAAGCTTCCGAAAAATGCGGCGGAGACCGGAAGGGTGCCCAGGAAGGCCACCGCCGAGGCGATGATGGCGTCCTTCGCCCAGCCCGCCACCCGTTGAAACGGCGTTGGGCGGCGTCCCTCCCTTGGCATTCCGGCAAAAGCGGCGATCAGGAAAAAGCTGGCCCCGTAAGAGAGGAGGAAGGAGGGGGAAAAGACCTGAAAAGGAGACGCCACGAGCGTCGCGATGAAAAGGAAGGACCAGGCCAGGTCGGCCCTTCGGACGCCGAGACCGTTCCAGAGGACGACCGCGACGGTGATCATCCCCGCGGACCGCACCGCGGGGACCGGCGCCCCCGCCATGAAGACGTACCCCCAGCAGACCGGGACGGACAGGAGAGTGGAGCACCGGTTGAGGTCCGGCGTCCCGTGCCGCCGCCGGAGGATCCAGAGCGCGCTCCGGACCAGGAACGAATGGATGGCGAAAAAGATCGCCACGTTCACGCCGGAGATGGCCAGCAGGTGCGCCAGTCCCGTCTTCCGGAGAAGGGCCACCATCGGGTGGGGGTACGGCGGGACCTCTCCCGTCGTCAGGGCGCGAAGGTACAAGGCCCCGTCGGATCGGCCGGCGTGCCTGTCCATCCACCGGCCCGTCTTCTCCCGGATCCTCGGGAAAAAACCCCGGAGTCCTTCTCCTCCCTCTTCCGGCCGGAGAAAGACCGCCTTCGAGCCTTCCGTCGAGAAGGCGTACTGGACCCCCATCGCCATGGCGCTCCACTCGCGGGGAAGCTCCCCGGGGTTTCCCCGGTTCCGTATCGCGTACAGGCGCCCGGCAGCCCGGACCTCGGACGGGAAGCTCGGTACTGCGTCCGGTGACCGTACCGAGAGAAGCACCTTGGAAAGCCGCACGGACCGCGAGCCGTCCGGAAAAGAGACGAGAGCATCGCGCGCCGCGCCGCTCCATCCGGCGTCGCCGGGTTTCGCCTCGTCCACGACCGCCCGCAGGACGACCTCTTTGTCCAGGAAAGGACGGACCTGGTCGGGATCCGCGAGCGGGAGCCTTCCCGCAGTCAGGGCGCCGCAAAGGACCATGACGGACAGGGCGGTGGCGAACGGATGCCGCCCGACCGCGGCAAAGAGCAGTGCAAGGACGAGAGCCGCCGCGCCCACGGCGACCCAGGCGGTCCCGGCGGCCAGTCCGAGAAACACTCCGAGGAGGAACGCCACCAGGAGGAGAAACAGCGGCCCGTGCCCCTTGAACGGGTAATCCATGCCCCGCGGGAGTGCAACCCCCGTTCCGGCGGCCGCGCCTCAGCCTCGGGCAGCGGACAGCGCGCTGATTTAGAGCCGCGCCGCTCACCCCGCGTGCGAGCCGCCGCAACGGGGTGCCGCTCGCGCGGGCCTGAGCGACGAGCGGGAGCCAGGGATGGCGGAGCGAGGAGCGACGGAGCCGCCGCCTGTCCAGGGACGGACAGGCAAGGCGTCCCGTGCGAGTGGTACCCCGTGAGGCGAGCCGAGCACGCGGGCGGAGTCGCGCCGCCTCAGACCGGCTGGAACGCCTTCTTCGTGCGGCGGGCGCGGTGGAAGGTCAGGGCGAACCGGTGGGCCTCGTCCCGGACCCGCATGAGGAGCAGCAGCGCCGGGTCGTGCGGCGGGAGGACGACCGGGTTCTTCCTCCCCGGCAGGAAGATCCTTTCGCGGAAGACGGTCTCTCCGCCGCGGGCGCGCTCCTTCGCCAGGGCGATCACGGGGATGAAGTCCATCCCGGCGGCCCGCATCGCCGCCCGGGCGGAGGAGAGCTGCCCCTTCCCGCCGTCGATGAGCACCAGGTCCGGCACCCCCCCGAAGTCCTCGTCGTGCCCGAACCGGCGGCGGACCACCTGCTCCATCATCGCGAAGTCGTCCTGCCCCGCCACCCCGCGCACGGCGAACTTCCGGTACCATTTCTTCGCCGCCTTGCCGCCAAGGAAGGTGACCATCGATCCGACGGGCTCCGTCCCCGAGATGTTCGAGATGTCGAACCCTTCGATCCGCATGGGTGGGGCGGGGAGGTGGCAAAAAGCCGCCAGTCGCCCGGACAATCCCGCGTAGGCGGCCTCCTTCTCCTTCCGCATACGGTGAGCTTCCGCCGCGTTTTTATGCGCCAGGGCGACGAGCCGGCCGCGCTCCCCCGCCTTCGGGACCTTGATCCGCACGGCGGTCCCCGCACTGTCGGAGAGGAGCGAGGCCAGGGGCTCGCGGTCCTGGATCTCCATCGGCAGCAGGATCTCGCCCGGGAAGTAGGCGCCCTCGGCGTAGTGCTGAAGGAGGAAGGAGGACAGGGCTTCGTCTTCCTCCACCTCCGCCCGGAAGTGGTAGCTGTGCGCGTCCGAAAGCCTGCCGGCCCGCACGTGGAGGATCGCACCCGTCACTTCCGTCCCTTCACGGTGCCATCCGACGGCGTCCACGTCGCCCGGGACCGCCCGGACCACCCGCTGTTTCATGAGCGTCTGCCCGACCACGGCGATCCGGTCCCGGAGCTTTGCGGCCTCCTCGAACTTCGTCTCCTGCGCACGCCGGGCCATCTCCTCCTTCCAGTTCCGCACGACGTCCCGGTAGTCTCCTTTGAGGAACCGGATGGCGTTGTCCACCACGGGAAGGTATTCCTCCCGGGTGATCAACCCCGCGCACGCGCCGCCGCAACGCCCCATCTGGTAATTGAGGCACGGGCGGATCCGGGAGGCGAACTTCTTCGGGGAGCACGAGCACAGCGGGAAGAAGCGGAACAGGATGCGAAGCGTCTCGCGGATTCCGCGGGCGGAGGAGAAGGGCCCGATATAGGTCGCGCCATCCTTCGCGACCCGCCGGACGAGCTCGGGGCGGGGGAACTCCTCCCTCCGGTCGATGCGCAGGAGCAGGTATTCCTTGTCGTCGCGGAGGAAGACGTTGAAGGGCGGCCGCCGCTCCTTGATGAGCGTGTTCTCCAGGAGCAGCGCCTCTTTCTCCGTGGAGGTCACGATGCAGCGCACGTCCGCCACCCGGCGAACGAGGTGGGGGATCTGGGGACGCCCGTCGCCGCCCGTAAGCGAGTAGTTGTGGAGCCTCGCGCGAAGGTCCTTCGCCTTGCCCACGTAAAGGATCTTCCCTCGTGCGTCCGACATGAGGTAGACGCCGGGGGCGCGGGGAAAGGTCTTCCAGTCGGACAGGGACGTCATCTCCCGCTACCTCGCCGAAAGCTCCATCTTCTCGAGGGCGAGCAGCCGGTCCCGGATCTCCGCAGCCCGCTCGAAGTCGAGCTTCTTCGCCGCCCGCTCCATCTCCTTGCGGAGCCTCGACAGCGTCTTCGCCAGCTCCTCGTGTGACGAGAACTCCCACCCCTCGTCGGCCGGCACCGTGACGTAATCCGCCTCGCACACCTGCCCGATGGGCGCCGCGATATTCTTCTTCACGGTTTCGGGCGTTATGCCGTGCAGGGCGTTGTACGCTTCCTGCTTCTCCCTGCGGCGCTCCGTCTCGGCGATCGCCTCCCGCATCGATTCCGTCTCCTGGTCGGCGTAGAGGATCACCTTCCCCCCGACGTTCCGCGCGGCACGGCCGAAGGTCTGGATGAGCGACCGGGCCGACCGGAGAAACCCTTCCTTGTCGGCGTCCAGGATGGCGACGAGGGAGACCTCCGGGATGTCGAGCCCTTCCCGCAGGAGGTTGATCCCCACGAGGACGTCGAACTTGCCCAGGCGGAGGTTCCGGATGATGTTCACCCGCTCCACCGTGTCGATGTCCGAGTGGAGGTACTGGACGCGGATCCCCTGCCCCTCGTAGTACTCGGCGAGGTCCTCGGCCATCCGCTTCGTGAGGGTGGTCACAAGCACTCGCTCTCCCGCCGCCGCCCGTGCGCGGATCTCCCCGAGCAGGTCGTCCACCTGCCGGCTCGCGGTCCGGACCTCCACCTCGGGGTCGACCAGTCCCGTCGGGCGGATGATCTGCTCCGCGACCGCCCCGCCGCTCTCCCGCAGCTCGTAGGCGGCCGGCGTGGCGGAGACGAAGATCGCCTGGGCCGTTCGCCGGTCGAACTCCTCGAACCGCAGCGGCCGATTGTCGAGCGCCGACGGAAGGCGGAAACCGAAGTCGACGAGCGTCTCTTTCCGGGAACGGTCTCCGTTATACATGCCGTTGAGCTGCGGAACGGTGATGTGGGACTCGTCGATGAAGGTGACGTAGTTACGGGGAAAGTAATCGAGGAGCGTGTACGGCGGCTGGCCGGGCTTCCGGCCGTCCAGGTGCCGGGAGTAGTTCTCGATGCCGCTGCAGAAACCCATCTGCCGGATCATCTCGACGTCGTAGGCGGTCCGCTGCTTGAGCCGCTCCGCCTCGAGCAGCTTCTCCTGCGCCGCAAACTCCTCGAGCCGCTTGGCGAGCTCCGTCTCGATCCCCGCGATCGCCCGCTCCAGGTGGTCCTCGGGGGTCACATAGTGGCTGGCCGGGAAGACGACCGTCTCCTTCACGTCGTAGAGGCGCGTCCCCCGGAGGGGATCCACGTACCGGATCCGGGCGATGGTGTCCTCCTCGTACTCGATTCGCAGGACCCGGTCCTCCTCATACGCCGGGAAGAGCTCCACCGACTCCCCCCGAACGCGGAAGGTCCCCCGGTGGAAATCGATGTCGTTCCTCTCGTACTGGATGTCCACCAGGCGGCGCAGCAGCGCGTTTCTCGGAAACTCGGCCCCTTCCGTGACGCGCACCGTCAGCCGGTTGTAGAACTCCGGGGAGCCCAGCCCGTAGATGCAGGACACGGAGGCGACGACGATCACGTCGTTCCGGGTCATCACCGAGCGGGTGGCGCTGTGGCGCATCTTGTCGATCTGCTCGTTGATCGACGAGTCCTTCTCGATGTAGGTGTCGCTCTGGGGGATGTACGCTTCGGGCTGGTAATAGTCGTAGTAGGAGACGAAATACTCCACCGCGTTCTCCGGGAACAGCTCCTTGAACTCGGCGAAGAGCTGCGCGGCGAGCGTCTTGTTGGGGGCGATCACCAGGGCCGGTCGGTTCGTCGCGGCGATGGCATTGGCCATCGTGAACGTCTTGCCGGACCCGGTCACCCCGAGCAGCACCTGTCGCGGCATCCTCTGCGAAAGGCCGGCCACGAGTTCCCGGATCGCTTCCGGCTGGTCCCCCGACGGGCCGAAGGGCGATGTCAGGCGGAACGTGTTGTCCACCGCGTCACCTCTCCACATTATATGGTGACAAATGTCGCCGTCCGCCGCCAGTTCACGCGCTGCGGGCGTCCCGCGTGCTACGCTCGCCTCACGGGATACCCCTCGCGGGGGACGCCTTGCCCGTCCGTCCCTGGACGGGCGGCGGCTTCGTCGCTCCTTGCTCCGCCATCCCTGGCTCCCGCTTCGTCGCTCAGACCCCCGCGAAGGGCATCCCGTTGCGGCGGCTCGCACGCGGGTTCCCTACGTCTGTTCCCCATGCGGCAGCTATCGGGGCTGGTGCCCGTTTCGTAGGGGGATAGCGTCAGCCCTTATACTTCCACGTCGTGCCGGCCTTGGAATCCTCGAGGAGGACGCCGAGGGCGTCGAGCTCCTTCCGGATGCGGTCGGCCTCGGCGAAGTCCTTCCGGGCGCGGGCGGCCTTGCGCGCCTCGATCCGGCGGAGGATCTCCTCCTCGGTCAGAGGGGAAACCTCAACCGTTGGGCCGGTGGTGGAAGCAGCCGCCCATGCCGGCTCGGGAGTAACGACCGCGACGCCACGAAAATATTCCTGCGCCGACGTTTGCAGCAGCCCCAGCACCTCGAACAGCGGTTCAAGCAGCGCGTACCCGGCGAGGAACTGTCCCGCCTTGTCCCTCTTCGCCGGCGGGTCGGCCGGGGCCAAGCGATTGAGCGCCCGGACGGCTTCGAACAGGCGTCCCAGCGCCGCCGCCGTGTTGAAGTCGTCGTCCATCGCCTCGGAGAACTTTGCGGGCGCCTCGCGGAGCGGGAGGAATTCGTCCCCGCCCGGGACGGAGGTCGCCCGCGCCCCGGCGGCCGCGCACGCCTCGGCCTTCTCCTTCACCCGGTAGAGGCGGTCCAGGCCCGCCCTCGCCTCCGCCAGGCTCTGGTCGGAGTAGTCGATCGGGCTGCGGTAGTGGCTCGACGCGAAGAAGAACCGCAGGACGTCGGGCTTCACCTTTTCCAGCACCTCGCGCAGCGTGAAGAAGTTCCCGAGCGACTTGCTCATCTTCTCCTGATTGACGTTGACGAACCCGTTGTGGATCCAATAGCGCGCAAAGGACTTCCCCGTGAGGCCCTCCGACTGGGCGATCTCGTTCTCGTGGTGGGGAAACACGAGGTCCTTCCCGCCGCCGTGGATATCGAAGCTCTCCCCCAGGTGCTTCATCGACATCGCCGAGCACTCGATGTGCCAGCCCGGACGTCCCGGTCCCCAGGGGCTGTCCCAGAAAGGCTCCCCCGGCTTGGAGGACTTCCACAGAGCGAAATCGAGGGGGTCCTTCTTCCTCTCGTCCACCTCCACGCGGGCCCCGGAGAGCAGGTCCTCGGTGTTCTTCCCCGAAAGCTTGCCGTACCCGGGGAAACCCCTGACGGAGTAATAGACGTCGCCGTCCACCGCGTACGCCTTCCCCGCCGCGACGAGCCGCCGCACGAATTCGATGATCTCGGGGATGTGCTCCGTCGCGCGGGGCTCCACGTCGGGACGCAGGAGCCCCATCCGGTCGAAGTCTTCGTAGAAGGCTCTAATATAACGTTCGGAGATCTCCGCGGCCTGTACTCCTTCCTGGTTCGCGCGGCGGATGATCTTGTCGTCGACGTCGGTGAAGTTGCGCACGAAGGTGACGTCGTGCCCGCAGTACCGCAGGTATCGAACGATGATGTCGAACGCCACGTTCGCCCGCGCGTGCCCGATGTGGCAGAGGTCGTAGACCGTCACCCCGCAGACGTACATCTTCACCTTCCCCGGCGTGAGCGGGACGAAGGGCTCTTTCCGGTTCCCCAGGGTATTGAACACGGTCAGCGCCATGTTGTCAGATAGTTCCCCTTTCGTCGACGGATCCGGGGACGGAGCCTCGCAGCAGCGCCACCGCCCAGGCGGAGATCCCTTCCCGCCTCCCCTCGAAACCCATCCCCTCGGTCGTCTTTCCCTTCAGGCTGATCCGCTCGGCGGGCGCGGAGAGGATCCCCGCGATCGAGGCGCGCAGCGTCTCCGCGATCGGGGCGATCCTCGGCTCCTCGCAGACGACCACCGCGTCGAGCCCCACCAGCCCGAATCCCAGATCGGCCATCCGCTCTCGAGCATGGGCGAGTATCCTGCGGCTGGAGATCCCCTTCGTTTCATCCCTGTCCGGCGGGAAATGGTGCCCGATGTCCCGGTCGCCCAGGGCCCCGTAGATGGCGTCGGCGATCGCGTGCAGGAGGACATCGCCGTCCGAGTGGCCCAGGAGCCCCTTGTCGTGATCGATCCGGACCCCGCCCAGCCAGAGCTCCCGGCCTTCGATGAGCCGGTGCGCGTCCCCCCCCAGCCCGATCCGGAAGTCGGGCTCCTCGCGAAGCAGTCCGCCGGCCATCCGCAGCTCCTCCGGGAGGGTGATCTTGATGTTGGCCTCCTCCCCCGGGATCGGGACCACGGGGAAGCCGGCCGCTTCCGCCAGCGAGGCGTCGTCGGTCCCAAGCCGCTCTTCCCGCGACGCCTTCTCGTAGGCCGCCCGAAGGATATCGGCCCGGAAGGCCTGAGGGGTCTGGGCCCTAAACAGCAGCGAACGGTCCACGGTAGACAGGGTCTTTTCCGTTTTGTCCCACCGCTTCACGGTCTCCCGGACGGGGACGACGGGGACGACCGCGCCGTGCACCCTCGCCATGTCCACGCACCGGCCGACAAGCTCCGCCGAAACGAACGGACGCACGGCGTCGTGGACGAGGATCACCTCCGTTCCGGCAGGCACCGCGGCGAGGGCGTTCCGTACAGAGTCCTGCCGTTCGGCTCCCCCGTCGACCGTCTCCAGAACCTTCGTGACGGCGAGGTACGGGGTCTTCGCCTCTTCGGGCAGCGACGGGGGGAGCGCCAGGACGATCCCGTCGACGGCCGGCGACGACGCGATCGCCGCGAGCGTCCGGTCGAGGATGGGGCGCCCGCCGAGAGGGAGGAACTGCTTCGGGAGCTCTCCTCCCATCCGCTTTCCCGCCCCACCGGCGACAATGATCGCCACGACCTTAGGCATTTTCCCCCCCGGACATGAATATAGCCGCCTACGTTGTCAGGAACAATCATTTGGACGCGTGCGCGCAAGGCTGGGGCTCAAGCCAAGCAATAAGCGAACGTGTTGCGCAGGGGTGTGCCGGCGCGCGAACGGCCGGTTTTACAGCTTCAGGAAGCGGCGCAGGTCCGCCTCCACGGCTTCCTCCGTGACGGCCCTGGCGAGGGAGATTTCCTTGACGAGGAGGGAACGCGCCGTGTCCAGCATCTTCCGTTCCCCGAAGGAGAGCGTTTTCTCCCCTTTCAGCAGGAGCAGGTTGCGCAGCACCTCGGCGATCTCGAACGGGGAGCCGGATTTCAGCTTGTCCATGTACTGGCGGTAACGCCGGTTCCACGGCTTGGGCTCGACGTCGATTTCCCGCGCCTGGAGGATCTTGTAGACGGAGCTGACGGCGCGGCTGTCCATGATCCGCCGCAGGCCGACCTGGACCGTGTTGTGGACCGGGACCATGATCGTGATGCCGGTGTCGAGGATGCGCAGAACGTAGAAGGATTCGCGCTTTCCGCCGGAGATCGATTTCGTTTCAATCGCCCGGATGATGCCGACCCCGTGCGCCGGATAGACGGCCATATCCCCCACTTTGTAGCTCATTGGACCGGACCTCCGAGGATGATCGGGAAGAGTCGCGAAGCCATTTGGAATAATGTATTATAATCCCTCGATATCATTTATGTCAATGCGGGGATTGCTGCATGCAGTCGACAGTATGGCTCACGGACCTGTCCTCGCGCCCCGGGGACAGCCTCCTCGACAAGACGGGGAGGCTCCTGCGCGCCGCCGGCCTCGGGGACAAGATCGGCCGGGGCGACCTGACGGCGGTCAAGCTCCACTTCGGGGAGAAGGGAAACACCGCCTACGTCCGCCCGGTCTACCTCCGCAAGGTCGTGGAGGAGATCGCCGCGGCGGGGGGGAAGCCCTTCCTGACCGACACCAACACGCTCTACGTCGGAGGGCGGAGCAACGCCGCCGACCATCTTCGGACGGCGATCACGAACGGGTTCGCCTTCGCCGTGGTGGATGCGCCGGTCGTCATCGCCGACGGAGTCCGGGGCGAAAGCGCCGTCCGGGTGCCCGTCGAGGGGAGGATCTTCCGCGAGGTGTCCATCGGTGCGGAGATCGCGAACGCCGACGCCCTGGTCGCGGTCACCCACTTCAAGGGGCACGAGCTTTCCGGTTTCGGCGGCGTCATCAAGAACCTCGGGATGGGGTGCGCCTCGAGGGCGGGGAAGCTCGCCCAGCATTCCACCGTCTCGCCGTTCGTCGACCCGGCGAGCTGCACGGGGTGCGGGACCTGCGTCGCCCACTGCCCTTCGGGCGCGATCTCCGTGGTCTCCGCGACGGCGCTCATCGACCCGAAGGAGTGCATCGGGTGCGCCGACTGCATCGTGGTCTGCCCCGAGCACACGGTGAAGATCGACTGGAACGAGGCCGCCCCGATGGTGCAGAAGAAGATGGTGGAGCACGCACTGGGCGTACTCGCGGGAAAGCGGGACTCCGCCCTCTTCCTCACCTTCGTCACGCAGCTCTCCCCTTTCTGCGACTGCTACGGCAGCAGCGACCGGCCGATCGCCCCGGACGTCGGGATCCTCGCCTCGGACGACCCCGTTGCCCTCGACCAGGCGTGCGCCGATCTCGCCATCTCGGCGGCCGGCAGGGACCCGTTCCGGGCCACCCACCCCTCGATCGACTGGACGGTCCAGCTCTCGTACGGCGAGGAGCTAGGGCTCGGGTCGCGCAAGTACGTCCTGGAGACGCTGTGACCCCCCGCCGCGTGCTTTATGCCGGGATCGACGTCGGGTCTCTCTCCACCGATGCCGTACTGCTCGACGCCAAGGGCAAGGTGGCCGGTTACGCCATCGTCGCCACCGGCGCCTCCACGCGCAAGGCGTCGGAGGAGGCCATGTCCCTGGCGCTCTCCCGGGCGAGGGGCGCCGCGACGGACATCGCCATCACCGTGGCGACGGGCTACGGACGGGAGATGGTCCCCTTCGCGGACATGAAGGTCACGGAGATCACTTGCCACGCCCGCGGCGCCCGCCACCTGTTTCCGGGCGCGGCCACGGTGCTGGACATCGGGGGCCAGGACAGCAAGGTCATCCGGCTCACCCGGGACGGAAAGGTGGCCGACTTCGCGATGAACGACAAGTGCGCAGCCGGCACGGGGCGCTTCCTGGAGGTGATGGCCCGCACCCTGGAGATGGACCTGGAGGAGATGGGGCCCCGCTCCCTCGCCTCGCGCAAGGCCCTCTCCGTCAGCTCGATGTGCACGGTGTTCGCCGAATCGGAGGTGGTCTCCCTCATCGCGTCGGGCGCCTCGCCCGAGGACATCGCATGGGGGATCCACCTGGCCATCGCGAACCGGATCGCCGCGCTCGCCGAGCGCGTCGGCTGCGCGGACCCCGCCGTCATGACCGGCGGGGTCGCGAAGAACCCCGCCGCCCGGAAGGCCCTCGAGGAGCGGTTCGGCATCCCGCTCCTCGTCCCCGAGGAGCCGCAGCTCGCGGGCGCGCTGGGAGCGGCCCTCATCGCCCGGGAGAGGAGCCGGCCCGCCCACTGAACTCCTCCGCGAAAGGACGGACCCGCCGCCACCTACCACGACTGGTGGGTGTCGAAGATCTCCCTGAAGTCCTTCTCGCAGTCCTTGAAGATCTGGAGTATCCCGGGATCGAAGTGGCCCGGCTTGGTCCTGTCGTCTCCCCGGGTAATCACCCTGACCGCCGTTTCGTGGTCGAAGGGGGGCTTGTACGGCCGCCGGCTCCGCAGGGCGTCGTACTGGTCGATGATGTTGAGGATCCTTCCCTCGATCGGGATGTCCTCTCCCGCCAGCCCCCGCGGGTAGCCGGTCCCATCCCACCGCTCGTGGTGGTTGAGGGCGAACACCTCGGCCGACTGCAGGTAGGGGCTGTTGGAGCCGCGCAGGATCCTGGCGCCGATCGTCGTGTGGGTCTTGATGATCTCGAATTCCTTCTTCGTCAGGTCGCTGGGCTTGAGGAGAATGGCATCGGGGATGCCCACCTTCCCGATGTCGTGCATCGGGCTGGCGTAGAACATGATGTCGGCCTCCTGCCCGGCGATCCCCAGGTGCTTCGCGACGAGGGCGGTGTAGTAGCTGATCCGCTTGACGTGGACGTACGTGTCGACGTCCCGGTATTCCGAGGCGAGCGTCAACCTCTGGACGGTGTCCAGCAGGGACTCCCTGAGCTGCTTGGTCCGCTCATGGACCTGCTGCTCGAGGATCCTGCTGTGCTCCTCGAGGAAGTCCTGGTATCTCTTCACCTTCAGAAGGTTGTTCACCCGAACGATCAGCTCGGTGCTGTCGATCGGCTTTCCCAGGAATTCGTTCGCCCCCGCCTCGAGCGCCTTGATCCGCGACTCCCTGTCCGTCAAAGCGGTGAACATGACGACCGGGATGCTCTGGGTGGCGGGGCCCTCCTTGAGCCGCCTGCAGGTCTCGAACCCGTCCATCCCGGGCATCGAGATGTCGAGGACGATGAGGTCCGGAAGCGTCTCCTTCGCTTTCCGCAAGCCCTCGAACCCGTTCGATGCGCTGTCGAAGCCGAAACCGTGGCTTTTGAGGATCATGCCGATGACGTCGACGACGACCGCCTCGTCGTCGATCATGAGGACCGCTCCGTTTGCCTCGTTGCTCATTTCCTGTCGCCTGCCTCCTTCATAGACGGACGATGGCTTCATTGAGGATCTCAAAGAAGCGGGCAATCTCTCCGGGGGTGTTGTAGAAGTGCGGCGAAACGCGGATCCCTCCCGCCCGGGGCGAGCAGACCACGTTTCCCGCGAGGAGCTCTTTCCAGAGGGCCTGCGGGTCGGCGCCGGGGACCCGGAACGTGACGATGCCCGAGCGGTCTTCCGGGTGGCGGGGGGAGAGGACCTCGTATCCCGCCTGGAGGGCGGCCTCGATCACCCCTTCGGTCAGCCTGCGGACCCTTTCCCAGATCCGGTCCACTCCCACCGACAGCAGCAGGTCGAGCGAGGCGTTGAACGCGGCGAGCCCGACGGTGTTGAAGCTGCCCGGCTCGAAGCGGCGGGCGTCCGGGGACAGGGTAAAATCGTAGTTCTCGAAGTCGAAACGGTTCCGGATCGAGTGCCAGCCCAGCTCCACGGGCTCCACCATCTCCATCACGTCCTTCGAAATATAGAAGCCGCCCACCCCTTCCGGAGAGAGCAGCCACTTGTGGC
Organism: Deltaproteobacteria bacterium; assembly: GCA_016220005.1. Classification (GTDB taxonomy): domain Bacteria; phylum Desulfobacterota; class Deferrimicrobia; order Deferrimicrobiales; family Deferrimicrobiaceae; genus JACRIV01. Next base: position 12,556 of record JACRIV010000120.1, read on the forward strand.
CGTCGGCGGAGAGGGAATCGATCCCGTACGACTTCACGTCCATCGGCAGGACCCCGAGGCTCTGGATCGCGTCCACGCAGAAGAAGATCCCCTTCTTCTGGCAGAACTCCCCGATGCCCGGAAGGTCGTTCCTGTACCCGTTGGCGAACTCCACAGAGGAGAGGGCGATCATCCGGGTCTTCCCGTCGCACGCCGCGAAGAGGTCCTCCTTCCGGACCCTCCCTTCGCGCGCCGCCACCAGCCGCGCCTCGACGTTCCGCGACCGGAGCCGCATCCACGGGTACACGTTCGCCGGGAACTCGACGTTCGAGGTGACGAGGTTGTCCCCCTCCCTCCACGGGAACCCGGCCGCGATGAAGGAGAGCCCCTCGGAGGTGTTCTTGACGAAGGCGACCTCGTCCAAGGACGCCCCGATCATCCGGGCGAACCTTCCCCGAGCCTCCTCCGAGATCTCCAGCCACTTGCGAAGCTGGTACGCCCCCTCGTCGCGGAAAAGGTAGAGAAGCTGCGCCCCGGCCTCCGCGGCCCGAGAAGGGATCGGAGAAACGCCCGCGTGGTTCAGGTAGATGAGCCTTTTCGTTACGGGAAACTCGGTCCTTCGGATCGGTTCGACGTCGATCGGCAAGTGCCCCCCCGGCAGCCGGCGCGTGATCCCCCCCATGCTACCAGGAGCGCCCGGCGAATCTAATGTATAATACCCCGATGGAGTGGACGGACCAAGACATCCTGCGGTACAGCCGGAATATCCTCTTGCGGGAAATCGGCCCTTCCGGGCAGGAGAAGCTCTTGTCCGCGTCCGCCCTCGTGGTCGGGGCGGGGGGGCTGGGCTCGCCGGCGCTCCTCTATCTAGCGGCAGCGGGGATAGGCCGGCTCGGGATCGTCGACGGCGACCGCGTCGACCTCTCCAACCTCAACCGGCAGACGATCCACGGCGAGCACTCCGTGGGACGCGATAAGGCCGACTCCGCCGCGGACACCCTTAAAGGATTTCGTTCGAACTTGAATCTTGATACCTACCCGATGGCCCTCACGGCCGACAACGCCCTGGACCTCTTCCGGCGGTACGATGTCGTCGTCGACGGGAGCGACAACTTCCCGACGAAGTACCTGTGCAGCGACGCGTCGGTGATCACGGGCGTCCCCCTGGTCCACGCGGGCATCCTCCGGTTCGGGGGGCAGGTCCTCACGGTGCTCCCCGGAGAGGGTCCCTGCCTGCGATGCCTGATCCCCGAGATCCCGCCCCGCAGGGATGCGCCCACCTGCTCCGAGGCGGGGATCCTGGGCGCGTCGGCCGGCGTCGTGGGGTCGTGGCAGGCGGTGGAGGCGGTCAAGCTCCTGCTGGGGATCGGCGAGAAGCTGTGCGGGAGGCTGATGACGATCGACACGCTTTCCTGTTCCGTCTCCGTCCTCTCCGTCCCGAAGGATCCGGGATGCCCGGCATGCGGGAACTCCCCCCGCATCCGTCCCCCGCTGTCCGCCGCGGAATACGGCCTGGAACGGAGCTGCCCGGTATGAAGCCGGCCGCCGTCGGGAAGCCCGTGCGGGCGGTGATTCTCCTGTCGGGGGGGCTCGACAGCACCCTCGCGGCGAAGATGATGGTCGACCAGGGGATCGAGCTTTTCGCCCTCCACTTCACGTCGCCCTTCTGCACTTGCACGCGCGGGAAGAACGGCGCCTCGGCAAGTGCGGCCGGAGCCGGGTGCCATTCCCAGGCGCAGATCGTCGCCGGCAAGATGGGGATCCCGATCCGGACCGTTTCCAAGGGGAAGGAGTACATCGACATCGTCCGGTCGCCCCGTCACGGCAGGGGCGCCGCCATGAACCCGTGCATCGACTGCCGGATCTTCACCCTTTCGAAGGGCCGGGAATACATGGTGGAGATCGGGGCCTCGTTCCTGGTCACCGGGGAGGTCGTCGGCCAGCGGCCGATGTCACAGCGCCGGGACGCCATCCGGATCATCGAGAAGCACAGCCGCTGCGAGGGGCTTGTCCTGCGCCCCCTGTCCGCGATGCACTTCGAGCCGACCCTCCCCGAGAGGGAGGGATGGGTCGACAGGGAGAGGCTGCTCGACATCGTCGGCCGCTCCCGGAAGGAGCAGATCCGCCTCGCGCAGGAATGGGAGATCGCCGACTATCCCTGCCCGGCAGGGGGATGCCTCCTCACGGACAGGACGTTCTCCGTCAAGGTGAGGGACCTGCTCAACCACTCTCCTTCGCCGGACATGGCCGACCTCCTCCTCCTGAGGGTCGGCAGGCACTTCCGGCTCCCGGACGGGCGGAAGGTCATCGTGGGGAGGGACGAGGCGGAGAACCGGAAACTGGAGGCGCTCGGAAGGGGCAAGCTGCGCGTCTACATCGCGGACGGCTTCTCCGGACCCTCGGTGGGAATCGGCGGTCCGGCGAACGGATCGCCCGTCGGCCTGCTCGCCCGCATCTTCACGCGGTACCGCAAGCCGGGGACGCCCGCCCCCTTCCGCGTCCGCGAGGTGACGGCCGGCGAGGCAAGGGAGCTCTTCATCCCGGCCGACCCGGACTTCTCGGAGGTGGAACGTGCGCTCCTTTGCTGACCGTTCCGGGGACGCCCCGCTCCCCGCGGCGGCCGCCGGAAAATGGGAATCGCTTCTCGCGTCCTTAAGGGAGATGGGCTCGGCCGTGATCGCCTTCAGCGGTGGGGTCGACAGCACCTTTCTCCTGTACGCCGCGCGCGTCGCCCTCGGGGACCGCGTCCTGGCGGTCACCGCCACGTCCCCCACCTACCCGAAGGCGGAGCGCGACGAGGCGGAGAGGATCGGGCGGGAGTGGAAGGTCGCCCACCGGTTCATCGAATCGAACGAGCTCGACATCCCCGGTTTCTCCTCCAACCCTCCCGACCGGTGCTACCACTGCAAGAAGGAGCTGTTCGGCCTCCTCGACGCAATCGCCCGCGAGTCGGGGTATGCGGCGGTCTGCGACGGGTCGAACGCGGACGATGTCAACGACTTCCGCCCCGGCCGCCACGCCGCCAGGGAGCGTGGCGTCCGCAGCCCGCTGCTGGAAAACGGGATCACGAAGGAGGAGATCCGGCTGCTGAGCCGGCATTTCGCCCTGCCCACCGCCGACAAGGGCTCCTTCGCCTGCCTCTCCTCCCGGTTTCCCTACGGGACGGAGATCGACGCCGATTCGCTGCGGCGGGTGGAGGCGTGCGAGGAGATCCTGCGGGGGTTCGGCTTCCGGCAGTTCCGCGTCCGCGTCCACGGCGCGGTGGCGCGGATCGAAGTGGGGCAGGAGGAGATCCCCCGCCTCTTCGAGCCGGAGATCTCCGAGGCGGTTCACGAGGGGTTCCGGAAGAACGGCTTCCTCTACGTGTCGGTCGACCTCAAGGGATACCGGACGGGATCGATGAACGAGGGCGGGCTGGTGGAGGGTCTGCCTCCAGACCTATAGAGCAACGATGCGGCGGATATGATCGGCCCAAGGCGCTCCCGTCGTAAGCGAAGCGGTTTCCCCAACGCGGTTGGTCGGTTGGAAGGCGTGTGGCCCGGATACGGGCCGGGCCTAAAGGGCGATGACCCCTGAGGCGGTTTTGGGGAACGCAGGGAGAAGGCGCGCGCACGCGGCGTCCGCCTGTTGGCGACAGGCCGTCCCCCGCGGGCTCCGCGCGCAGGAGCTTAAGGCCAGGCGGGCGCAGCCGGAGAACGGATTTCTACGATGCGGCCTTAAACGGCCTGACACGGGTCTCGATCACCTTTCCCGCATCACGCCTGGCCACGCGCAGCGCGTAGTCCGCCTGAAGGTTCAGCCAGATCTCGGGCGAGACGCCGAAGTAGCGGCCGAGCCGAAGCGCCGTGTCCGCCGTGACGGCCCGCTTGCCGTTGACGATCTCGCTGATCCGCCCCGGCGGCACATCGATGTCCCGGGCCAGCTTGTTGATACTCACCCCCAGCGGCTTCATGAACTCCTCGAGGAGGATTTCTCCCGGATGGATGGGTTCCAGCAGTTTCCTGGGCACAATGGCCTCCTTGTCGTTCTCCCGTTTCGGTTTACTATACGATCAGTGGTAATCCACGATCTCCATGTCGTAGGCGTCACCTTCCCGCCAGCGGAAGCAGATCCGCCATTGGTCGTTGATCCGGATGCTGTGCTGCCCGGCCCGGTCCCTTTTCAGCGCCTCCAACTGATTGCCGGACGGGACGGCCAGATCCTGCAACATTTTCGCCCGGTGCAGATAGAGGAGCTTGCGGCGCGCCGGACGCTCGAAGGCCTTGAAGCGGGGCACCAGCCGATCGTTAAAGAGCATCTCCGTTTTCTTGCTCTTGAAGGTTTTTATCACGGTTCCCGTCCATTCTCCTTAACGTATTACGTAACGCATTGTAGGTCGAAGCGGCACTTCGGTCAAGGGCTCCGCGCGCAGCAGGCTTAAGCCCCCAACAGAGGGGCCTTAAGCGCGAGCACGGAGACCGCAACGCACCGCGATGTTGCCCTTGTCTCCCGGGGAGCCCCCTCCGAGGGGACGGACGGGAGCGAAGCGGCGGCCCGCCCGGGCGGCGCAGCCCCCGGGCACAGGGCGCGTAGGCCCTTCTTCACTTGCGGGAAGGAGACATAGTTTCTGCGTTGAGAGAGGCGCTGGCCCGGTACGGCACCCCCGAGATCTTCAACACCGACCAGGGCAGGCAGCTTACCAGCGTCGAATTTATCGAGGTTCTCAAGGAAGCCGGCGTCCGGATCTCGATGGACAGGACAGCAAGGGCCGGTGGATGGACAACGTCATGATCGAGCGGCTGTGGCAGTCTGAAGTACGAATGCTTCTACCTGCACGCCTTCGAGACGGGCAGCGAGGCCAAAGCGGGGATCGGGAATTGGGTCAGCCTCTACAACGAGCACCGTCCCCACTCCTCCCTGGACGACCTTAAATTCACCGCCAAACTGTCCAAGACTTGGGGGCCACTCTGCCGCCCGGCTTGGCATTGAGGCGATCTTAGCAACTAAAGGGAAGAGGCTCAAGTAAAGACCTCGGCGAGGCTTCCGGGAAGGAGGCGCATCCGCCAAGGCACACCGGGAGCGGCCTGGGGGGCCGTCAGGCGATCCGCTGCAGGATCAGCTGATTCAGCGAGACGCCTCTCCGCTTGGCTTCCAGCTCCAGCCGGCGACGAACGTCCTCCGGGATGCGCAAGGGGAACCGCCCCTTGAACGTCTTCTCGACGATCGGCTCCGGGATCGGACGCTTGGCCTTCCTGGCGGCGGAGAGCCAGAGGGAGGCGGCGACCTTTACTTCCTTGATCGCCTCCTCTTCCGTGTCTCCGAACGCGGAGCACCCCGGAAGCTCCGGTACCGTGGCGATATACCCTTTGTCCTCGTCGCTGTAAGCGACCACGATGGCGTACTTCATTCTCCTTCTCCCAACCGGTATTTCTCGATCACGGCGAGCAGCTGCTTTACCTGGTACGGCTTGGCCATCCCCTTTCGGTCCTGGAACGTAAGGATCTCCTCCACGCCTTCTTTTTCATAAACGACGTGCGAGCCCTTCCCGCCCCGCTTGGTGAACCCCAGGTGTTCGGCCAGCAGACAGATCTCCTGGAAGCGGACGCCGGCCGGGTTGTTCCGGGCTTTGCCGATGAGTTTCTGCCGCCGTGTCATTACCAGCTATGATACCACTTTTGGCATCGCGCCAATACCCCTTTCGTTGGAGTAGCTCTTCCCGCCGGGCTCCGCGCGCAGGTGCGAAGGCCCCACCAGAGGGCCGAAGCCCGAGCACGGAGACCGCAACGCACCGCGACGTTGCCCTTGTCTTTCGGGGAGCCCCCTTCGAGGGGGCGGACGGGAGCCCAAGGCGGCCTGCCCGGGCGGCGCTGCTCCCGGCCACGGGGCGCGCGGGCCTTTCTTCGCGGCGGGAAGGAGACATAATGCAGGCGCATTATGTCTAGCGGAGCGAGGGGAGGCGTTACCGGCCCGGCGGTGTGCCATCTTTAGTTGAAAATTGACGAAGCGGCCCCTGGTGTGGCGACCAGCGACACCGGCACGGGACCGGTAACCATTACCGTGGGACTGTCGATCCTGAAGGATCCGCGCAAGCGGAACGCGACATCCAGCGGAGCCAGGCCGGACTCCACGTTCGTCCCGATGCGGAGATAGTGGCCTCCCGATGCGGTCACGTTTACCGTGGCAGTGGCCGTCAGGGCGATGTTGTCCGTCGCGGTGACGGTGAGGGTATTCGCCCCCTCCTGCAACGGCACATGGTGGAGAAGGAACCGGCTGCCGAAAACCGTCGCCGGAACGCCGTCGATCGTTATCCCCGTCTCCGCCCCGGTGGTGTTGATGACAGTGCCCGTCACCGTCACGTCCGGGCCGGTAACGGTGGCACCGTCTGCCGGAGTGTCAATACGAAGAATCAGTTCCGGCGCAACGCCGCCGATGCTCCCCTTGGCCTGCGTCAACTCCGCGAATCGGCCCGCGAACGCCTTTCTCAGCGTCTCGATCGCCGGCAAGGCTTGGGCGGTGTTGTCCCCCGGCCTCACGAGCAGCACAAAGCCCGTGCTGAATTGCTTCTGTGAGGCTGCTGCGTTGGGGATCCGCTCCCCCTCGGCGGCGATGATGTCATAGATCGTGACGGTTTTCGCCGTGCCGGTGACGGTTGCACCGGGCTGCGGAAGCTGCGTCGGGTCAACAGCCGTGTTGTCGATCAACAGCATCGGCGGCACCTGCTCTTTCGGGATCATCCCCATCAGGTA
>JACRIV010000121.1 GCA_016220005.1 Deltaproteobacteria bacterium
GCTAAGCTGCGGGCGCTCAGGATCTAACCTGGGCGAGCCGTCAGCTTCGGCCGGTTAGGCTCCTTAAAACAGATCGAGTTGAACCTTTATGGCCTCAACGATTCCTTTCATGTCCTCGGCCGAAAGAGCGCCAATCCGTTTGGACAGACGAAGCTTACTCACCGTGGCCAATTGATCAGCCATTGCCTTTCCTTTTTTCCCCGCCACCGTCACATAAGCTTCGCTGGGATAAAGGTCATCCGTCTTACCGGTAAGCGGAACAACTTGAATGCGGTTGAGATATTTGTTCGCGGCGTCGTTGCTGACGATTACGGCAGGACGTCTCTTGCGGATTTCCCCCCCAATGGAAGGGTCGAAATTAACCCACCAGACCTCACCTCTTTTCATGAGCGCTGTCCCGGAAAGTTGCCTCGGCCCATTCCAACGCTTCTTTCTCGCGGGCCTTGTCCTGCGCCATTTTGGCGTATGCCGATTCCAGGTGAGGTCTCACGACATGTGGGCGCACCAGCTCTTCGACAAATTTACTGATCTTACGAGGCCCGATCACGTGATGAAGACCCTCATAAACTTCCTCGTCGACAGTGATGGTTAATTTCTTCTGCATGGAATCACCTCCCAAACCGTTATACGTATAATATACGTATACGTGTCGGGCATGTCAACCTATGAAAAGTGAGCCTAACGAGCATTAGGCTGCATTTACGGTTTTGTAACGCTTGCAGCGCGCAAGGTCTTCGTTGCGTCAAAGGCCGAACTTCCCCGTATCCACCCATTCCGCCTTGATCAGCGACCACCAGTCGATCGCCAGACCCTTGAGGACGTAATCGTAGGGAAGCCAGCCATAGCCCTTCTCCCCCCATCCCTCGCCCCAGGAGTTCCGTATGAGAAGGGCGCCGGTGGTCTCAGTGCCCCCGGGATTTGCGTTGCTGATCTTCACGGCATCGTCGTATCCGACGGCGACGACGGCGTGCCCTCCCAGCATCCCTTCCCCCGCCGCGGGGTAAGGGATCATGCCCGTCGCCCCCGCCTGGGAGATGGACGAATAGACCGTGAAGCCGAACATGCCGGGAAGACCCGCAGCGAGGTTGGCCTTTATCCTGTTCAAAAGGACCGCCGGGGGAGTGCCGGGGGGATCCAGGCTGTAATAGACGAGCGATCGATAATTATGGGCGAAGGCGTAGAGGAAGCCGGAAGGTTCCACGTCGTACTTGGCCGGCACGTAGGGCCAATATTTCTCCGGCGGGATGCCGAAGAGCGCCATCGCGGCCATGGTGGTCCGGAGATAGGCGCCCGTGTCCCCCTTCTTTCCGAGCAGGTCGCGTGTCGCCTTGTAGAGGAAGAGGCGGGAGGCGTCGATGTGCTTTCCGAATGCCCGCTGCTCGAAGTACTCGAAAAGACCGGCCCCCGCATGGGCCGTGCAGGAGCCCAGGGGGTTCTGGTTCTCGATGGGCGAGCACCAGGCGCGAAGGTCCTTGGAATCGGGCAGCGTCGCCTTCTCGGGGTCCGCGACCCCTGTCTTTTCGAGCAGAGGCGCGATCTTTTCGTGCCCCGCGCCGAAATCCCGGAAATCCGGGAAATCCGGCAGCCATCCCATCGCCATGTTCTCTTCCATCGCATCGCCTCCCGTCGGATCAGGTCTTACGATCTTCGTTCCGATCCCGATTTCCAACTATCTTTCCACGGTGTAAGTTACAGATTGGGGACGGATTGGGAAAAAATAGAGGGAAGGATCGGAGTTGGGCTAGTCACCGGATGGGGACGATGGCCTGCTCCTTCCCGATCCTGTCGGGAGGGGAGGGTTTCTCGTCGGGGTATCCCACTGGGACGACAGTGACGGGCCGCAGCCAGACGGGAAGGGCAAGAATCTCCGACACCTTCCTTTCGTCGAACGCCCCCACCCACACGGTCCCCAGGCCGAGGGACTCGGCCGCGAGCATCAGGTTCTGGACGCTCGCCGCGACGTCCTGGAGAACGTAGAGGGAGGTCCCCCTCTCCCCGTAATGCCGGGCGATCCGCAGGTCGGCGCAGCAGACGACGGCCAAGGGCGCTTCCTTGATGAAGTCCTGGCCGTAGGCCGCCTCCGCGATCTTCTCTCTTAGGTCTTTCCGGAAGACGAAGTAGAACCGCCTGCTCTGGAAGTTGCCTGCGCTCGGCGCAGCGAGGAGGCTCTCCTCGAGGGCTGGGAGGTGGTTCTCCGGGATCTCCGCGCTCTTGAACCTGCGCACGCTCCTGCGGCGCTTTATCGCCTCGAGGACTTCCATCGGTCAGAAGAGGATCTTCCGCACGACGTTCTCGTTGAGATCGGTGAAGAAGATGGTCCCGGTGATTCCGGTGATCCCCGCCGGCGCGTTGAGCAGGGCCTGCGAGGCGTCGCCGTCCCGGTTCGTGGCCGACGCCGGATCGCCGGCGAAGGTGGTTACGGTGGCCGCCGTGGTGATCCTGCGCGCGGCGTGGTTGCCGGTGTCCGCCAGGTAGAGCACCGACCCGACCGCGGCGATCCCCTTGGGCGAGGAGAACCGGGCTGACGTACCGGACCCGTCGGTGAAGCCTGACGCGGCGGTCGGAGGGGGCGCCCCGGCGAACGTCGTGACGATGGGGGAGAGGGAGTTGAAATTGGCGAGTTTCCGGATCGCATGGTTGCCCGTGTCCGCCACGTAGAGGTTGCTCCCGATGACGGCAACCCCCTCGGGCCCGTTGAAGGCGGCGGGGGCGGTGTCGGCGAATCCGGCGGAGCCGGTCCCCGCGAGAGTGGTGACCTCACGGGTGCTGATATTTATTTTCCGTACCGCGTGATTCCCCGTGTCCGCGACGAAAAGGAAGGAGCCGTCGGTCGTGATCCCTCGCGGTGTGTTGAATCTCGCCGCCGTGCCTGTGTCGTTGACGAACCCGGCGGTTCCCGACGTGCTTCCCGCGAAGGTGGTGACCACGCCCGCCGCGGTGACTTTTCGGATGGCGTTGTTCCCGGAGTCCGCGACGTAGAGGTCGCTGTCCACGGCGGCAATTCCTTGCGGGCTGCTGAACCGGGCGGCGGAGCCCGTGCCGTCGACAAGTCCGGATGAGCCGGGGCTTCCCGCCGGCGTGGTGACCGCCCCGGTGGAGGTCACCTTGCGGATCGTGTGGTTGCCCGTGTCGGCCACGAAAACGTTGTCGCTGACGACTGCGGCCCCGGCGGGAGCGCGGAACCGTGCAGTCGTTCCCGTGGCGTCGGCCGTGCCGGCCTGGGGCGGGTTGCCGGCCACGGTGGTGACGGCGCCCGCAAGGGCCACCGCAGTTATCCTGCGGATCGCGTGGTTGTCCCGGTCGGCGACGAAGAGGAAACCGCTTCCGGCGAGCATCCCGATCCCTTTCGGGCTGTTGAAACGGGCGACGGACCCCGTCCCGTCTGCCGATCCCGGGGTACCGGCCAAACCCGCGGGTGTGGTCACGACCCCCGACTGGGTGACGCTACGGATGGTGTGGTTCCCGGTGTCGCCGACGAAGATCGTCGCCCCGTCGTTGGCGATCCCGGAAGGCGACGAGAACCGGGCGTTCGCTCCGGTGTTGTCCGTCGAGCCCGAAGTGCCGGCCAGGCCCGCCAGGGTGGTCACGTTCCCCACTGCTCCCACCGGGTCGATCTGCCGGATGGTATGGTTCCCCGTGTCTGCCACGTAGATGGTGGTCGTTCCGCCGGCGAGGACGGTCACCCCTTCGGGAGAAGAGAACTCGGCGGCTGTGCCCAGGCCGTTCCCCGATCCGGAGGCGCCCGATCCGGCGAAGGTCGAAGTAGAGCCGCTGAACGTGACCGCCCGGATCTTGTGGTTCCCGGTGTCCGCTACGTACAGCGTCGCTCCGTCGCCGGCGATCCCCCTGGGGCCGTTGAAGCGCGCGTTGGCCCCGGTCACGTTGTCGGCGGATCCGGCGTTTCCCGCGCTCCCCGCTAGGGTTGTCACCAAGCCGCTCGTGGACACGATCTTCCGAATGGTGTGGTTCCCGGTGTCGCAGACGAAAAGCAGGGTGCCGACCGCGGTGATGCCGGTCGGGGAGTTGAACCGCGCGGCCGCCCCGGTCCCATCCGTGTTGTCGGCGACCCCGAACGTCCCCGCGAAAGTGGTGACGCTCCCCGTATTGGTGTCGATCTTCCGGATGACGTGGTTGGCGGTGTCCGCGACGAAGAGATCTGTCCCGATGACGGCCACTCCCGACGGGGAAGAGAAGCGGACCAGCGTTCCCGTGCCGTCGAAGTATCCCGGCCCTCCCGCTGCGCCGGCGAGCGCGGCGACCGATTCCGCTTTCCCGACGTTGCTGTCTCCGCAGCCGGAGATAGCCGCGGCCAGGTATAAAGGAAGGACCGCTGCGATGCGTGATCGTAGGAGTAAATGCGCCATCGCCCCCCCCCATCGGAGTATCCGCGTTCCGGCTCGGATACGCCGATATCTTATCCTACATTTTACCTCTCGTGAAAAAATCGGTATCTTCTTCCTGAAAACATCATTCCGCGGGCGAAGGAGGAGGAGATGAAGGACACATTGAAAGCCGGTCTGGAATATACGCACAGGTACCGCGTGCCGGAGAACAAGACCGTGCCGTACCTCTACCCGGAGGCGAAAGCCTTCCAGGAGATGCCGAGGGTCTTCGCCACCGGCTACATGGTGGGGCTGATGGAGTGGGCCTGCATCGAGGCGATGGCGCCGCACATGGAGCCGGGGGAGGGGAGCGTCGGGACGCTCGTCAACGTCACCCACACGGCCGCGACCCCGCCCGGCATGGAGGTGACCGTCCACGTCCGGTGCATCGGGGTGGACGGCCGCCGCACCGTCTGGGAGATCGAGGCGAAGGACGAGGTCGAAGTGATCGGCAAGGGGACCCACGAGCGGTTCGCGGTCGACTTCGCCAAGTTCAACGCCCGGATCGCCAAGAAGGCCGCCGGCCGCTCCTGAGCACCGTATTTCCCAAATACGGTTACGCGATCTGATTACCTACCGGTAAGTAAGGGCTTGACGGGGGTCTTGATTTGTTGTACTTACCGGTAGGTAATCATGAGGCGGGCCCCCGGGACTGTCCCGCGGGCCGGAGGAGGGAAATTGGTCCGAGCTGTGCCGAAAAGCGGGAACGGCGACGTCGCGGTCCGCGAGCGGCTGCTCGCGGGAGCGGCGGAGCTCTTCACCCGGAAAGGGTATGCGTCGACCACCGTCCGCGCGATCGTCGAGAAAGCGGGCGTGACCAAACCGGTCCTCTACTACTACTTCCGGAACAAGGAGGGGATCTTCCTGGAGCTGATGGGGCGGGCGTTGACGGAGTTCGACGCCCGGCTCGAGGCCACCAAGGGGGAGTCCGGGAGGGCGACCGACAAGCTGCTGCGGCTGGCGGACCGGGTGTTCGTCCTTTTCGTCGAGCATATCGACGTCGCCCGGGTCATGTACTCGATCTACTACGGGCCGCCGCAGGGGGCCCCCTTCTTCGATTTCGACGCCTACCATCTGCGGTTCCGGGAGGCCATCCGGCGACTGGTGGAGGAAGGGATACGGAAGGGCGAATTCCGGAGAGGCGATGCGGAGAGCATGACATGGGCCCTTCTCGGCGCGATCAACGTGGCGATGGAGGTGCAGCTTTGCCACCCGGAGATCGGGCTGGGGAAGGAAGGCCTGGCAAGTGTGCTCGCCGTTATCTTCGAGGGGATCGCCGCGGAGAGGCCCGTCGCTCGGAAGGGCGCCTCCGCCCGGCGCGGCGCCGCAGGCGGGGCGGTCCTTGCGATCCGCAAGGGGGCCCGGAAAGGAGGACGGCGATGAACGGCGCGAGGGCATTGGGAGTCGCGTTTCTTGCGCTGCTGTACGGTTGTTCCGGGCAAGGGGTCGCGGACAGCAAGCAGGGGGGCAAGGAAGCCGGGCGTCCCCCCGTCGCCGTCGAGGCCGCCCGGGCGGCCGCGGCGGACCTCGCCGAAGGGATCGACGTGGTGGGAACGCTTGCCGCCAAGTTCCAGGCGGACGTCAAGTCCGAGGTGTCCGGGACCGTTGCCGACGTATACGTCACCGAGTGGGCCCCCGTGAAGAAGGGCGCTCCGCTGGCGCGGGTCGACACCCGTGAAACGGAGGCGCTGCAGAAGAAGGCCGAGGCTTCCGTGGAAATGGCCAGGGCAAGCCTCCTGGAGGCCCAGGCGGCCGGCAGCCGGGCCGACCGGGAATACGAGCGCGCACGGAAGCTCAAGGAGGTGGGGCTCGTCACCCGGCAAGCCCTGGACGAGGCGCAGACCCAGAAGGAGGCGGCCGCCGCCAGGATGGCCGCGGCCCGGGCGCAAATCGCCGCCGCGGAGGAGGATGTCCGGCAGGCGAAGACGAGGGTCGGGAAGGCCGTCATCCGGGCCCCCTTCGACGGGACCGTGGCCGAGCGAAGCGTCAACGTGGGGGAAGTGGTCGGAGAAATGCAGAAGGTGGTCTTCCGCATCGTCGACAACCGGCTGCTGGATCTTACGGTCGCCGTTCCCTCCGGGGACATGGCCGCCCTCCGGGTGGGCCAGGCGCTGACCTTCACGACCGACGCGATCCCCGGAAAGACGTTTTCGGGGAAGCTGAAGTTCATAAACCCCATGGTCGGCGACGCGGACCGGTCCGTAAAGATTGTCGCAGAGGTCCGAAACGTCCCCGAGGCGCTGAAAGGCGGGCTGTTCGTCAAGGGCCGTATCCTCACCGGCAAAAGGACGGGCGTCCTCCAGGTCCCGCGGACGGCCCTGCTGACCTGGGACGTCGCATCGAAGAAGAGCGACCTGTTCGTCGTGGACAAGGACACGGCCCGCAGGAGGACGGTACGGACCGGTAGCGTGTCGGGCGACCTGATGGAGGTCGCCTCGGGCCTTGCCGCCGGGGAACTTGTGGTCACGCGCGGCGGGTTCAACGTCAAGGACGGCGACAGGGTGAAGGTCACCCGCATCATCGGAGACAATTGAGATGCTCCTCTCCGACCTTTCCATAAAGCGGCCGATCTTCGCGTCGGTCATGATGCTGGCGCTGGTGACGCTCGGCGTCTTCTCGTACAAGCGGCTGGCGGTCGACATGTTCCCCGACGTGGAGTTCCCCGTGCTCACTATCGTCACGAAGTTCCCGGGCGCCTCGCCCGAGGTGGTGGAGCGGGAGGTCTCCAAGAGGATCGAGGAGGCGGTCAACCCGATCGCCGGCGTCAAGCACGTCTATTCGACCTCCCGGGAAAGCGTGTCCACGGTAATTGTGGAGTTCCGCCTGGAGGTGAGGCTCAATGACGCGGTCCAGGAGGCGCGGGCGAAGGTGGGCGCCATCCGGGGGGACCTGCCGCAGGGAATCGAGGAGCCGATCATCCAGAAGCTCGACTTTTCCGCGATGCCGGTCGTCTCGCTGGCCGTGCGCTCCGACTCCCTCCCGCCCAGGGACCTGACCACCCTCGTGGAGAAGAAAGTCAAGCGCCGGTTCGAGAACATCTCCGGCGTGGGGAAGGTCGATCTCGTCGGCACATCCAAGCGCGAGGTGAGGGTCGACGTCGACCCGCTTCGCCTGGAGGCTCTCGGGATGGGCGTGGACGAGGTGATCGCGGGCCTCCGGTCGGAAAACGTCAACACGCCGCTGGGGCGCCTGAACCGCAACGGGTCCGAGTTCCCGCTGCGCGTGTCGGGCAAGCCGGGCGCCGCGGAACAGTTCAGGACGATGGTGGTCGCGCAGCGCGGCGGCCGCCCCGTCACGCTTGCCGAGGTGGCGCGGATCGAAGACGGGACGGAGGAGCAGCGCTCCCTGGCCCTCGTCAACGGCCTCCCCGCCGTGGCCCTGAACATCCAGAAGCAGTCGGGCGCCAACACCGTAGCCGTGGTCGACGCGGTGAAGAAGGAGATCGAAAGGCTGAAGGCGGAGCTCCCCCCCGGCACCGCGGTGGAGATGGTGCGAGATGCCTCGATCATGATCCGGGATTCCGTGGCGGACGTGGAGGAGACGCTGGTCCTCGGCGGCTTCCTCACCATCTTCATCGTCTTCTGCTTCCTGAACTCGTGGCGTTCCACGGTGATCACGGGGCTCACGCTTCCCATCTCGGTCGTCTCCTCTTTCATCGTGATGAACTTCATGGGGATGACGCTGAACGTCATGACGCTGATGGCGCTCTCCCTGGCGATCGGGCTGCTCATCGACGACGCCATCGTGGTCCGGGAGAACATCGTTCGGCACCTCGAGCACGGCCAGGACCATTTCCAGGCGGCCCGCGAGGGGACGAGCGAGATCGGGCTGGCGGTCCTCGCCACCACGTTCTCGATTGTCGCGGTCTTCGTCCCGGTGGCGTTCATGAAGGGGATCGTCGGCCGGTTCTTCTTCCAGTTCGGGATCACGGTGACCTTCGCGGTCATGGTCTCCCTATTCGTCTCCTTCACCCTGGACCCGATGCTGTCGTCCCGCTGGCGCGACCCCGACATCGACCGGACGGGGAAGAGGCACCTGGTCGCCCGGATCCTCGACCGGTTCAACGGCTGGTTCGACCGGACCGCCGACCGGTACCAGGGGATCATCGCGTGGGCGCTCGGGCACCGCAAGACCGTCCTCGCGCTGGCGGCCGTCGCCTTCTTCGGGGGGCTTGCGGCCTTCTTCTCCCTGAAGATGGAGTTCTTCAGCGACTACGACCGGGCGGAATTCCAGGTAAATTTCCGTACGTCGCCCTTCGCCTCCCTCGACGAGACGCGCAACCGGATCGACGCCGTGCTCGCGGAGCTTGGGAAAATGCCCGAGGTCCGGCACACGTATGCGACGATCGGGGCCGGAGACGCCGGGACGGTGCGGGACGGGATGGTGTACGTCAAGCTGGCGGAGAAGAAGGAGCGCAAGCGCGCCCAGGACCGGATCCAGCGGTACCTGCGAGCGCGGCTTACGGAAATCCCCGGGATCGTCCCCGCTATCGTGGAGGTGGGACGGATGACCGGCGAGAAGCCCCTGATGGTCAACATCCGGGGGGAGGACGTCGCGGAGCTGAAGGAATACGCCGCGGAGCTCAAGGCGGAAATGTACAAGGTCCCGGGGATCGTCGATCTCGAAGTGACGCTGGAGCAGGACATCCCGGAATTCCGGCTCTCGGTCGACCGGGAGCGCGCGGCGGACATGGGCGTGACGACGAACGACATCGTCCGCACCGTGGGGACGCTCGTGGGCGGGCAGGCGGTGACGACCTACGAGGACGAGGACGGCGATGCGGTGAACGTCCGTGTGAGGCTCCCGCTCCCGCTGCGCCAGGATCCGCTGCAGGTCGAGCGGCTTCGCCTGGCGGTTCTGCGCCCAGGCGAGGGGACGAGGCTGGTACCCATCAGCGAAATGGTGAGCTACAACATGAGCAACACCCCCTCGGAGATCAACCGGCAGGACCTGACCCGGCAGGTGGTGATCTCCGCCAACCTCGAGGGCCTCCCTCTGGGCGAGGCGATGAACAGGGTCAGGGAGGCCGCGTCCCGCATGAAGCTCGCGCCGGGATACCGGGTGGTTTTCTCCGGCGAGGGGGAGGACATGATCGAGTCGTTCGGGTACATGGCCGAGGCGCTCCTCCTGGCCGTCATCTTCGTGTACCTCATCCTGGCAGCCCAGTTCGAGTCGTTCATCGACCCCCTGTCCATCATGCTGTCCCTCCCTCTCTCCATCGTCGGGATGGCGGGGATGCTCTTCCTGACGCGGGACACGATCAACATCATGTCCCTCATCGGCCTCATCATGCTCATGGGGCTCGTCACCAAGAACGCCATCCTCCTCGTGGATTACGCCAAGGTCCTGCGGGCGCGGGGGATGGACCGCGCGGAGGCGGTCATCACCGCCGGCCGCACGCGGCTGCGCCCCATCATGATGACGACCCTCGCCATGATCTTCGGGATGCTGCCCCTGGCCCTCGCTCTCGGCGCGGGGGCGGAGATGCGGGCGCCGATGGCGCGGGCGGTCATCGGGGGATTGATCACCTCCACGTTCCTCACCCTCCTCGTCGTGCCCGTCGTCTATACGCTCCTCGACGATTTCGGCGACTGGGTGCGAAAGCGGTGGGACGGGAAGAGCGAGGAAGCGCGGGCTGAGGAGGTCCGGGCGTGAGCCGGCCGGGTCGCGCCGCACGGATGCGGGTTTCGTTTCTCTGCTCGCTCGTCCTGGTGGCGGCCGGGCTCCTTTTCCCCGCCGCATCCCCGGGGGGCGAGAACGGCGTGAGAATCCTCACTCTGGAGGAGGCCCTGCGGATCGCGTCGGAGAGGAACCGGGACATCCGAACGGCGCTGGAGCTGCGGAACCAGCTTGAAGGGCGCTACGTGGAGGAGCGCTCGGCGGCCCTGCCCCAGTTGCGCTTGACGGCCTCGGTATCCCGGGACAGGGACGAGAGCCAGCGGGCGTTCGGCGGCAGCTTGATTCCCATCCAGCGGGAGACGCGGGGGACCGAGGTGGGGCTCTCCCAGGCGCTCTACACGTGGGGACAGGTGGGGGCCGCCATCCGCGCCGCGAAGATCGGCTTGGCCACCGCGGACGATCGGCTCCGCCTCTTCCGCCAGGCCGCGGAGCGGGACGTGACCGCCTCTTTCTACGACGTCCTCCTGGCCAGGGAGCTCCACGGCATCGCCGCGCAGAACCTGGAACAGAAGGTCCGCCACCTGGACGAGGCGCGCAAGCGGTACGCCGCCGGAACGGCCACCGACTACGACGTCCTGGCGGCGGAAGTGGCGGTCGAAAATGCACGCCCCGAGGTCATCCGGGCGGAGAACCGCGTCCAGGTCTCGCGGGAGCGGCTCCGCTTCCTCCTGGGGATCGACCGGCAGGAGGTGGACGCAACGGGCACGCTGGAGGCGCCGGTCGATCCTTATCCCGCCTATGAGGGATCGCTTGAGACGGCATGGAGAAACCGGCCCGAACTCTCGGAGCTGCGCCACCGCCTGGGCGTCGCTGAGGAGCTGGTCAAGATCGCCGATGCGGGGGACAAGCCGCGGCTCGACCTCAAGGCCGGATACGGATGGCGGGAGCTCGACGTCGGCGAGAGCGACGCGAACGGAAAGGTCTGGACGGCCGGGCTGTTCGTCACCTATCCCTTCTTCGACGGCCTCCGCACCCGGGGGAAGACGGCCCAGGCCAGAAGCGACGTGCGGGCCTTGCGGATCGACGAAGAGAAGCTGCTCGATAACATTGCCGTCCAGACCCGCGAGGCGGTCAACGCGGTCCGGGAGTCGGGAGAGATCGTGAAGGCGCTCTCGAGCACGGTGTCCCAAGCTTCGCTGCTCCTCTTCATGGCCGAAAAGGGGTTCGAGTTCGGCGTGAAGACGCGGCTCGAGGTGGAGGACGCGGAGCTCAACGTCACGCAGGCGAAGGGGAACCTGGCCCGCGCCCGCCGCGATTACCTCGTTTCCCGCGTCACCCTGGAGTTCGTGAAGGGGAACCTCGGAGAGGGAGAATTCCATCGTTGATATCGAGGGAATCGAATCGCTCATCGCGCCGCCGCTTCCTTGACGGCGATCCGGTCCCCCATCTCCCCGAAGTAGCAGATCCCGCGGATAAGGAGGAGCGATGCGGCGAGATAAGCCACGGAATGCCAGATGGAAAAAGTCTGGAGGATGTTAGGCCCCAGCCACACGACC
>JACRIV010000122.1 GCA_016220005.1 Deltaproteobacteria bacterium
AGCCGGCGCGCGCCAAGTCGGACAGCGCCGCGGGAAGGACGCCGTACCGGGCCCGGTACGCCTCCACCGCGCGCTCGAGGCTCTGGATGTCGCGCTCCACGATCACTTCACGGATGCGCCTCTGCAGCACCTCCCTGCGGGTCGCATCCGCCTCATGCTCCAACATGGCCGCGAGGAACGCCAGGGCCGTCTCCGGCCGCCTCCCCTCGGCGAGCATCCTTGCCGCAAGGAATGGAAAGTGCTGGGGACTTCCCGGGATCCGGGCGGCGGCTTCCACCGCTCTCCCGCCTTCGAGAGCATTTCCGAGAGAAAAATACTTAATATATCCGATATAGAAAGGGAAACGCCAATCGTAGGGATGGCTATTCCTTCCTCGCTCCAGCGCCTTCAACGCTTCGGGCACGTGTTCGGGCGAATCCCCGAGGACAAGGCCTCCGAGAAGATATGCGACAACGAAACGCGGATCAAAATTGTTTACGATCTGGATGAGTACAGCAAGCCGGTCGTAATCTCGCCGAGCCATTTTTCGGGAACCAGCCACCTGGACGGCTTCAAGCCATTCCAGGTCGGCGAGGAAATTTCGGAAGCCGAACGCGAAGGCGGGCTGCCGGCTGACTGCCAGAGGTAGGCTCCACCTCGCCTGGTTACCCTCACCTGCTATGCGGGCAAACGACCGTTCCTGAAAGATCCGGGAGGAGAGTAACGCGGAAATGGCGAGGCACAGGATGGGGAAGACCCACTGTATGGAAACCGCCCTGCGAGAAGCGGGAGATGTCCCCTCTCTTTTCACCTTTCCTCGGGCGACTCCACCAGCCACTTCTCGTAATCCTCTAGACTTAGCAATGCAGCCTTTTCGCGGCACGCCTTCGCCTTATCGGTCAACTCGGTGGCCCCGCGCGGGTCGGCTGCCCCGGTAAGTTCAGCAAGCCTAGAATAGCCTCGGCCAAAGTTCGGTTCAATAGAAACCGCCGACTTGAGATCCGCAACCGCATCTCCCGGGCGGCCGATGGCCGCGAAGAGCTCCGCCCTGTACCAAAGGGCCTCCACGCTGAAAGGGTTGATCCGCAACGCCTCTCCGGCAAGACCAAGCGCCATGCGGACATCGCTATACTCGCCGCGAATTCGAAACAGTTCGATGAACAGAGAGGAAAGACGCAGTATATATCTCGATTCTCTGGGATTGAGCCATCTTGCCGAATCCTCCCAATGCAATGTTTCTTTGAGTAATTTTACCAGCCGCTGGCGATCGTTGGAGGTCCTCCGCTCCTTTTGGTAACGGAGGTAATATACGCCGGATACGGCATCCGGATAGGGGGCTCGCAAGGGATCCACGACAGACGCCAAACGAAAAGCGTTTTCCGCCCCGGCGAGATCCCCAAGCCGCAGCTTTTTCTCTCCGTACTCGTATACAAACGCCCCCGATACCGTCGTGGCGGAAATCACCAACAGCACCGCACAGAGAGCGACTCCCGTTCGAACGACAGTTCGAGGAAGCAATACCGTGCGCCAAGCGGTACGGGGCAAAAAGGAAAGCAAGGCGCCAAGTAGTGCGGCATCGAGACAGACGATCCCGAATTCGTGAAAACCGGAGTCAAAGGCGGCATGCACTCCGGAGAGGACCAGGCCCGCAACCGCTGCATTCGCAATCCACCTCCTGCTTTCCGGGATCTCCTTCCGCAGGCGGAATGCAAGAAGAAGCGGCGCAACGAGGATGGCGAGGAACAAGATGAATCCGATGGCGCCCAGTCCGGACAGGATCTCCATGTATTCGCTGTGGGCCGTCCGGGCGAATTTTCCATATTTCCGGAATGCTTCCGCCACCGGGGACTGGGTTGCATACCAGAAATATTTAAACCCGCCCAATCCCACCCCGAAGGGATGTTCAATAAATGTTCTCAGGGCGGATTTCCATATGATCCATCTCCCGTAATTGTATATATCGGGTGTAAAAAATCGATCCGCCGAGCGCCATCCGACTATTGCGAGGACCGGCAAACCTATGAAGGCGAGGACCGCCGCACCTTTCCGTAGACCGTACCGGCAAACCAGGAGTAAGCCGAACGCCGGGACCGCGGATACCAAGACTCCGCGGGAGCTGGACAAGGCCAGCGCTGAAACGAGAAAGATTCCGGCCGTACCCGCATCGATGCTGCGGCGCCGACGGGAACCTTCCGCCCAAAGGACCCTTGAAAGGCAAAGGATGGCCGCAACCGCCAGGAACTCGGCAAGGAAGTTCGGGTTGTCGAATGTCCCGTGAGGGCGAATATCTCTTTCGAAAAATCGCTGATACAGGGCGATGGCCGCTTCGACGACAGCGATCGCCCTAACGACATTAAACGTGTTTTCATACATCCGGTCCCGCTCTTTGCCGAACAGGATGGCCGCCCAGAACAGCAAAAGGGAGGCAAGGGCGATGTTTATCGCGTGCTGCAGGGAAACCCAGACATATACGGACGAGAAGGCGTGCCCGAGGGAGAGAAGCACAAACCCTCCAACGAGCAGGAGATACGGCGCAACCCTTACCCCCTCGTTCGTTCGCCTCCACAAGTAGGCAATCCCTGCGCCGAACCCCGCCGCCCGCAGAAGTGCCAAGGAAGGCTGGAGCGAGCCTCCGAAACCGAGTGTCGCGACGGCAAGAACAAGCAAAAAAAAGGCGGCATCTCTGCCGCCTTTTTCATGTGGAAATATGAGGTTCTTACACGTCATTGAAGCCGTTAGTCAAGACATTTCCGTCCGTGATCGACCAGACGTCGAGAGCCGTATCGTTGTCAACGTTGCCCTGCGCACCCGCGCTGAATGCATTGGTGGTCCAGGCGGGCGTGGCTCCTGACCCCCACCCGTCAAACGTCGTCACACCCGTCAGGTTTCCGAGGTCGTTCGCATTGACGGCGTTGCTGAGCGTATAGCGATACCGGCTGGTGCCCACTGGCGACCAATTGATAATCTGGAACGTATTGTACGAGTTGTTCTCCCCGAAGTACGAGGTTTCCGCCGTGTAAATGGCCTTGAGGTTGGTCTTTGCCTCCGACTGTTTCGACTTGGCCTGGAACCTCAGGAAGTTGGGGATGGCGATGGCCGCCAGGATGCCGATGATCGCGACGACGATCATCAGTTCGATCAGGGTGAATCCTTTCTTGCTCCTTAGCATGTTTTCTCTCCTTTCCCCTGGGGGATAAATCTCGTTGTTTGGTTTTATGTGCAATTCATATGCCGATACAATCAATTCGCGAGGTCATCCGTATCCTCTGCCAGAGCCTTGGACGTCGTGATGTGCCAAGTGTCTATCGTGGGATCGGAATCGATATTCCCCCATCCGTATGCGGTAAATTCATTCGTGGTAGCCGAAGGCGTGATCCCCCCGGGCATCGGGTTTTGCGCCACGTTCTTGCCGAAATACTCATTCCCGCCCACCTCATAGGTGTAATAGGCCGCGCCCTCCGGTCGCCACCGTATTACCGCGAAACTATTGGAGAAAGCGTCGTATTCCCCGAAGTAGGATATCTCCGCCTTGTAGATCCCCTCGAGGTTGTACTTCACTTCCGCCCGGTGGGTCTTGCTCACGAACTTCAGGAAATTCGGGATCGCGATCGCGGCGAGGATGCCGATGATGGCCACCGTAATCATCAGCTCAATAAGCGTGAAGCCCTTGTTTTTCCGCATGATTCGCCTTGTCATCAGGTATTCGGGCGAATTCCGGGGAAAAACACAGCACAATCCATGCCGTTCAATCGATGCCGTGCTTGTCGAGGCGGTAACGCAAGGAGCGAAAGGAGATATTCAGGAGTTTAGCGGCTTCGGTCTTGTTCCCCCCGGTGCGCTCAAGGGCTTTCAATAAGAGGTCCTTCTCCAGCCTGTCGACCGCCGAGTCCAGTGACATTCCTTCGGCCTCGAAGAGCTCCGGATGATACGTGGGAATCTCCCCTCCTTGAGTGTCGATTTTTGTCACATTAGAGGGAAGAGCAGAGAGAGAAATGACATCTTTTGTCTCGATGATGGCGGCCCGCTCCATGATGTTTTCAAGCTCCCGGACGTTTCCCGGAAAGTCATA
Source organism: Deltaproteobacteria bacterium (assembly GCA_016220005.1). GTDB lineage: Bacteria > Desulfobacterota > Deferrimicrobia > Deferrimicrobiales > Deferrimicrobiaceae > JACRIV01. The sequence continues at coordinate 4,049 of JACRIV010000122.1, forward strand.
AGCGAGCAGGGCCCGCATCGCCTCGCCGTCGATCCTGGACACCGGCTTGCCCATCTTCCCGGCGAACTTTTCCAGGAAGTGAGTCGCCAGGACCGGGATGTCCTCCCGGCGGTCCCGGAGGGGGGGCGCCACGATCTGGATGACGTTGAGCCGGAAATAGAGGTCGTCCCGGAACCGGCCCGCCTTCATCTCCTCTTCGAGGTTGCGCTTCGAGGCGCAGACGAGCCGGACGTCGATCGAGATGTCCTCGTTGCCCCCGATCCGGCGGAAGGAGCGCTCCTGGATCGCGCGCAGCAGCTTGCTCTGCATGCTCGGAGGGATCTCCCCCACCTCGTCGAGGAAGAGCGTCCCCCGATGGGCCGCCTCGAACAGCCCCCTCTTCATCTGGACCGCGCCGGTGAACGCCCCGCGGACGTGGCCGAACAGCTCGCTCTCCATCAGCGTCTCGGGGATCGCCGCGCAGTTGATGGGGACGAACGGGCAGTCCTTCCGGTCGCTTCTTCCGTGCAGTGCGGAGGCGATCAGCTCCTTCCCCGTCCCGCTCTCCCCGAGGATCATGACGTTCGCGTTTGTGGGGGCGACGCGATCGACGAGCTCGTAGACCTTGAGCATCGCCTCGCTGCGTCCGACGATCCCCTCGAAGGAGGACTTCCCCTTGACCTCCTCGCGGAGCGCCCGGCGCCGCTCCACGGCGATCTCCCTGCTGGCCAGCGCCCCCTGGATGAGGCTGCGCAGATCGTTGTTGTCGAAGGGCTTGACGATGTAGTTGTACGCCCCGAGCTTGATCGCCTCCACGGCCCCTTCGATCGTGCCGTAGGCGGTCAGCACCACCACCTGCGTCGAGGGGGTCCTCTGGATGGCCGCCCGGATGACCTTGAGGCCGTCGTCCTCCGCGGCCATCCGCATGTCGGTGAGGACGAGGTCGTACACGTTGTCGGCGATGGCCTTCTCCGCCTCGGCGCGCGAAGCGGCGACGTCGACCTCGTACCCTTCCTTCTCCAGGAAGATCTCGAGGAACTGCCGGAGGCTTTGCTCGTCGTCGACAACGAGAAGATAAGCCTTCAAACCCGGTCACCCGGCCACTTGCAGGTGGTCTTCGGCTCTCTTTCCCTTGCAGCCCTTGCGGGCGCACACGATCTCGGTCTTTCCGCCCTTGCGGATCTTTTCGGCCATGGCGGGATAGCCGCACAGCGGGCATTCCGCGTTCACGAGGCGGCTCCAGGAGGCGAAGCGGCAGTCGGGATAGCGGGAGCAGCTATAGAAGAGTTTGCCGAACCTCGACGTGCGCTCGACGATCTCCCCCTCGCGGCACTCCGGACACCGGACCCCGATGGGGAACGGGCGGCTGTTCCGGCATTCCGGGTACCCGGAGCAGGCGATGTACCGGGCGCCCTTCCAGTTCCGGACCACCATCGGCTTCCCGCACTTCTCGCAGGCGACCCCCGCTTCCTCGTCGGGCAGGATCTCGATCTTCCCTTCGGCGGTCTCGCGGAAGTTCGCGGTGTTCCGGCATTCGGGATAGTTCCGGCAGGCGAGGAACTTCCCCGCCCGGCCGAACCGGATGACCATCTCCCCGCCGCACAGGGCGCACGGGATCCCGGTGGCGATCAGCTCGTCCTTGACCTTGGGCATCGAGAGCTTCGCCCGCTCGAGCTCTTCCGAGAAGGGCTGATAGAAATCATCGAGCGCCTGGGCAAGCTCGCGCTCTCCGTCCTCGATCTGGTCGAGCTCCTCCTCCATCCGTGCGGTGAACGCCACGTCCATGACCCTGGGGAAACTCTCTTCGAGCAGCCCCGTTACGATCCGCCCCAGCTCGGTGGGGGCGAACTTCCCCTCCTCCAGGCGGGCATACCCCCGGTCCTTGATCGTCTTGACGATCGAGGCGTAGGTGGAGGGACGCCCGATCCCCTGCTCCTCCAGCTCCTTGATGAGCGAGCTCTCGGTGAAACGCGGGGGGGGCTGGGTGAAGTGCTGGGCGCCCACCAGCTCCTGGAGGTCGAGGCGCTCCCCTTCGGCGAGAGCGGGAAGGAGGCTCCCCTCGACCTTCTCTCCCTCGGACTCCGGGGCGTCCCCCCCCCGGCGGCCGGAGGGATCCTCCGCGGCGGACGGGTCGGCCTGCGACCCGTTGCCGTTCGCCCCCTCCTGGTAGACCTCCATGAATCCCGGGAACCGCGGCACCGAACCGGTGGCCCGGAACAGGTAGCCCCCCTCCAGCGCGCCGGGAAACCCGGCCTCCCGCGGATCGCAAAGGATATCGATCGTCGTCTGCTCGTATTCCGCCGGAGTCATCTGCGACGCCACGAAACGGTTCCAGATCAGTTCGTAGAGCCGGTGCTGGTCCCGCGAGAGGATCGACTTGAGCTTCCCGGGCGCGTGCTCCATCGACGTAGGCCGGATCGCTTCGTGGGCGTCCTGGGAGGTCTTCCGGTTGCGGTACGTATTCGGGGCCGGCGGCAGGTACGCCTCGCCGTGCGCCGCCCGGATATGCTCCCGTACCGCGGCAAGCGCCTCGTCGGCCACCCGCACGGAATCGGTCCGCATGTAGGTGATCAGTCCCACGAGGCCTGCGTCGGGGATGTCGACCCCCTCGTAAAGCGACTGGGCCACCATCATCGTCTTATAGGGAGGCATGCGAAGGCGCTTTGCCGCCTCCTGCTGGAGCTTCGAGGTGGTGAACGGCGCCGGCGGGGACCGACGGCGCATTTTCTTCCGGATCTCCCGCACCACGAAGGGCCCGTTCTCCACGGCCTTCCGCAGGGCGAGCGTCTCCTCCTCCGTCCGGAGGCGCACCTTCTCCCCCCCCGCCTCCACCAGCTTCGCCGGGAAGGGGGGCGGAGCGCTCCCGGAAAGACGCGCCGTGAGCGACCAGTACTCTTCGGGGACAAAGGAGGCGATCTCCTGCTCCCGGGCGCACACGATCTTCACGGCCACCGACTGCACCCTTCCCGCGGAGAGGCCGCGCCGGACCTTGTTCCACAAAAGGGGGCTCAACGTGTACCCCACGAGCCGATCGAGGATTCTGCGGGCCTGCTGGGAGTCGAACTTGCTCCGGTCGAGGGGCCGGGGGGCTCCCATCCCCTGGGTCACCCCTTTTCTCGTGATTTCATGGAAGAGGACGCGATGGATTTCCGCGGGCGTTCCCGCCTGCGCCTTGCCTTTCTTCTTCTTCCCGTTCCCGGCCCGTATGGCGTCGGCGATGTGCCAGGCGATCGCCTCCCCCTCCCGGTCGGGGTCCGGGGCAAGGTAAACCGTCTTGGCGGACCGGGCGGCATCGAGGATCTCCCCGAGCACCTTCTTCCGCTCCTTGATCACCACGTAGGTGGGCGCAAAACCGTTCTCGACGTCCACGCCCAGGCGGCTCTTGGGCAGGTCCTTGACGTGGCCCATCGAGGAGAGGACCTGGTACCCCTTCCCGAGAATCTTCTGTATCGTCTTGGCCTTTGCCGGAGACTCGACGATGATGAGCGACTTGGCCATCCTTCCTCCTGGTCACGAACTTACGGTCATCCCTTAAAGCCGGGACATTTTGTTATAATAATCCCCGCTCCCCCTTTCAAGCAATTTTCTGAACTCCATTTCCAGGAGACAGGGCAGAAGCTCCGGAACGGGGATTCCCGTCGCCTCCGCGATCTCGTCGACGTGGCGGGCCTTCGAAAGGAAACCCAGGATCCGGTCCTCCCGGCTTTTTTCCGCGGCCGGGCGGCGCGCCCACCCGAGCGCCCCAACCACGTCCTCGACCTCCGTAACCGGAGTCGCCCCATCCCGGATCAGGCGGTTGCTCCCCGCCGTATGGGGAAAGAGGGGGTTCCCCGGTACGGCCATCACCTCCCTTCCCTGGTCGAGGGCGAACCGGGCGGTGATGAGGGCGCCGCTGCGGGCGGGCGCCTCCGCGACGACGACACCCCGGGATAGTCCGCTGATGATGCGGTTCCTCGCCGGGAAGCGGTGGGGGAGAGGGAGGCTCCCCGGGGGGTATTCGGAAAGGAGCGCCCCCCGCTCGAGGATCCTGTCCCGCAGTCCGCGCGCCTCCGGGGGATAGACCACGTCGACTCCGCACCCCAGGACTGCCAGTGTCCGGCCTCCGCCTCGAAGTGCGCCCTCGTGCGCCGCGGCGTCGATTCCCCTTGCCATCCCGCTGACCACCGTCCATCCCGCGGCCGCCAGGCCGGCCGCCAGCTCGCCGGCAAACGCCCTCCCCGGCCCCGTGGGGGCCCGGCTTCCCACGATCGCCACCGAGTCCGCGTCCGGGGCAGGCGACCCAGCTTCGTAAAGCACGAGAGGCGCGTCCGGGACGGCGCGCAACGGCTCGGGGTAGTCCTCGGAACCGAGCGGGATGATCCGGATGTCCGCCCTCCCGCAGGCTTCCCGGATACGTGCGGAAGCCTCTCCGGCCTGTCGGGAGGTCAGCGCCTCGATCGCCTTCCGAAGGATCGTCCTGCCGTCCCCGCAAGGGGCGCCGGGCAGAGGAAGGGTGCAGTCGGCCTTGCGGAGCCGTCCGAGATGCCGGGCCGTGATCCCTTCAACCAGGGAAAGCCGCAGCAGGATATCGAGAGATGCCTGTTCGGCCGTCATACGGGAGGGGCCCGCCTCTTGCCCCTAGCCCCGCCAAATCAAATCCCGTGCCGGGGAGATCCTCTCCCTCGGCGGGCGCCTCTCACTCCGGCGCGCCGACCGCCCGGACCCCGGCGGGGAAGGACTGGGTGCTTTTCACGACGTAGGCCGTGGAGAACTCGGGCGACACCCGGACGACGACCGCCCGCCCCACCTCGACGCGGACCCTGCCCTCCCGCTGGGAGCGCCATCCCGACGGGCCTCCCCTGAGGTCGAACAGGCGGAAGACGTTGCCGACGGCGACGCCCGCGCCGGCGCCGCGGTCGAGGAAGATGATATCGCCGGCGGACAGATCCTCTTTCTGTCCCTGGCCGGCGATGACGGTCGCCTCGAGGCCCGGAGCGCCCGGAGACAGGGTGACGGGAGAATAGGCGGGGATGGTCTCGCTGATCAGGTCCTTTCGGCCCAGGTCTTCGAAGGAGTTGCGGACGACCCCCGCGATGTTGCCGTTCTCCTTCCCGCCGGCCTGGACGACCCCCACCAGGTGCGTCACGTATCCGGATATCGGCCGGCCGCCCGGCGCCGTAATCGGACCGCGAACGCGGTATACGCCGAGAAGCTGGCCGGCGGGGATCTCCTTGCTCAGCTTGAGAAACACCTTGTCCCCGTCGGAGAACGCCACCTTGGACTCTTCTCCGCCACGGATGGCGCCGATCCCCCTCGGCGCTTGACGCAGGAACTCGCCGGCCTGGACGAATTCCGACGGCGAGATATCGAGCGTCGGCTTCCTCGGAGGCGCTTGCGGAGGCGCAGCGACGGGCGGTGCGGCCTCCGTCTTATTGGCAACGTCCTCCGCGGGAGCGGGCGCGGCCGGACCCGCGGGGCCCGCCGGCGCAGCCTCTCCGGTCGTCAGAGCGTACTCCTTTGGGGGGGGAGGAAAGATCACGATCTTGATCCCGGGATAGATGTAATGAGGGTTCGTCAGGAACCGGTTCCTTTCCCACAGGTCCTGCCACCTCCAAGGAGACCCGAGGTATTTCGCGGCGAGGTCCCACAGCGTTTCCCCCTGCTCGACGGTGTGGATCAGCCCTTCCGGGTGGGACTCCGCCTCTGCGGGGGGATTATCCTGAAGGTAGACCGCAGCAGGGAGAAGGAACAATGCCCCAAGGATCGCCAGAAACGAGAGAACCGCAGCCCGTCTTTTCATCGGCAACACCTCGTGTCAACCCAGCCAATGGGTATTAAATTATACCTAATTTATGCTAAATATCATTCCTTATGAAGGAAACTACAATTCATTTTAAGGGAAGTCAAGGGCATTTTCCGCGACCGCTCGCGCCCGGACCTCCTGTCCGTGCCTCGCGGTCCGCCTCGGCTCCCTGCCGGCGCCGTCCATGGCGCCTTTTCCTCCTATTCGTCGGCGGGAGCCTCGGAGCTCGAACCCTCTTTCATTCATTTCTACAGGATGGGTTCTCGCTCCAGCGCAGGTGCAGGAAGACCTCCCTGTTCCCTCCCTGCCCTCTTACACGGCTTTCGGCCTGCCCCATTACGGTAAATCCCAATCCTTTGGCAAATTCCGCTACGGCCCGCACCGCTTCGAGCCGTTTCCCTTCGTCGCGGACAATTCCCCCCTTGCCGACCGCACCCCGGCCGACCTCGAACTGCGGCTTGACGAGGGCGAGGACGGCCGCGCCCGGCAGGAGGAACTGGCGCAAGGGCGGAAGGATGTGGCGGAGCGAGATGAAGGAAACGTCCACGGAGGCCACCCGGACCTTCTGCGGCAGGAGCCCGGCGGGGGCGTATCGAAAGTTCATCCTTTCCAGGACCACGACGCGCGGGTCCTTCCGGAGGCGGTCGTCGATCAGGTTTTCCCCGACGTCGACGGCATACACCCGCACGGCCCCTCGACGCAGCAGGCAGTCGGTGAATCCCCCGGTGGACGCGCCGACATCCAGCGCGACGGCGCCATCACAGGAAACCCCCAGGTCGTCGAGCGCCCCGTCGAGCTTTTCGCCGCCCCGTGAAACGAACGGCCGGGGCGCGGGCGCGACCGTCACCTCCTGGCCGGGCCGGACGGGCGCCCCGCATTTCGTCACGACAGCGCCCGAAAGGAGGACTCGCCCGGAGAGAATGAGCCCCTGGGCCCTGGCCCGCGTCTCCGCGAGCCCGCGGGCGACGAGTGTAGCGTCGAGCCGCGCGGTTCCTCCCCGACGGGGGTCAGACAATCCTTTCGAGCCTGGACCGGATGCCGTTGAAGAGGGACGGGAGGAACGTCTTGCCGTGCCCGCAGATCCGCATCCCCTCGGCGACGACGGCGTCGGCGTTCAATCCGTGAGCGTCCCGCAGTTCCGCCTGCGAGCCGTGCTCCACGAACGTGTCCCGGATCCCCAGCCGGCGGAAAACGCCGGGGTGCCAGCCGTGCTCCTCGAACATCTCGAGCACCGCGCTCCCGAACCCCCCTGCGAGGACGTTCTCCTCGACGGTCAGCACGCGGCCGGTTCGGTGCGCCAGAGAAAGGATGAGATCGGCGTCCAGCGGCTTCACGAACCGGGCGTTGACTACTGCGGCGGATATCCCCCGTTTCCCGAGCTCCTCGGCGGCGTACAGCGAGGGCGCCACCGTGGTGCCGATCGCAAGGATGAGGAGGTCTTTCCCGTCGGCCGAAAGCTCCGCCTTCCCCCAGGGGATCGGTTTCGTCGGCGCCTCGAGGCCCGCGCCGGTGAAGCTCCCCCTCGGGTACCGGATGGCCGCGGGCCTTCCCGCGTAAACCGCCGTCCGCAGCATCCGGACGAGCTCGGACTCGTTCCCCGGGGCCATGACCGACATGTTGGGGATGTGCCGCAGGAAGGAGAGATCGAACAGGCCCTGGTGGGTCGCCCCGTCCGATCCCACGATCCCGCCGCGGTCCACCGCGAAGACCACCGGCAGGTTCTGAAGGCAGACATCGTGTATGATCTGGTCGTAGGCGCGCTGGAGAAACGTGGAATAGATCGCGACCACCGGGATCTTTCCCTCCCGGGCCAGGCCCGCCGCGAACGTCACGGCGTGGCCCTCGGCGATCCCCACGTCGAAGAAACGGTCCGGAAAGGCCTGCCGGAACTTGATCAGGCCGGTGCCGCCGCACATGGCCGCCGTGATCGCCACCACCTTGGGGTTCTCCCGCCCCAACTCCACGACCGTTTCCGCGAACACGTCGGTATAGGAGGGAAGCGGGGCCTTGCCCGTACCCTTCCCCGTCGCCGGGTCGAAGGTCCCCACCCCGTGGAAATATTCGGGGTTGGCCTCGGCGGGGGGATACCCCTTTCCCTTGGCTGTCACCACGTGGACCAGCAAGGGCCCTTCCAGGTTGGACAGGTTCTGAAGCGTTCCGATCAGGTCCTCGATGTGGTGCCCGGAGATGGGGCCGACGTAGGTGAAGCCCAGTTCCTCGAAGAGGAGCCCGGGGACGATGAACCCCTTGGTGAGCTCCTCCGCCTTCTTCCCGATCCGGGCCATGATATCGCCCTTCGGCATCGACTTGAGGAGCGTCTCCACCCGTTTCCGGAAGGAGGTGTAGAACTTCCCGGTCATGATCCGGTTCAGGTACCCCGACAGGGCGCCCACGTTCTGGGAGATGGACCACTCGTTGTCGTTCAGGATCACGATCAGGTCGCGCTTCTGATGGCCCGCCTGGTTCAGTCCCTCGAGCGCCAGCCCCGAGGAGAGGGAACCGTCGCCGATGACCGCGATCACCTTGTGCGTCTCCTTCCGGAGGTCCCGCGCGACCGCCATCCCGAGCGCGGCGGAAATCGACGTGCCGGAATGGCCCGTCCCGAAAGCGTCGCTGGGGCTCTCCGCGATGCGGGGGAAACCCGAGATCCCACCCAGGGTGCGCAGGCTGGGGAACGCGTCCCTCCGGCCCGTGAGGATCTTGTGGGCATACGCCTGGTGGCCCACGTCCCACACGATCCGGTCCCGGGGGCAGGAGAACACGTAATGGAGCGCGACGGTCAGATCCACCACGCCCAGGCTGGAGGCAAGGTGCCCCCCGGTCTTCGAGACGCCCTGCACGATCATCTCGCGCAGCTCAGCAGCCACGTCCGGGAGCATCTCCCTCGGGATCTTCTTCAGGTCCTCGGGGGAATGAATGACTCGAAGCAGGCCTCTCGCAGGCAATTCAGGTTCTCCTGGCGGCGACGAGTTGGACGATGGTCCTCAACGCATCCCCCTCGTCGCCGAAAGAGGAAAGGGTCGACAGCGCTTCGCGGCTCAAGCGCTCCGCGCGGGCGACCGCCGCCTCCATGCCGAACACGACCGGGTAGGTCGGCTTGCCCCGCGCCCTGTCCTTCGCCACACCCTTCCCCATCTCCTCGAAGCTGCCGGTCTCGTCCAGGATATCGTCCGTCACCTGGAAGAGGAGGCCAAGCGCGGTGCCGTACCGCCCCAGGGCCGTAACCTGCGCCGGAGTCCCGCCTCCGAGGATCCCCCCCATTCCGGCCGCCGCGGACAGAAGGGCCGACGTCTTGCGGAGATCGATCTCGTTCTTTTCGGGTCCGCCGGTATTCGACCGTTCGGCCAGAAGGTCCAGCTGCTGCCCCCCCACCATGCCTTCCGCACCCGCTGCGCGGGCCAGGACCGCGACCGCCGCCAGCGCCCGTCCCGGGTGTTCCCCCGCCAGGCGAGACTCGCCCATCACCCGGAACGCCTCCGTCAGGAGCGCATCGCCGGCCAGAATGGCCGCCGCCTCGCCGAACGCCTTATGGCTGGAAGCCCGCCCCCTGCGGAAATCGTCGTCGTCCATGGCCGGCAGGTCATCGTGGATGAGGGAGTACGTATGGACGTATTCGACCGCGCAGGCAAAGGGAAGCAGCTCCTCCTCGTCCCCGCCGACGGCGCTCCCTGACGACAGGAGCACGACCGGCCGGATCCGCTTTCCACCGGCGGTCAGGGAGTACTCCATCGCCTCGCGAAGCCGGTCCGGAATCCGGCAAACGTCCCCGCCGATGAACCGGAGCAGGTTGTCGTCCACAAGCGTCCGGCGGCGGGCGACTTCGGAGGCGGCCGGGGATCTCACTTCTCTTCCCCGAGAATGTCCCTTTCGTCCTCGCTCTCCTGCACCACCGCGCCCGGCTTCCGAAGGAGGACCTCGATCTTCCTGTCGGCCTCGTCCAGCCGCTTCTGGCAGATCGCCTGGAGCCGCATCCCTTCCT
>JACRIV010000124.1 GCA_016220005.1 Deltaproteobacteria bacterium
CCCCTCCCGCAGCCGCGCCCTCCCCCGCGCGGCCGGATCCGAAGCTTCCCCCGGCACAGGCGCCGGCCCCGCAGGCGCAGGTCCCGCCGGCGCCGCCGGCCAAGGGCACGGAGGTCCGCGTCGAGCCGCCGGCGCCGGATTACCCCAGGTTGTATTCCGAGGCGATCGCACGGACGAAGGAGGCGATCTCCCGGGGCGCGGGGAAGGATGCGCTGCCGCTCTGGAAGGCCCTGGAGGGGAGCCCGATGGGGACCGACGCCATCTTCCACCAGGGGGTCCTCCTCCATAGGGCGGGGGACGTCGACGGGGCCGTGACGCGGTACCGCAGGATCACGGACACCGCCCCCGTCTTCGAGCCGGCCGCGGCAAACCTGCTGGGGATCCACCTGCTGCGGGGAGACCTTCAGCCTGCGCGGGCCCTCATCGACCGGCTTTGGCCTCCGGGGCTTACAGCCGTTCCGGACATGCTGCCCGAGCTGCAGTCCAACATCGCCGCGTGCCTCGTGGAGCTGGGGGACTACGACCGGGCCGCGCTGCTGTTCCTGGCCATGCGGGCGAAGGGGGCCCACACCCCCTCCCTCCTTTGGAACATGGCCGTGCTCTCGTACAGGAAGGGCGACCTCCCGACCGCCCGCCGGCTCACGGCCGGGACGCCGCCCGAGGTCGCCAACCTGTGGCCCGTCGTCGCCTCGCGGTTCGCCTGGGACAGGGAAGCGGGGAAGGTCCCTTCGATGGAGGGCGTTCCCTCCGCCGAGCGGAGGATGGCGGCCCTTGCAGGAAACCTTGCCGCTTTCGAGGAACACCGGAAGGGAAACATCGCCGGAGCGTTACGTATCCTGGGGGAACTGGGAGAGGAGAAGCGCTCCTTCGCCGAGATCCTCAACAACCTGGGCCTCCTGGAAATGGAACAAGGGAAGTGGAAAGAGGCCCGCGCAAGCCTCGAACGGGCGGTGCGGGAAAAGCCCGGCATGGCGGAAGGATGGCTCAACCTCGGGATCTTCCGGGAGGTCTACGAGGGCAACTCGACGGAAGCGCTGGATTGTTACAGGCGCTATGTTAGTCTTAATGGTTCGAGGAAGGACGAGGTCGGGAAGTGGGTCGACTGGCTGCAAAAATCCGCATCGCCGCGGCAGTAGCGCTCCTCCTCCTCGCGGCATCCCCCTCTCCCGGCGAGGAGGGGAAAGCACGGAAGCCTCCGAAGGGACCCCCGGCCGCGGACAGGAAGGGCGCATACCGCCTGGACGAGGTGAAGATCCTGGGCAGCGTCGAGCATCCGGACGTCCTCTTCTTCCTTCCGAGGGCGAAATTTCGCCTCCTCCCCGTCCGGATGGGACAGGACTGGAAAGAGCACGTGCTGCGGGACGACAGGGCGACGGGGGACATTCCCGAATGAACGGGGAGCTTCAACTTGAGGGGATCGCTATATCCCTGGACTCGAGGCCGCAGCGGTTCGTCCGCATCGCGGTCCTCCTGTCGGTGGCGTTCCACTTCGCGGGTTTCCTGACGAGCCCGTACTGGCAGACGCGCCCCGCCGCACGCGAGCAGGTCATGCAGGTAGACATCGCCGATATCCCCGTGAAGGAGCTTCCGAAGATCCCCCGGGAGCGGATCGTGGAACCGGCGCCCGCGCCGAGGGCGGCGGTCCACCCCCTCCTTCGGGAAGCGGCGCCTCAACCCGTCCAGCCCCCTCCCCCGCCTACTCGAGAGATGATCCGGGAGAAGGTAGCCTCCCGCGGCGTCCTCAAGATGCTCTCCGCGGGGAAGCCGGGCGATTCCAGCGTGGGGGCCGACCCGCTCTCCGGCATCAAGATCCCGCAGGAGATCCGCGTCGCGCGGGGCGCCCCTTCCGCGAACTCCTACCCGGTCTCCCGGGGGAATGACGAGCCCGGGGCGGCCAGGGCGAAGAGCCCGGGGATCGGGAAGCAGGTGACGGTGGCCTCCAGGACGGCCTCACGGAGTCTCTCGTCGCAGGTCTTCCGCACGGATGCCGGGCTGGAGGGCGAGATCAGCGGCGGTATCGACGACGAGAGCCGTTCCGCGAGCGCGATCGCCGCCACGGTCACGGGATACCGCAGCGGCATCAAGTATGCCTACAACAAGGAGCTCCAGAAAAACCCCAACCTGAGCGGGAAGATCACAGTCGCGTTCGTCATCCTTCCCGACGGCTCGGTGGACTCGGCGGAAGTCCGGCAGAGCAACGTCAACTGGCCTCCCCTGGAAGAGGCGGTGCTCAAGAAGCTCAGGCACTGGAAGTTCTCAAAGTCGAAAGGGGCCTCCGTCCGGGTGGTGTTTCCATTCATGTTCCATCCCGAGATGTAGGACCCTTCCTTGAAGCCCGGCTCAGCGTCCCTGTACTTTCCGTCCGTTCTCGCCGCAATCGTCCTGTTCACGGCGGGAGTGCCCGCAAGGGCCCAGATGACGCCACCCGCATGCGACCGGTCGGTCACTCTCTGCGAGCGGCTCAACTGGGTCGAACAGGTGATGTGGACCCGGGACGCGGGGGGGATCCCCCATCTCAGGGAAGCGGCCGCCGCGGACGCCCACGAGCGCGTCCGGGAGAGAAGCATCGGCGCCCTGGTGAGCCTGGGAGACACCGGCGCGGCGGATACCTTCCTCGACCGCCTCGGGAACGATCCCTCGCCGGCCGTCCGGAGGGCCGCCGCGGAAGCGATCGGCACCCTGAAGCTCAAGGTCCCGCTGGAGCGTCTGACGGGTCCGCTGCAGAAGGACTCCTACCCCCTCGTGCGCGCCGAGTGCGCCCGGGCGATCGGCCGGACCGGCCAGGCCGGTGGAGGCCCGGCCCTCCTGATCGCCCTCATCCAGGACCCCTCCCCCGACGTACGGGCCTTGTGCGCGGAGGCGCTCGCCCTCCTGCACGTTCAGGAAGGGATGGATACGCTCCGGCACACCGCGGCAAGGGATCCTTCCCCGATCGTCCGGTACTATGCGCTGCTGGGCCTTGCGGACTCCGCGCCCTCCGCTTCCCTCTCCCTCTTCAAGGAGGTGTGGGAGAACACGGACGACCCCGAGCTCCGCGTCGAGGCGTTCCGCGGGCTGCTGCTCGCCGGCGGTGGGGGCGAGTGGATCGATGCCGGCATGGCGGACGCGGACAGGCGGATCCGTTTCCTCGCCTTCCGTGAATGGATCACCCGGCTCCGGGTCGACCCGAAGGCACGGCTCACGCGAAACTACGAGATCGTCCAGCGAATCGAGCCCTTCCTGTCCGACCCCGTACGAGGGATCCGCGACCTGGCGAAGGCCTACCTGGAAAAGCAGGGGCTGAAGGTCCGCCAGTCCGGGCTCATCTATGTCATCGCCGACTAGCCCCGCTGCGTCAATACCAATAGTTGAAACCGCAGCAGCCGATCTTCGCTTGCACCATGGGGAACTTGTAGCAGGCGGGTACGAAAAACCTACCCGCGTGTTCCGCCGGGAGGCCGGATGGCGCTACGCCGCAGGGGTCGCGCGTGCGAGTCACGCCTCACGGGGTACCCCTCGCGGGGGACGCCTTGCCCGTCCGTCCATGGACAGGCGGCGGCTCCGTCGCTCCTCGCTTCGACATCCCTGTCTCCCGCTTCGTCGCTCAGGCCCCCGCAAGGGGCACCCCGTTTCGGCGGCTCGCGCGCGCGACCTCAACGCGGTACGCCCTTTGCTCCCGTATCCCCTGCGCAGGCGTCGCGATCGGAACATCGCCGGCGGGAAGGGAGATCTTCGAGCGTGCTCGTCCGGGTCCTGGCCTCGACCATGATGGGGATCGACGCGATTCCCGTCGAGGTGGAAATCGACATTTCGCAAGGATTGCCGTGCTACACCATCGTCGGCCTGCCGGGAGGGTCGGTCCGGGAGAGCGTCGACCGGATCCGTACCGCGATCCGCAACTCGGGGCTCCCCTTCCCCGGCCGGAAGATCACGATCAACCTGGCTCCCGCCGACGTCCGGAAGGACGGCGCGCTCCTCGACCTTCCCATCGCCCTCTCCATCCTCTGCGCGGAGGGGGTCCTTCCCGCAGACGCGCTCGGGAAGTATCTCATCGCCGGAGAGCTCTCGCTGGACGGCTCCATAAAGTCGGTCAAAGGGGTGCTCTCCCAGGGGCTGCTCGCCAGGCGGCTCCGGCTCGCCGGGATCATGGTCCCATCGGCCAACGCGCGGGAGGCGGCCCTGGTCCCCGGAATCGAGGTCTTCCGGGCGGCCACGCTGCGCGACGCGGTCTCGGCGCTCTCGGGCGGCGACCCGCCCCCCTGCGAGGAGCCGCGGGAGGCGGCCGAGCCCGGGGACGCCCCTCTTCCCGACCTCCGCGACGTCGTGGGGCAACCGGTTGCGAGAAGGGCGCTCGAGATCGCGGCGGCGGGACACCACGCGCTCCTGCTCGCCGGTCCTCCCGGCTGCGGCAAGACGATGCTTGCCGAGCGGATACCGGGCATCCTGCCCGATTTCGAGGAGGGGGAAGCGCTGGAGACCGCCCGGATCTACAGCGCCGCGGGAGAGCCGCCCTGGCCCCGCATCCTCATCCGGCGCCCCTTCCGGGCCCCGCACCATTCCGTCACTACCGCGGGGCTGGTCGGCGGCGGAAACCCTCCCCGCCCGGGCGAAATCTCCTTCGCGCACGGCGGCGTCCTCTTTCTCGACGAGTTCTCCGAGTTCCGGCGTGAGGCCAGGGAGGCGCTCCGGCAGCCCCTCGAGTCCGGGGAGATCCGTATCGCCCGGGCGGGAAACGTCTTCTGCTTCCCGTGCCGCTTCCTCCTCGTGGCGGCCACCAACCCCTGCCCCTGCGGCAACTCGGGGCACCCGAGACGGATCTGCCGCTGCGCTCCCGCCATCCTGTCCCGGTTCGGGCAGAAGTTCTCCGGGCCGCTCCTCGACCGGATCGACCTGTCCGTGTCCGTCCTCCCGTTGTCCGGCTCAGACTGGTACGGAAAAGGGGCCGGCGAGGCGACACCCGGGGTCCGGGAGCGCGCGATGCGATGCAGGAAGATCCAGGAGAGCCGGTACCACGGGCGCGTCTGCCGGGCCAACGGCACGGTTCGCGCCCCGTTGTCCGAACTCGTCTCCCATCTTTCCCCCGAGGCCCGCTCCTTCCTTGCCCGGGCCGCCGACCGGCTGAGCCTGTCCGGCAGGGCGCTCGGCAGGGTCAGCCGGGTCGCCCGGACGATCGCGGACCTCGCGGGGGAAACAACGGTCGCCTTACCCCACGTCGCGGAGGCTGTCCAGTACCGCCTGCCCGATTTCGCCCGCCTGCGCGATGCGGGGCAGGATTCCGCCTACCGCCTCTGATGCGCGGGGCTATCCCGGGTATTTCCCCGCCGGCCGCCCACAGGCCGCCGAACCCGGCCCCGACGATCACGACGCGCGGCCGGCCGTCCCGGGAAGTATCGTTCGTCACGCCGATGAAAGTTGATGCTGGGAGGAGCGAAGGCGGCTCAGAGCCTGTCTGCGATGTCCCAGAAGACCTTCTCGATGTAGTTGCGGAACCCGTGGATGAAGGCGCAGCGCCGGTTGAAGCGCGCCATCGACCCGCAGACGTACAGTCCGGGCAGGGTCGTCTCCCCCACCGCCGAGATCAGGGGATACCCGTCCGGATCGGTCCGCATCTCCCCGCCTTCCACCGGGACCAGGCCGGGCCGGTAACCGGTGGCGCAGAGGATCCAGTCGAACTCCTGCTCCTCCCCGGAGAGGAAGCGGACGCGGCGGTCCGAGACGGTCACGGCCGGATCGGCTTCGCGAAGCCTGATGATCCCGAAACGGATGAGCTCCTTCAGAATGCTTTCCGAGGAGCCCCGGATGTCGTCGAGCTCCCCCGTCTCGCTGAAGTAGCGCATCGGGCGCCTCGTGCACAGCGTGACCTTCGCCGTGCCGGCCAGCTCGATCGTGAGCTCCGCCGCGGAGTTCCCGCCGCCGATGACGAGGACCCGCCTCCCGGCATACGCCATGCAATGGACGAAGTCGCCGGCGTGGAGGACGAACGGGTTCAGTGAGATCTCCGGGACATCGGGGTAGTGCGGCACGGCCGAAGCGCCCGTCGCCAGCACGGCGAAGCGGCAGGACATCTCCCCCGCGGTGGTCCCCACGGCGAAGCTGCTGCGGGTGACGGCGATCCGCGTCGCCGCAATGTTCTCGCCGACATTCAACCCGTGCTCCCGGGAGAACGCCTCCATGTAGCAGAGGAAGTCCTCGCGGGTCGGGAACGGCTTCCTCACTCCCGGCATCGCCCAGAGCGGGTGCTTGAGAGTCAGGGACGTCCAGTCGGTCCCCGGCACCGCGGGGGAGAGGAGGACCAGGCCCGGACGCATCGCCCGCCACGACTCCGCGATCTTCCCGCGCTCCAGCACGCGGTAGTCGATGCCGTGCTCCTGGAAATGGTGCGCCAGGAGGAGGCCGGCGGGCCCTCCTCCGATGATGAGTACGTCCTTTCTCATGGCCGGCGCCTTTCCGGTACCGCTCTCGTTCGTTATGAAGAGACTATCCGCATAAATATAACATCCGCGGGCCCATTTTCCGGTCCCATCTTCTCATTTTCCAAGTTGACAGATGGGAGCGATTTACTTATATTATGTATTTCCTATAGATGCCGGATGGGGGTAAGAACATGTATGCCGTGGTCCGTTCCGGCGGGAAGCAGCTTCGCGTTTCCCCCGGAGATATCGTGAACGTGGAAAAGCTTTCCGTCGACGCCGGCCAGACCGTGGAGCTCACGGACGTACTGCTCGTCTCCTCCGAAAACGGCACGACCGTGGGGAACCCCACGGTTCCGAACGCGAAGGTCGTCTGCCAGGCCCTCGGGGAGGGCAAAGCCAGGAAGATCGTCGTCTTCAAGTACAAGCGGCGCAAGGGGTTTGCGAAGAAGCAGGGGCACCGCCAGCCGTTCACGCGGCTCGCAATCCAGGAGATCCGGGTGGACTAAAATCCCCCCGGCGGGAAGGTCGAGGGCATATGGCGCACAAAAAAGGGGTCGGAAGTTCCCGGAACGGGCGTGACAGCCAGAGCAAGCGGCTCGGCGTGAAGCGCTTCGGCGGACAGCAGGTCACCGCGGGATCGATCATCGTCAGGCAGCGCGGGACGCCTGTGCATCCCGGAGAGAACGTGGGGATGGGCAGGGACCACACGCTGTTCGCCCTGATCGACGGCACGGTCCGGTTCGACCGGCTCGGCAAGGACCGCAAGAGGGTGTCCGTCCTCGCTCTTCAGTAGCATCTCCCCTCTTCATGCATTTCATCGATGAGGCCGCCGTCACCGTCCGCGCGGGGGACGGCGGACGGGGATGTCTGAGCTTCCGCAGGGAGAAATACGTTCCCCGCGGCGGGCCCGACGGAGGGAACGGGGGCAACGGCGGCAGCGTCACCCTCCAGGTCAGCCCCCATCTCTCCACCCTGCTCGACTTCAAGTACCGGAAGATCTTCAAGGCGAAGCGCGGCCAGCACGGCATGGGCAAGAACATGCACGGGAAGAACGCCCCCGACCTGTTCATTGCCGTCCCTCCCGGGACACTCGTCCGGGACGAGGAGACGGGGGAGATCCTCGCCGACCTCACCCGGCCGGGAGAGACTTCGGTCGTGGCCCGGGGCGGGCGGGGCGGCCGGGGGAACGCCTCTTTCGTCTCCGCCACGAACCAGGCGCCGGACCGGGCGGACCCCGGCAAGCCGGGCGAGGAGCGAAGGCTGCGCCTGGAGCTGAAGCTGATCGCCAACCTCGGGCTGATCGGGCTGCCCAATGCCGGGAAATCCACCCTCCTTTCCCGGATTTCCCGGGCGAAACCCAAGATCGCGGATTACCCGTTCACCACCCTATCCCCCGTCCTGGGCGTCGTAACCCACCGAGATGAGGAGTTCGTGGTGGCGGACCTTCCGGGTCTTGTCGAGGGGGCGCACAAGGGCGCGGGGCTCGGGCACCGGTTCCTGAAGCACGTCGAGCGCACGGAGGGGCTGATCCATGTGCTGGACGCTTCCCACCCCCCCGAGAAGGTCGCGGAGGCCTTCCGCATCGTGCGGGAGGAGATGGAGAAGTTCCGGCCGGAGCTCTCCCGCCGGCCCACGATCCTGGCGTTCAACAAGATGGACGTCACCGGCGCAAGGGATTCGGCGGAAAAAGCGCTCGCCCTGTTGAATTTCCCGGCGCGGAACGCCTATTATATTTCCGCGGTCACCGGGTTCGGGATCGGCGAACTGCTTGACGGACTGGTGGCGCTCCGGAAGACGGGAACCTCTTATGAAACCTGACCTCGCACAGATGCGCACGACCCTCCTTCGCTCCCCGAGGATCCGCCGGATCATCGTGAAGCTGGGGAGCGGGACGCTGACCGACGAATCGCTCGGCCTGCGCGAGACGACCATCCGGGCCCTTGCCGCCCAGGTCGCCAGGATTCGGGAATCCCGAGGCATCCAGGTCGTGGTCGTCACCTCGGGGGCCGTCGCCGCCGGCAGGAAGAAGCTCGGCATGGCCGACAAGCCGCGCACCGTCGCGCTGAAGCAGGCGGCCGCCGCGGTCGGGCAGACCACGCTGATGCGGGCCTACGAGCGGGCGTTCGAAAAGTGGGGGGGAAAGGTGGGGCAGCTCCTCCTCACCCACGAGGACTTCGAGAACCGGGTGCGCTACCTCAACGCGAAGAACACCCTGGAGGCCCTGCTCTCCCACGGCATCGTGCCGATCATCAACGAGAACGACACGGTGGCCACCGACGAGATCCGCCTCGGGGACAACGACCACCTGGCCGCCCTCGTCACCCAGCTCATGGGGGCGGACCTGCTGCTGCTGCTGACCGACAGCGACGGCCTCTACGATCGGGACCCCCATCGGTTCGCCGACGCGCGGCGGATCCCGCTCCTCGAGAGGATCGACGACGAACTGGTCAAGGGGGCGGGCCACAGGCACGGCGGGTCGGTGGGGACCGGAGGAATGGCGTCCAAGCTCCAGGCCGCGAGCCTCGTGAGCGCGTCGGGGACTCCCGTCGTCATCGCCAGCGGGTTGTCTCGACGCTCCATCCTCGACGTCCTCGACGGGAAGGAGACGGGGACCCTCATCCTCCCCCGCGGGACGGCCAGGGCCCCGAGCAGGAAGCTGTGGATCGCCCATGCAAGGCAGCCCCACGGCACGATCCTGGTCGACGAGGGGGCCAGGAAGGTCCTCCTGGAGGGCGGGAAGAGCCTCCTCCCCGCCGGGGTCATCGGCGTCGCGGGGAGCTTCCGGCGGGGCGACGCGGTGTCCATCGGCGACCGGCGGGGCCGCGTCTTCGCCCGCGGGATCAGCGGGTGGAGCAGCGACCAGGTCGAAAAAGGGATGGGCCGGAAGAGCGCGGAGGTCCGCGCCCTCCTCGGCGAGGACGTCCCCGCCGAGGTGGTGCACCGCGACAACCTGACGATCCTGCAGGAAGACAGGAGCATACGATGACGACAATCAAGGAAAGCGTGAACCGGGTCTGCCGCGCCGCGAAGGAGGCGGCGGCCCTGATCGGCCGGGCGGACACC
The DNA here is from genome assembly GCA_016220005.1 of Deltaproteobacteria bacterium. Lineage (GTDB taxonomy): Bacteria > Desulfobacterota > Deferrimicrobia > Deferrimicrobiales > Deferrimicrobiaceae > JACRIV01. The sequence goes on from JACRIV010000124.1 coordinate 9,456, forward strand.
GCGAAGAAGAACGCGGCCCTCGACGCTATGGCCAAGGGGCTGCGCGACCAGGCTGCCTGGCTCAAGGAGGAGAACCGGAAGGACATGGAGGCGGGGAAGGCCAAGGGCCTTTCCGCCGCGATGCTCGACCGGCTCCTGCTTACCGATGCCAGGATCCGCCAGATGGCGGACGGCATCGAGGAAGTGATCGCCCTGCCCGACCCTGTCGGCGAGGTCCTGAAGATGTGGAGGCGCCCCAACGGCCTGTGGGTCGGACGGATGCGCATCCCCCTGGGGGTCATCGGGATCATCTACGAATCGCGCCCCAACGTCACGGCGGACGCGGCGGCGCTGTGCGTAAAGTCGGGAAACGCGGTGATCCTGCGCGGCGGGTCGGAGGCGATCTTCTCCAACACCGCCATCGCGCGGATCCTCCGGGACGCCCTGGAATCGTCCGGCCTGCCGGCGGACGCCGTGTCGGCCATCGAGCGGACGGACCGGGGGGCCATCGACGAGATGCTCTCCGCGGAAGAGTACATCGACCTCATCATCCCCCGCGGGGGGGAGGGGCTCATCCGCAGCGTGGCGGAGAAGTCGAGGATCCCGGTCGTCAAGCACTACAAGGGGGTCTGCCACATTTACGTGGACGAGGACGCCGACCTCGGCCAGGCGATCCCGATCTGCCTCAACGCGAAGGTGCAGCGCCCGGGGGTGTGCAACGCCATGGAGACGCTGCTGGTGCACGAGAAGGCCGCGGCGGAGTTTCTTCCGGCGGTGGCGGCCGAGCTCGGGAAACACGGCGTCGAGCTGCGCGGCTGCCCGCGGACCGTGAGCCTCGTCCCGGGGGCGAAGCCGGCCTCGGAGGCGGACTTCGGGGCCGAGTTCCTCGACCTCATCCTCGCGGTGCGGGTTGTGCCGTCGATGGAGGCCGCGATGGAGCACATCCGCCGCTACGGCTCGCTGCACACCGAGGCGATCCTCACGAGGAACCACGCCCGGGCGATGCGCTTCGTTCGGGAAGTGGACTCCTCGCTCGTGCTCGTCAACGCGTCCACCCGTTTCAACGACGGGTTCCAGCTCGGCCTGGGGGCCGAGATCGGGATCAGCACCACCAAGATCCACGCCTTCGGCCCGATGGGCCTCGAGGAGCTGACCACGACGAAGTTCATCGCCTTCGGGGACGGTCAGGTCCGGTCCTAAGTGGATTCGCAGCGCACAACGGTCGCCCTCTTCGGCGGCACGTTCGACCCCTTCCACAACGGGCACCTGCGGATGGCGGTCGAGGTGATGGAGGCGCTAGGGCCTCCCCGGGTCGTCCTCCTTCCTGCGCACCACCCCCCCCACAAGCCCAGGCAGCCCGTCTCGGACGCGCGGCACCGGATCGCGATGACGGAGGCCGCGGTCGCGGGCCTTCCCGGCATCGAGGTTTCCGACAGGGAGATCCGCAGGGAGGGGCCGTCCTACTCCCTCCTCACGGTCCTGGAGTTCCGCAGGGCCGAGCCGTCCGCCGACCTCGTTTTCGTGGTGGGCGCGGACGCCTTCGCGGAAGTCTCGGCCTGGCACCGGTACGAGGAGCTTCTCGCGGCGTGCGACTTCGTGCTCCTGCCCCGTCCCGGCACGGACGGCGTCCCGCGGCCCCCGTCAGGCATACGTATTGAAAAAGAGGAACCGCATTGCTATAGTTGGAAGGGCAACAGTTTCCGCCTCCCGGGCGGGCGGCGGCTTTTCTGTCCCTCGCTGCCGACCCTGGACATTTCATCGCGCGCGATCCGTGAGAAAGTCCGGACGGGAAAGTGCATCCGGGGCCTCGTCCCGCAGGAAGTGGAACGGTACATCCGGGAACACGGACTCTACATCGACCCCGGGGAGGAAACACGGCCATAACGACACGGGAAGCGCTGCTCCAGTGCGCCCGGCTGGCGCAGGAGAAGAAAGCCGCCGACATCCGCGCGCTGGACGTCCGGGAAAGGGCCACCTTCACCGACTACTTTCTCCTCTGTTCGGGGACATCCGACCGGCAGGTCACCGCCGTCGCCCATCACATCGAGGAGTCGCTGAAAAAGGACGGGATGCGCCCTCTGGGAATCGAGGGGATCCGGGAAGGAAGGTGGGTCCTGCTCGACTACGGGGATTTCGTGGTGCACGTCTTCCTCGCCAGCGTCCGGGAATTCTACAATTTCGACCGGTTGTGGGGATCGGCGCCCGAGATCCCCCTCCCCCAGGAGCAATAAAACCCGGAGGACACCGCATATGGCGGTACGACTTCTCTTCCTTCTCTTCGTCATCATCCTGGTGGGATTCTCCTACATCTCCCTCCTGAACGGCCAGCACATCCAGTTCTTCCTCTCGGCCACGCGCCAGATGGAGGTCACCGTCAGCGAGCTGGCGATCCTCTCGTTCTCCCTGGGCGCGGCGATGGTCATCCTCGGGACGCTCGTCAAGGACGTGACCATGGCGTCGAAGAACTGGAAGGAGCGGCGGGAGAGGCAGCGCCGGGAAGCGGCCCGCGCACGGGTCGCCAAGGCGGCAGAGCTCTCCCAGAAGGGAATGCTCTCCGAGGCCGCCAAGGAGCTGGAGCGGAGCCTGTCCGTCAACCCCGATGACCGCGAGGCGCTCGACCTTCTCTCCACCGTGGAGACGGAGAGGAAGAACCTCCTGGAAGCCGTCAAGGCCCTGACCCGAGTCAAGCAGATCGTCCCTTCCGACCTGTCCGTCTTCTTCCGGCTGGCGAATCTCTACCGGCAGATGAACGACCTGGACAACGCTTGCTCCCTGCTCAAGGCGATCGAGGATTCCGAGGGGGAAAACCCCCGCGCGTGGGAAGCCTTGCGGGACATCCACCTGCTCCGCAAGGAGATGGTGCCCGCGTACGCCATGCAGAAGAAGATCATGAAGTACAAGGGGAAGGCGGCGATGGCCGACGACCAGGCCCTCTTCGACGCCCTCCGGTACGAGAAGGCCGTGGTCCGGATGGAAGAAGGGAAAACCGACGACGCGGAGCGGCGGCTCCGCGAGCTCATCAAGGACCAGCCGACGTTATGCGCATCCTATATAGCCCTTTCCGAGTACATGCGGGCGCGGGGGAACATCGAGGGGGCCACCGAGCTCCTCCTGCGGGGCTTCCGCGCGACCCGCAACGCGGTCTTCCTCATCAAGCTCGAGGACATGGGCGTGGAGACGGAAAGCCCGCAGGCGATGATCGGCGTCTACACGGAGCTCCTGCAGGAGTTCCCCTCCGACTTCGACGTCAACCTCTTCATGGGGAAGTTCTTCCTGCGACTCGAGATGAACGACGAGGCGGTGGAACAGTTGTTGAAAGCCGAATCGCTGGAACCGGAGCGCCAGTCCGTCCATATCCTGCTTGCCGAGGCGTTCCGGCGGAGGGGGCGGTATGAGTCGGCCTGCCAGCACTACCAGCGCGCCTTCGGCTACAAGCGGCGCTATCTCATCCCCTTCCGCTGCACGGGATGCGGCACCGCCACCATCAAGTGGAGCGCCCGGTGCCCCGGCTGCGGAATCTGGGACGGATACGCGATCGACCACGGCCGCAGGGAGTACGCCGCCCCGGCGTCCGTCCGCTGAAGCCGGGGGCCCGCGCGAGGGGCTTGCAGCCGATCTCGGCCACGTGAGACGGCTCCTTGGCGGCGCGCGGACCGATCTCTCCGCCGCGGCGATCCGGAACTGGTCCGCCTACGGCGGCGAGGAATGCCCCCGTTGCGGGGCTTTCACGGGAAGCAACCTCCTCCGTACCACCCCTTCTTCGTGTCCCTCCTGCGCGGCCTGCCCCCCCTTCGATTTCGCCCGCTCGCTCTTCGTCTACGGGGGATGCGTCCGGGAGGGGATCCGCGCGGCGAAGTACGGCCGGCGACCCGTGGCGGCGGAAGCGCTCGGGGAGCGGCTGTTCGAGGCCATCCGGGGGAAATGGTCCGACCGCTTCCCGGACGCTTATCGTCCGACCGTCATCCCCGTCCCTATCCGGCCCATGAAATATTTCCATCGGGGGTTCAACCTTCCCGCGCTCGTGGGGCGCGCCCTGGCCGCTCTTGCCGGGTGGCCGTACTCGCCCCTGCTTCTCCGTCGGTCCGGCGGCGACAGCCCCCAGGCGGGACTGCGCCTCGATGCCCGGGAGGAGAACGTCCGCGAGGCGTTCCGTGTCCCGGCCGGCGCGCGGATGCCCGCATGCGTGCTCCTCCTGGACGACGTGTACACGTCGGGGGCCACGGCGGCGGCCTGCGCCCGCGCCTTGAAAACGGCCGGGGCCGGGCATATAGTGGTCTTGACGGCGGCCCGCGCCGTCCTTTGATTTTCAAGGCATAAGGAGTTGCGATGATCTCCCCGTATCAGGCGGCGGCGCTCCAGTTCCGCATCGACATGGGCGCGGTGGAAGAGAACGCGTCGCGGGCGTTCACCCTCCTGCGGGAGGCCGCCCGGGGCGGGGCGGGGCTGTGCGTCCTCCCCGAGATGTGGAGCACCGGATTCGCCTACGACCGGCTGCTCGTCCTCTCCGGCGCAACGAAGGAACTCCTGCACGACCTGCGGCGGCTGGCCGCCGAGAAGCGGATGGTCATCGCCGGGTCGCTCCCCGAGAAGGTGGGGAGGGCCGTCTACAACACCCTCTACGTCATCAACGCAACCGGAGTGATCACGGGCGTGTACCGGAAGACGCACCTGTTCCAGCCGTCCGGCGAGCACCTCCACTTCCGGAAGGGGAGCTCCGCCTCGGTGGTGCACACCGACGTGGGGACGGTCGGCCCCCACATCTGCTACGACATCCGCTTCCCGGAGCTTTCCCGGAAATACTTCCTCGAGGGGGCGACCCTCTTCTGCGTCAGCGCCCAGTGGCCCACCGTCCGGAAAGGGCACTGGGAGCTGCTCAACACCGCGCGCGCGGTCGAGAACCAGCTCTTCGTCGTGGCGTCCAACGCCGTGGGGCGCTCGGGCGACTTCCACTTTTCGGGGGGCTCGCTCATCCTGTCCCCCTGGGGGGAGCGCCTGGCGGTCGCGGGGGAGGAGGAAGGGCTCACGCAGGCGGCGATCGACGCCAAGCAGCTCGAGGAGGCAAGGAGGAGGATCCCGTGCGCACAGGACCGCAACGAGCGCGCCTACCGGAAGACCCGGCAGGGAAGATAATCCCCCGCGTGGCGGCCGCGAGGCTCTTCTCCCGCCTCCGCAGGGAGGGAAAGCGGATCGTCTTCACCAACGGGTGCTTCGACATCCTGCACGCGGGCCACGCCCGGTACCTGCTGCGGGCGGCGGCGCTGGGCGACGTCCTGGTCGTGGGACTGAACGGCGACGCCTCCGTGCGGAGGCTCAAAGGGGAAGGCAGGCCGGTCCAGAAGGAGTCGGACCGGGCCTACCTGCTGGCTTCGCTTTCCTGCGTCTCCTACGTCGTGATTTTCAGGGAAGACACTCCCGCCGCCCTGGTCGAGCGCGTGGCGCCCCATGTCCTCGTGAAGGGCGGCGACTGGAAGGGGAAGGAGATCGCGGGGGCCGATTTCGTCCGCGCCCGCGGCGGCTCGGTCCGGACCATCCCCTTCCTCGCGGGGAGGTCCACCACCTCAATCATCCGGCGCGCGGCCCGAATTGGCGGGGAGAGCGGCTGATCTTCCCCAGCGCCTCGAGGAACAGCCCGATCTCCTTCCTGGTCGTGAAAGGTCCCGGGCTCACGCGCACCGTCCCATCAGGGAAGGTCCCCAGCGTCCGATGGGAGTTGGGGGAGCAGTGCAGTCCCGCCCGAACAAGGATCCCGAACCGCTTTTCCAGGCGACGTCCCGTCTCCGCGGGGTCCATCCCCTCCACGAGGAAGGAGACCACGGAAGCGCAGCGCGACGGGTCGCGGGGGCCGAAGACGGTCACTCCGGGAATCCGCTCCATCCCTTCGAACAGCTCTTCGAGCAGGGCCGTCTCCTTCTTCCGAACGCTCTCCACCCCCCTGCGGAGCAGGTACGCCAGCGAGACGGACAGTCCCGCTACCCCTACGCTGTTCTGCGTCCCCGATTCGAGGGCGTCCGGGTAGAAGTCGGGCTGCAAGTCGTTCTCCGAGCGGGTTCCCGTCCCCCCCTCTATGAGCGGGACGAGAGGCACCCCTTCCCGGACGAAGAGGAACCCGGTCCCCTGGGGGCCCAAAAGGCCCTTGTGCCCGGACGCGGCGAGCAGGTCCACCGGGAGGCCGGCAAGGCTGATCGGGACCGACCCCGCCGTCTGGGCGGCGTCCACCAGCGTGAAGATCCCCCGTCGGCGTGCCGCCCGCACGATCTCCTCCACGGGCTGGATCGCGCCCGAGACGTTGGAGGCGTGGACCGCGGCGACGAGGCGGGTCTCCTTCCGGAAGGCGGCGGCGACCGCCTTCGCGTCGACGACGCCGTCCCTCCCCGCCGGGACGACCGTAATGGAGACGCCCCCCTCCTCCATCCGGCGCAAGGGCCGCGTCACCGAGTTGTGCTCGACCGAGGTGGTGACGACGTGGTCGCCCGGCCGGAGGATCCCCTTGATCGCCTGGTTGAGAGCGGCGGTGGCGTTCTCCGTAAAGACGAAGCGAGAGCTGTCCTTCGCGCCGAAGAGCTCGGCGAGCCGCTCTCGCGCGGTGAAGAGGTCGCGCGCCGAGCGGATGGACAGGATGTGCCCCGACCGGCCGGGATTCCCCGCCCGGCGCAGGGCCGCGACGACCGCTTCCGCGACGCCCTTGGGCTTCGGAAGCGAGGTTGCCGCGTTATCCAGGTAAACGAGATTGCGGAGGTTCTGCAGTTTCGGTGTCCCTACGACTCCACGGGAATCACGAGGACGCGCCCCCGGGGGAGCACCTGTCCCGGGTTCAGATTGTTCCGCTCGGTGAGTTGCTCGGGCGTAACCCCGTAAGCCTTGGCGATCTTTTCGAGGGTCTCCCCGCGCCGGACGATATGCCGGACCGCCTTCTTCCCGCTGCGGAATCCGGCCGCCGGCTTGCTCGAGGCGACCTTCCCGGCCCCGGGGAGGCGCAGCCCGGTTCCGACCCGCAGGCGGCTGTTCGATTTCAGCCCGTTCGCCCGGGCGATCTCCTTGACCGGTACGCCCGTGCGCGCGGAGACGCCGGACAGCGTGTCCCCCTTGCGGACCCGTACCGTCCGCGTGCGCCGGCCCCCCTCGTCCAGCCGGCTCAGCGCCGCCTCGACCTGTTCCGGAGAGACTTCCTTCCCCGGGACCGCCTCGTCGTCGGAGAGGCCGGTGACGGGGATGACCAAGCGCGCCGACCTGCCGACGCGCCGCCCCTTGAGCCCGTTCAGCTCCTGGAGGACGGAAACCGACGTCTGGTACCGATTGGCCAGGGAATCCAGGGACTCCCCCTTCTTGACGGAATGGAGCAGGAAGGTCACCTTGGCGTCGGTCCGGATCCCCTCCATCCGCTCCTCGGCAATCTCGCCGTATCCCTTGGGAAGGCGAAGCTCGTAGGTCTCCCGGTTGGGAGGGGTGCAGAACCGCTTGAGCTCCGGGTTCCATTCCCGAAGGGAATCGTAAGGGACCCCGATGATCCGCCCCAGTGCGGCAAGGCCCGTTCCGCCGGGGACGACTACTTTGTCGAACTCCAGCGGGGATTCGTACTGCACGTCGCTGAAACCGTATTTCTCCGGCTCCTTCGCAATGCTTAAGGCCGCGATCATCTTCGGGACGTAATCCTTGGTCTCTTGGGCGAGGTAGCGGTGGCGGATCAGCTGGACGTAATCGTCCGAGCGGTAGCGCGCGACCGCCCTCTGGATCTTCCCTTCGCCGGCGTTGTACGCCGCGGCGGCGAGGGGCCATGAGTCGAACATGCCGTAAAGCTCCTTGAGGTAGGAGGCCGCCGCATGGGTCGATTTCTCGTAGTCCCTGCGCTCGTCGGTCCACCAGTCGATCCGCAGGCCGTAACGGCGGGCAGTGCCGGCGATGAACTGCCACGGGCCCGCGGCGCGCGCCACCGAATACGCCTTGGGGGAGAAGCCGCTCTCGATCAGGGCGAGGTAGATGAGGTCGCCTGGAAGGCCATACTTGGAGAGGATCTCGCGCATCATGTCCGAATACTTGCCGGACCGAGACAGGTAGACCTCGAATTTGCTCCGCCCGGCGGTCTGGAAGTACCGGATGAACTTCTCGATCCGGCCGGCCAGACCGCTGTAGAAGCCGTTTTCCTTTCTCGCCTCATCGGACTGCACGCTCGTGAAGAAATCCTTCGCGGGCTCCTCCTCGCGCTCCTCTTCCCGGTTCTCCGTGACCTGCATGTCCACCTCTCCCGGTGACAGGACGCGGTCCGACTGTTTCTCGGCAGGGGGAGCGGAGAGGACCGGGACCGGTTCGGGGAGAAGCTTGGAGGGCACGGCCGCCGTAAAGGGTAGCGTCGCGCCGGATGCCACCGGCTGGGGCGTCGGTCCGGAAGGGGAAACCGGGGGAGCTGCGGCGCGCACCGGCTCGCCGGCCACAACGTAGCCCGAAATCGTCATCAGGATGACGAAAAATAACATTCCCGGTAAAACAGGAAGCATTCTCCGCCTGCTCAATACCCCTCCGGCGGACATAAAATAAGTATCTATTTTGATTGGCCAATTCCCATATGTCAAGGCAATTGTCTCCTCCCTCGGCGGGGGGGAACATCGGTCCGAATCAGAAGAGGATCGTCTCATACTTCCCGTCACTACGCAAAATATGGGCCGATACGGGCAGGAGCCCGGCGGCGGAGAGGACATCCCGGGCACGGGTCTGCTCGACGGGAGAAATACGGATGGCCAGGCCGCAATCCGAGGTCAACCGCCGCGGAACGGGGATCAGCCGCATCGCCACCCCCCTCTTCTTCAGATGTTTCTCCGCCAACATGACCTGGTGGGTCCCCCGGAAGATCAGGATCAGCTCCGGGGGAGAGGAACGGCCCAACGGAACCCCCCCCAAAATGTACTGCGGGATGAACCGATCTATTATAATTGAGATTGTGACCCCCGAAGAGAACATCTTCCTCGGCCAGGCCCATTGGGCCCTGATCGCCTGGATCGGCGCGGCGGCTTTGGCCCTCAATCTTCCCCTGGGATATCTCCGGGAAGGGAAACGGAAATTCTCCGCCGCGTGGTTCGCCTACATCCACCTCTCCATCCCGCTCATCGCCTACCTCCGGATCAGTAACCACGTCTCCGCCTGGGCGATCCCGCCGTTCATCGTCTGCGCCCTGCTGGGCCAGATCGCGGGGGGGTGGATGCGGCGCTTCCGACGGAACCGGACGTGAAGAAGACTAAAGCGGTATCCGGAATCCTGGAGGAGGTCCTCTCGGCCCTCGGGCTCTCCTCGGTCACCCGGATGGTCCGTCTCTCCTCCGCATGGCCCGACATCGCCGGGCCCCTGCTCGCCGGGAAGACCGCACCTGCGAAACTGAAGAACGGCGTCCTCACGGTCCTGGTCCGGAACCACTCCTGGGCGCAGGAGCTGCAGCTCGGGAAGACCGTCCTCCTCGCGAGGATCAACAGCTTCATGGAAACGGAAAAGATCCAGGACATCCGGTTCGTGGTGGGACCGATCCCCGGACCGGATGACAAGGAAGAGGAAAATCCTCGACGGGAAAAGCCCCCGTCTTTTACCCCCCCGGTCGCGGAACCGGAAGGGATCGACGGGATCGGCGATCCCGAGACCCGCGAGATCCTGCGCTCCCTCTCCCGCAAGGCCGCCTGCCGCGGACGCTTGCCGTAGAGCAAGCGCGTACGACGTTCGATCACGCCCGCCGCAAATCCGGAAGGCGCTACGCCTTCCGGCATCCACAGCCGAAGCCAGGAAGGCGGAGGCGAAGCGGGTAGACTCAGGCGACCGGGAAACGTCGCCGGATGCGGCGGAATCTTAACCCCGGCAAGGAGGTATCCAGCCGATGAAGGATCTGTTGAACCGGACGATGGGAAGGGGCGAATTTCTGAGATACGGCGCCGCCGTGCTCGGACTCGCGCTGCTCGATCTGCCTGCCCTCGCAGGCAGGGCGGGGGCCGGGGAGAACTCGTACCCGAAGGGATGGGCGAAGGCGGACAGCCCCCCGCGGATAAAGGTTTTTTCGGCCCGGCGGAAAGGGTACGTCATGACCGCAAAAGTGAGCAAAACCGAGGCGGAATGGAAGAAGCTACTGACGCCGGAACAGTTCCAGGTCACGCGGAAGAAGGGAACCGAGAGGGCGTTCTCGGGGAAATACTGGAACACCGAGGATAAGGGGATCTACCAGTGCGTCTGCTGCGGCAACGACCTCTTCAGCTCGGAAACCAAGTATGACTCCGGGACCGGATGGCCGAGCTACTGGAAGCCGATCGCGCCGGAGAACATCCGGACGGAGGAGGACAATAGTTTCTTTTCGCGGCGCACCGAGGTCCTGTGCAGGCGGTGCGACGCCCACCTCGGGCACGTGTTCAACGACGGGCCGAAGCCGACCGGGCTGCGCTATTGCATGAACTCCGCGTCGCTCCAGCTCGTCAAGGCGGGGTAGGCGCCGGCGGGGTATTCAGGCAGCCTTCCGGATCTCCTCGTCCTTGGGCGTGTGCGGTTCCGGCTCCTCCAGCCGGCTCTCTAATCCCTGCACCGGCCCCGGCTGGGCCGCGGCGCGAACCTCGATTCCCTTCCTTCTCTCCTGGAAGAGGTATCGTATGAGCATCCAGCCGGCCAGCAACGCCAGCAGGACGACGCCGATGAGGTCCCCCGTTGCCGATCTGTAGATTTCCGGGTCGATCGCAGTGTCTACCATGATAGCCCCTCCTACCTATTCGATTGAAAGACGGCGGGAAGGGTTCCGGAACTTACTTTTTCAGGAGGCCGCGGTAGATGCTGTCCACCTCGGGGTGATAGCGCCTCTTCCCGGCGTAGACGACGACGGGGGGAAGGATCACTAGATCGGGGGCCCTGCGGCGGCTCCCGGCGTAAAGGACGAGGTTGGCCGGTTTCTCCGCGTAAGGGTGTACGAAACGAAGGGATTCGGGGACGATTCCCGCCGCCGCGCCGCAGGCAAACATTTCGGGAAGCCGCTGCGGGAGGCCTACCATGACGAACCGTCCCCGCGAAGACAGGTACCTGGCGGCCCCGCGGAAGAGGTCCGGCAGCGTGCACGCCACTTCGTGGCGCGCGATCTCCTTCTGAGGATCGGGGTTTCTCCTCCCCTCCCCGATGCGGCGGTACGGAGGGTTGGAGACGACGAGGTCGAACGCCCCTTCGGCCAGGCCCGGCAGCGGCAGACGGAAATCGCCGTGCACGGCGGCAAGCTTTCCGGCAAGCCCGTTCTCCTCGATGTTCAGGCGGGCGAACTCCCAGAGCTCCCGCTGGATCTCCACCCCTGTCCCGGATCGGAGGGCGGGGCACATCCGGGAAAGCAGCAGAAGGACGACCCCCGAGCCGGTCCCCAGATCGAGGACGGTGCGCCCGCAATACGACGCGGCGAAATCGGCCAGGAGGACGGCGTCGATGGAAAAGCGGTATCCCCGCGCGGGCTGCCGGATCGAGAACGGGTTAGGCCG
>JACRIV010000123.1 GCA_016220005.1 Deltaproteobacteria bacterium
CGCCCGTATGACGATAGTCCTGCACACCTTGTCATGCAGACCCTGCTTGCGCTTGTCGAAGGCGACGATGATGTAGCCGATGTACAGCGTCAGGTCGCAGAGGAAGTAGCCCAGCCAGCGCAGGAACGCCCTCCGGTAATCGAGCGGCGATCCGTCCTCGTTGACAACCTTGATACGGAACGCCATCTTGCCGAAGGTCTGCCCGTAGGCGCCGTGCAGGTACACATAGTAGAAGATGGGGAAGCCCACGAAGAAGACCCCCCGGGCGATGTTCTCCGCCGAGAATCGGCCCGAGGGGGAAATCTCGTCGCCGAGACCGGTGGGAGCCCAGAGGCCCGCCTCCGCTCCAAGCCGGTCCACCAGGTAGAAGAGGTTGAAGATCGCCAGGATGATCGCGATGTCGAGGAGCCGCGCGGCCGCCCTTATCCAGAAGCCGGCGTAGGGAAACTCCTTCGTCATGACCAGGAAGCCCTCAATCCTCTTCGAAATGGTATGTGACCATGCTGAGCGCGGCGATCGCCGCCGTCTCCACCCGCAGGATCCGCGTCCCAAGGCCGGCGCGAAGGAATCCGGACCTTTCGGCGTCCCGCACCTCGTCCTCCGAGAAGCCCCCTTCGGGGCCGACCAGCAGCGCCACGCTTCGGATGCCGGCAAACCCTGAGAGGGCCCTCTTCAAGCCCGACTTCGCCTCCCCTTCGTAGAAGATGATCCTTCCTTCCGACGAGGCTGCGGCCCGCAGGGCGTCCGGATAGGAGAGCAGCGGGGAGATGTCGGGCACGCAGCCGGAGCCGCACTGCTTCGCCGCCGCGAGGGCGACCCTCTCCCACCGCAGCAGCCGCTTCCGTGCATCCTGCGCGTCGAGCCGGGGGATCGTCCGGGAGGACCGGAAGGGCACGACCCGGGAGCATCCGAGCTCCGTCGCTTTCGTAAGGATGAAGTCCATCTTGTCCGCCTTGGGGAGGCCGACGAGGAGGGTGATGGGAACCCGCGGCGGCGGTTCGGGCGCGGAGGACTCCAGCACCTCGGCGCGCAGGGAGCGGGAGGTCGCCTCGATGATCCGCATCCGGTACCGGTTCCCTGCCTCGTCGAAGGCGAAGAAGGCGTCCCCCGCCCGAAGGCGGAGCGTCCGCAGCATGTGCCCTGCCTCCGTCCCGGAGAGGACGGCGGTGTCCCCGGAGATGTTCCTGCGGTCCACGAAGAAAGTGGGCATCGTACGATTCTAACGCAGCTCCCGCCGCATCAGCAGCGCGGACCATTGGTCGTCGGTCTTCCGCCGGACCGTACGAATTCCTTCCGCCTCGAGCTCCTCCTCGACCCAGCCGCATTTCTCCGTCAGGATCCCGGAAAGGATCAGGTGCGCTCCGGGGGCGCACCGGGCGGCGATCCCCTGCTTGAGGTCGATGAGAATCTCCGCAAGGAGGTTTGCCAGGACGAGGTCATACGCGCCGTCAAGGGTCGACAGCGGGGCGAAGGAGGACTCGAACCGGTCCTCCACGCCGTTCGCTTTCGCATTTTCCGCCGCGACCTCCACCGCTTTTGGGTCGCTGTCGATCCCCAGCACGAAAGATGCGCCCAGCATGGCCGCAGCAATCCCCAGGATGCCGGTCCCCGTGCCGATGTCCAGCACCCGGCGGGGCGCCGCGGGCGCCTCGAAGAGGTCCTCCAGGAGCTGCAGGCACATCCGGGTGGTTTCGTGCGACCCGGTCCCGAAGGCCTGCCCGGGATCGATCGTCAGCACGATCTCGCCCGGGGCGGAGGCGTACGGTTCCCAGGACGGCTTCACCACGAGCCGACCGCCGATCTTCCGGGGTTTGAAGTGCTCCTTCCACTTCTCGGCCCATCCGAAGTCGGTGATCTCCGCGGCCGAGACGAACGCTCCCGATTCCGGTCCGAACGATTCGGCCAGGACGGGCAGAAAGTCGAGGAACGCCTTCTTCAGGTCATGGAGGTCGGCCTCCCACGGGAAGTAGGCCGTGAGGTTCGTCGTCTCCTCCGGGGGCGGGAGAGGGTCTGCGGGATCCCCGTGGGGGCCGAAGAGCCGTTCGTCGTAGGCCATCCCCAGCGAGCCCCGAGACAGGAAGAAATGGGTGAGGGCGTCGACCGCCTCGCGGCGCGTTTCAACGGTGATGGACTTCCATCGCGTCATGTGTGCGCCTCGGTGTCCTCTCTTCCCATCATTATAGCCTCCGGCATCGCCGGGGCATGGTTCCGGGCCGTGATGAATATGCTAAGATAGCACCTTGCCGCAAAGCCGCCACGGAAAAATGGACCCCCGGAAAAAAATCCTTCTATCGGAAGCCGAAGGCCTGCGCGCCGACGCGGTGCGGATGCTGCGGGCGATCTCGGGGTACGCGGAGCTCGGCCTTTCGGAGGTAAGGACCTCCGCGGTTCTCGCCGAGTTCCTCGGCCGGAAGGGTTTCCGTGTGGAGCGAGAGATAGCCGGGATGGAGACGGCGTTCCGGGCGGAATACGTCTTCGGCAAAGGAGGGCCCTCCGTGGCGTTCCTCTGCGAAATGGATGCGCTCCCCGGCCTGGGGCACGCCTGCGGCCACAACATCGTCGGCGTCTCGTCGGCTTGCACGGCCGCGGCAGTCGCGTCCTTCGGGGCGCGCCGCTTCCGGGCGGGCAGGGTCGTCGCCCTCGGCACCCCCGCCGAGGAGATCGGTTACGGCAAGGCGCGGATGGTCCGGGAAGGGATCTTCGAGGGGATCGACGCCGCGATGATGGTCCACCCCTCCTCCCGCCGCCATGTCGCCAAGGGATATCTCGCCCTGCACAAGGTCCGCTTCACCTACCTGGGGAAAGCTTCCCACGCGGCCGCCTACCCGGAGCACGGGATCAACGCCCTCGACGGGGTCCTCCTCCTGTTCCAGGGGATTGCGGCGCTGCGGCAGCACCTCCCGGAGACGGTCCGCATCCACGGGATCGTCACCGAGGGCGGCAGGGCGCCCAACATCATCCCGGAGCGGGCCCAGGCCTACTTTTATGTCCGCGGAGAGACGGAAGAGGAGCTCAAGGAGGCGGTCCGCCGGGTCAGGCAGTGCGCCCGAGGCGCGGCGAAGGCAGCCGGCTGCCGGCTGAAGCTGGAGGAGGGGCCGTTCACGCTCTCCGCGATGAAAGTGAACCCGGTGCTCGCCGACTCCTACCGGCGCGCGCTGCGGCTTCTCGGGCTTGCGGAGAGCGGCGCGCCCACCAACAAAAATAGGGGCTCCTCGGACATCGGGAACGTCTCCCAGGTCGTTCCGACGCTCCAGCCCAACGTCCCCATTTCCGGCGGGGGGAACGTGGAGATCCACACCCGCCCGTTCGAGGAGGCGACGACGAGCCCCTCCGGCATCGAGGGGATGATGGAGGGGATCCGGGCGCTCTCCCTCACCGCGTACGACCTTTTCGCCTCGCCCGCACGTGTGCGGGAGGCATGGGAAGCATTCCGCGCCATAACGTAAAGTCGGGGACGTTCTTGAACTTTTTAATGGATGAACCAGAAAACTTTATCTGGGGGACGTTCTTAAACTTTTCAGGCGGCATGGGGACGTTCTTCAACTTTCCAGAAAGGGACACAACCGAAAGTTGAAGAACGTCCCCGGACTGAAAAGTTTAAGAACGTCCCCGAACTTCAGATAAAGTTTTCTGGTCCGCCCCAGGGATTAAAAAGTTCAAGAACGTCCCCGGATTAAGTTATTGGAGCAGGACGATCGTGACGCCGTCGCCGCCCTGTTCGCGGGGTGCCGCGAACGACCGCTTCACGTACGGGGAGTTCGCGAGGTGGCGGCGCACGGCGGCCTTGAGCGCCCCCGTGCCGTGGCCGTGGATGAGGAACGCGTGAGGGGCCTGGGTGAGCGAGAGCCCGTCGAGGAAGGCGTCGATCTCGGGAAGGGCGTCGTCCACGTACATGCCGCGCAGGTCGAGGGTATTTTCCGCCGTCTGCGGGTAGAGCGCCCGGGCCGGCTCCTCGCCCCGACGCGGGGCCTTCGGGGTCTTCCCTTCCGGGGCTCGCGGCGCCGCGGGGAAGACGCGCACCTGCTCCCGGGCCACCCTCAGCTTCATCCCTCCCACGAGGACCTCCACCTCCCGGTCGTCGGGGGAGGGGACCGCCGAGACCTCGCCCTCCCTGTGCAGGGTCGCGAGGAAGACCTTCTGGCCGGAGAAGAGCGACGCACCGGGGGGGAGGGGCGCCGTCCTGCTGATCATCGCGCGCACGATGGGGTCCTCCTCCGCCGTCCGCCCCTGCTCCTTCCACTCCCGGATCACCGCCTGCGCCTTCCGGACCGTCTCGATCTTCTTCTCCTTGCGCAGCTCCTCGGTGACGGCGCGGAGCTCTGCTTCCGCCTTCCGGATCTCGTCGCGGATCCTCTGGCGCGCCGCCCCCAGGACCTTCGACTCCTCTTCCCTGGTGCGCTCCCGCTCCGCCGCAAGCCTCTCCCGGATCCCTTCCGCTTCGCGGCGCGCGACGGCCGCCCCCGCCGCCTCGGCCCGGGCCTTCTCGCGCTCCTTCTCCAGGTTCGAGAGCGCCGTTGCGAGCTCCTGCCCCGCGCCGGTGAGATATTTCCGGGCCCGGGAGAGGACCTCTTCCGGGAAGCCGAGGGCCCGCGCGATCTCCACCCCCATGCTCTTTCCGGGGACCCCGAGCCGCAGGTGGTAGGTGGGGCGCAGGTGCTCCTCGTCGAAGGCCATCGACCCGTTCTCGAACCGCCGGTCCTCGTAGGCGATCCCTTTGAGCTCTTCGAAGTGGGTCGTGGCGAGCACCCGGACCTCCCGGTCCGCAAGCGTCTCCAGGAAGGCGCGCGCGATGGCCGCCCCCTCCCGAGGGTCGGTCCCCGAGACGACCTCATCAAGGAGGACGAGGGAGCCGCGGTCCGCCCCGGCGAGGATCTCGTTCAGGCGCCGGATGTGGGCGGAGTAGGTGGACAGGTCCTGCTCGACGCTCTGCTCGTCCCCGAGCGTCACGAAGATGCGGGGGAAGACCGAAACGGTCGAATCGGGTCCCGCCGGGATCGAGAGCCCGGCCATCGCCATCAAGGTGAGCAGGCCGAGCGTCTTGAGCGCGACCGTTTTCCCGCCCGCGTTCGGGCCGGTGACGACCAGGCACTGGAATGGACGCCCCAGTTTCAGGTCGTTGGGCACCACCTCCCTGCGGGCGAGGACGAGCAAGGGATGGCGGGCCGACAGCAGGTTCACCTCCCCCGAGGCCGTGACGGTGGGCTCGGAGGCGCCAAGCTCCTCCGCGAAGAGGCAGCGCGCCTGGGCTGCATCCAAACGGGTGAGTGCGCCTCGGCACGCAAGGAGCTCGTCGGTTTTCCGGGCCACCTTCCCGCTCAGCTCGGCCAGGATGCGGGCGATCTCCCGTTCCACCTCGAGCTCTGCCATCTTGACCTCGTTGTTGAGATAGACGAGCTCCTCGGGTTCGAAGAAGACCGTCTGCCCGCTCTGCGAGGTGTCGTGGACGATGCCGTGGAAGAGCCCCTTGGCCGCGGTCTTGAACGGGATGACCAGCCTGCCTGAGCGGACGGTCGCGTAGGCCTCTTGGATATGGCGGGCGTACCGAGGGGAAGAGATGATCTCCTCGGCCGTTTTCTGCAGGCGGCCCTTCACCTCCAGCAGCGCGCGACGCAGGGGGCTAAGCGATGGAGAAGCCCGGTCCGTGACGTTGCCAGACGGGTCGACCGCTAGCTCGATCTCGTTGGACAGGTCCCGCAAGGGGGGAACCCCCCTGGCGTGATGGGCGAGGCGGGGATATTTCCCCCGGCGCTCCTCGAAGAACTTCCGCACTCGCTCCCCCGTCCGCGCGGTCTGCCCGATAAGAAGCAGCTCCGCGGGGGACAGGGAAACGCCCTTCGCCGCCTTCTCCACTTCCGGCGCGATCTCCTTGAGCCCTTCGAGGGGGAGCGGCCCCTCCGCGACGAGCATCCTGCGGCCGTCCCGGTTCTCCTCGAGGGAGATCCGGATCGCTTCGAGGTCCATCGCCGGGACGAGCGCTTCGCACGCGGCCCGCCCCGGCTCCGAGGCGGTGTGCGAGCGCAGCCGGGAGATCACCTTCCCCCATTCCAGCGCCGCAAGCGCCGTCTCCCGGGATGTTCCCGCCATCGTTTCTCCCGAAGTTACTAAACCCGGGGACGTTCTTAAACTTTTCAGGCCGGGGACGTTCTTCAACTTTACTTTTTTTGGAGGGCCGCATTGGGGACGTTCTTCAACTTTCCAGAAGCCGACAGTGCTGAAAGTTGAAGAACGTCCCCAATGCGAAAAAGTAAAGTTTAAGAACGTCCCCATGCCGCCTGAAAAGTTTAAGAACGTCCCCAAGCTTTAGTGGTTTACGGTTCATTATAGCGGGATCGTGGTAGCATCGGAGGGAAGATGCGTAAGCCGCTTCCATTAAGAAAAGGGGACGTTATCGCGATCGTCGCCCCCGCGGGCCCGGTCGATTCAA
>JACRIV010000127.1 GCA_016220005.1 Deltaproteobacteria bacterium
AAGAATCGGTCGAGCGATCCCGCGAAAGACGGCCCAGGTATATGCCGCCGCCATCGCGGCGGCGAAAGAAGAACGTGCCGTAATGGAGAAGGCGAGGGGGATCGAGTTCCCTACTGCGCTGGGAAGGGTGCCCGTCCTGTCGGGAATGAAGTTAGATACCGTCCGGGGCATCCTCCTTTCCCGTTGACGCGCTGTTCTGCGACCGGGGGAAGGAGATGAAGGACCTCCAGCGGTTCGCAGAGTCGAAGAACAACGTGGTAATTCACTCCCCGAGGAGGTTCGGCAAGACATCCTTGGTCCGGCGGCTGCAAAAGAAATTGGCCGGTAAAGGTGCAGTCACGTGAGCCTGCCTCGCTTCCAACCCCCGTAGGCTTCCTCGAATCGCATCTGCCGAACCTCCTGCAGCAGCTCCGTCCGTCGCATGTCCACCTCCCCAGGAAGTGAACATCACAACCGGACAGTTCACGTGCTACAAGTCCGGACAGATTATGTGCTCCCAACAGGGGTGTTGCTCGGGGGTTGACGAATCGGAGTTATCGTAGTACGATGACTTGAAATGTAATACAAGTCAGCAATAAGGTTGGAATGCCATGGGAACGGTCAGAACTCTGTCGAAAGGCCAGATCGTCATCCCCGCCGGTCTCCGAAAAAAATACCGCATCGAGCCGGGGACCGAAATGCAGATCATGGAGTACGGCGGAATCATCTACCTCATCCCCCCGGTGGATGACCCGGTGCGTGCGGCCTTAGGCGTTCTTCCCGCCGAACCTTCCCTCGCGGAGAGGCTTCTCCGTGATCGGAAGAAGGAGTTCCGTTGACGGAGAAGGCCCCCTTCCTGTTCGACAGTCACGCTCTCCTCAAGCTGTTCCAGCGGGAAGCGGGGTCCGAGAAGGTCGTTCGACTTCTCGAACAGGCGCGCCGGTCGCGGGCGCCGACATATCTCAACGCCATCAATCTCGGCGAGATCGTCTACTCGACGAAGCGGGCGTTCGGGGATCAGAAGAAGATCGAAGTTCTGGCCCACATCGAGCGGCTGGGCCTTATCGTTCTTCCCATCCCCAACGACCTGATCTTCAGGGCGGCAGAATACAAGGCAGGGTTCAGCCTGTCGTTTGCCGACTGTTTCGCGCTGGCTTCCGCCGTGGAGCACCGAGCGGTTCTCATCACCGGCGATCCGGAATTCAAGGCCGTGGGACATCTCGTCAAGATTGCCTGGGTTTAGGGCGTAATGCCATCTCCCGCCGGCTGTTCCGGCCAACGAGGGAGTCACCGGCTTCGGACCACAACGCAGAACATGCGTAGCTTGTAGGTGTCACACTTTATTTTTCCTTTTCGGTGTTTCTGGAGCCGGCGAGCACTGTTGAATGACAGACTTTGTTGTCGGAGTAAGGGCAAGCAGCGGTTGTTTTTTTTTAAGGTATTTTCGGGCCCCAGGTGACACATAATTTTTTGCGGATACAACCCCTTTGTATGGAAGGCACCGCGCGGCCCGATCAGTTGCCGGCGGTCGCCCGCGACGACACGAGCGCGATCCGCAGGATCATGTCCGCCGTGTTCGCCGAAAATGACGCAGGCTCCTTCTCGGCGAGGATCTCGTCCCACCGGCCGAAGCGCACCTTCGCGGGCCGCTCGATGTTTCGAGGGGCCAATTCCCTCGGCCGACGGAGCAGACTCCCCGTGTGCAGCAAGACAACCGTGTGTCTCCGCGGTAGAATTGACCAGTCCGTTTTCGAACTCGACTCGTCAACCGCGAGGATTGCCGGTGCATTTCGGAGCATTGGCGGAAATGCTTTCGGAATCCCGAGAGAGGTGGTTCCCATGATCGGCAACGGCATGATGGGCGGAGGGATGGGGCTCTGGATGGCGCTCGCCATGATCTCATGGCTCGTGCTGGTCGTCGGCGTCGTGTTGCTCGCGGTTTGGGTCGTTCGGAAATTCGCGACGGGTGCCGGGGAAAAGGCCGAGGAGTCGCCGCTGGACATCCTCAAGAAACGGTACGCCCGCGGGGAGATCTCACGGGAGGAGTACGAGGAGAAAAAGCGGGACATCTCGTAGGGAGGGTCGCATGGGTCGGGACCGCTTGCTCATCGTGGCCGTCGTCCTGATCGTCGCCGGGGGAGCGGGCATCTTTCTGACGGGCCTTTTGGGACCGTCTCGCGCTACGCACGGGGGTGACGCTCGCTTCGGCGGAATGATGCCGATGATGGGTCGGGGCGGGGGCGGAATGATGGGGGGCCAAGGGATGATGAGCCGCGACCAGATGAAAGAGATGATGAAGGGGATGATGGGGAACATGCTTCCTCCAGGCGTCAAACCGGAGGACCTCCCGGACCCCCAAAGCCGCGGTGCCAAACTGACGGCCCGGTTCTGCGGGCAATGTCATGACATCCCCAGCCCCGCCATGCACACCAAGGAAGATTGGCCGGGGATCGAGAGCACGATGTTTGCCCGCCTGTCGATGATGTCGGGCATGCCCATGATGCAGGGGATGGACATGGAGTCCCCCTCACCCGAGCAACAGAAGGAGCTCGTCTCTTATATGACGTCCCACGCCATCAAGCCGGCGGATCTCGGCGCGTTGCCCCAGCCCGAATCGGCCGCGGCCGTCTCCCTCAAGACCGTCTGCTCCCAGTGCCACCCGCTCCCGGACCCGAAGCTCCATACAGCTCCTGAGTGGCCCCGCGTCGTGGAGCGGATGCGGACCCACATGAAGGAAATGGGCAAGCGGGAGATCACGGACTCCGAGAAGGACGAGATCGCCGGTTACCTGTCCCGGAACGCCCGAAAGTAGGTGTTCCCGCGCAAGGGGAACGGCCGTCTCCCTCCCGAACCGGGGGTCGACGTTTCCCGACGACTTACGAAATCGGTTTCCCGATACCGGCCGCCCGGAGGGTCGCCTCGTCCGGCCCCCGTCCCGCACAGCAATCCGCGACCTTTCCGTCCACCACGACGGACGGGACGCTGCGGATGCCGAGTTCCCGGGCCCTGCTGGCGACGGTGTGGTCCTTCATGTCGAGAACCTGGACCTCGCAGGAGGGGCAACTCATGCGGCGCACCAGCCCCTCCGCCTCCCGGCACGCCGGGCATCCCACGCTGAAAAGCTCCACTTTGCGTTTTCCGTTCATGCTCTTTACCTCCTTCACAACGGGTTGATGCTTATTCCGCGAAGTCGGGTGCCTTCGCGGGCCTCGGTTTACGCAGGTCGGCAGCACGATCCTTTCTTGCTTTCCGGGCGGCGAAGCGCATCCACAAGCCACTCCTCGGGAGGGACACCGGTAGTTTTCCCGCTGACGGAATAGGTGCGACAGCCGTAAAACGGGGGGTCGTTCTCTCTGCCTGGTTCGATGTCCACGTCGTTCACGCGGACCGAGGGAGAGCCGAGAAACCGCAGGGCTTCCGCGGTTTCGGCGTCGCGTACCTCGACCGTCCGGACTTCCGCCTGAATTCCCTCGCGCCTCAGCACGCGCTCGACCATTTCCGTTGCGGGAGCGTGGTTGGGGCACCCTTCAAAGTGAAGGATTTCGACCTTCATCGTTTTCCTCCCTCGGCAAGGATCGTGGACGGGAACCCCGCCTTCGTCGTTGCCTCGACCAGCCGTTCCGTACGAACTTTCACCGGATCGTAGGTCACCACGGCCTGCGGCGGACTCAATGTCACCTTCGCGTCCTTGACCCCCTCGACCCGGGTCAGGCTCTTCTTCACCGTCACAACGCAGGCGGAGCACGTCATGTTCCGGACGGACAGGGTCACCTGCCGGGTGACGGCGGCCTCGTCAGGACCTCCGGCGTAGGCGGAGGAGATCAGGTAGGGAAGGGCAAGCAGTCCGAGGACAAAAGCCGTGACGATCCATAAGATGATCTTGTTCCTTCGGCCCCCATCGGACGGGCAGGCACTTCCAGGAGTGCATGCGACCTCGTTGGGTTTCCGATAGACCCTGAAGAAGGCCAGGCCCAGAAAGACCAGCGTGGCCGCCATCCAGTAAGGCCGGTACCGTTCCATCGCCGTCAGGTTCCCGATCCACGCGCCGCTCACCCCCAAGGCCAGGAGCAGGAGCGGCCCCAGGCAGCACACCGAGGCTCCGACTGCCGCGGCTACTGCCCCGACCAGCCCCCACTTCGGGGTTTCTCCTCCATGTTCTCCTTTGGTCGAATTCATCCCTTCCCTCCCCGCGATGTCTGAAGATAAGATGCACCCCGTACCATGCTACGGTGTCAAGCGCGGGTACGGCAGCGCCGATCGCAAGGCGCGCATTGACAGGAGACGCCGCGGGCGCCGCGGCCATGCCGCGCCGAAACGATGGACCAGGATGAAGACCGACCTCACAAGACGTCTCTTCCCTACGGAACGGTGGACCGGAGTGCGCGCAGCAGTTCCGCCACGCTCCACGCCTGGGCGATGCATCCCCGCGGAGTGAACG
>JACRIV010000125.1 GCA_016220005.1 Deltaproteobacteria bacterium
GCATGGGCGGGAAGACGGGCAAGTCGTGTTGCTCCGCAACGCCTGCAGGCATCGGCGGATGCCGGGTGGACTCCCTGATCGCCGTCGACGAGCGCGGGCAGATGGTTCTGCCCAAGGAGGTCCGGGACAGGGCGGGCATCAAGGGGGGAGACAAGCTGGCCCTGATCACTTGGGAGAAGGAGGGGAAGGTCTGCTGTTTTTCGCTGATCAAGGTGGAGGAGCTGAGCGGGATGATCAGGGGGGTGCTCGGCCCCCTGATGGGCGACCTGATGCCGAAGGAATAAATGAAGGAATGACAAGGAGGGCGTGACCATGGACGAAGGCACGATCAGGAAATCCGTACGGGACCGGTATGCCGGGATCGCCAGGCAGGGCGGCTCCTGCTGCGGCCCTGCCGCCTGTTGCGAGGGCACCGCGCTTGCAAAGGATGTGAGCAAGAAGATCGGATATTCGGAGGAGGAGTTGAAATCGGTGCCCCAGGGGGCCAACCTGGGCCTGGGGTGCGGCAACCCGATCGCCCTGGCCTCTCTTTCGGAAGGAGAGACGGTCCTGGACTTGGGATCGGGGGCGGGCTTCGACTGTTTCCTGGCGGCGCGTCAGGTCGGGCCTCGCGGGAAGGTCGTCGGCGTCGACATGACGCCGGAGATGATCGAAAAGGCCCGGGAGAACGCCCGCAAGGGCGACATTGAAAACGTCGAGTTCCGGCTCGGGGAGATAGAGAACCTGCCGGTGGCCGATGGCAGCGTCGATGTCATTCTCTCCAACTGCGTCATCAACCTTTCCCCGGCCAAGGAAAAGGTCTTCGCCGAAGCCTTCCGGGCGCTCAGGCCGGGCGGACGGGCGATGATATCGGACATCATGCTGTCGAAGGAGCTTCCGGAGCCGATCCGGAGCTCCATCGCCGCGTATACCGGATGCGTCGCCGGGGCGGTTCTGAAGAAGGAATACCTTCGCCTCCTGGAAACCGCGGGGTTCCGGGAGATCCGGATCCTGGAGGAAACAACCTTCTCCGTTGACGAGAGCGAGATGGATTCCTATGTCCGGGCGATCGCCGGAAATGTCCACCTGCCCATGGACGCGGTTCGGGAAGCGGCGGCGTCGGTGACGAGCGTGCGCATTTACGGGGTGAAGCCGCCGGCGGGAGCGGCGGATCCGTCCTGCTCCCGTTCCTCTCCTCTTTAATCGAGCAACGTCCTGCCATCGCCCCGGCCGGCGAAATATTCTTGAAGCGGAATTTCGCTCTGAATCATCCGAATTTCGGAATATGATTTGAGGTAATTGCCGGCTCCTTGAGGGGGTGCCAGGATGGCCATTGAACTGCGGCTTCCCGACGTCGGAGAAGGGGTGGCCGAGGGAGAGATCGTCAAGTGGCTGGTGGCGGAGGGGGCCGCGGTCAGGGAGGACGACCTCCTGGTCGAGGTGATGACCGACAAGGCCAACGTGGAGATCCCCTCTCCCGTCAGCGGCGTCCTGGCGAAAATCCTTGCCGGGCCCGGTCAGGTCGTGAAGGTGGGGGAGGCGATCGCCCTCATCGAAACGGCCGCGGCCGTTCCCGCACCCCGTCCGGAAGAGAAGAAGGAAGCCCCTCCGGCGCCGCCGGGGAGACCTGCCCCGCCCGGGGAGCCCCCGCCTCGCCCCCCCGCGGGCGAGGCCCTGGCCACCCCCGTCGTGCGCAAGCTGGCGAAGGACCTGGGCGTCGACCTCTCGCAGGTCGAGGGCACCGGCCCGGGGGGCCGGGTGACCGAGGAGGACGTGCGCCGGACCGCCGCGGCTGTCCCTGCGCCCGCGGCGGGAGCTTCGCTGCCGGAGGAGCGGATCCCCTTCCGCGGCAGGCGAAGGCTCGCGGCGAAGAAGATGGTCCTCTCCAAGACGACCGTCCCCCACGCGCTCCTCGTCGACGAGGCCGACGCCACGAACCTGCTCGCCCTGCGGGAGGCGCTGCGGGAAATCGCGCTGCGCGAGAAGGTCCGGATCACGATCCTGCCGTTCATCATCCAGGCCGTCGTGACCGCCCTGCGGGTCCATCCCGCGATGAACGCCTCCCTCGACGAGGAGCGGGGCGAGATCGTCCGGAAGAAATACTACGACATCGGCATGGCCGTGGATGCCGAGGACGGCCTGGTCGTCCCGGTCATCCGGGACGCAGGCGAGAAGACGATCGTCGAGCTGGCCCGGGAGATCGAGCGGCTCGCGGAGGCAGCGCGGACGGGGAAGCTCGCCCTCTCGGATCTTTCCGGCGGCACCTTCACGGTCACCAGCATCGGGTCGATCGGGGGGCTGTTCAGCTCCCCCGTGATCAACGTCCCCGAGGCGGCCATCCTGGGCGTCCACAAGATCGTCAAGCGCCCGGTTGTCCGCGAGGGGGCGGTGGCGGCGCGGGACATGATGTACTTGAGCCTTTCCTTCGACCACCGGCTGATCGACGGGGGGACCGCCACGCGGTTCATGAACGACGTGATCCTGCAGCTCGAATCGATGAGCGTGGAGTGAGGGGCCGATGAAACACTACGACCTCGTGGTGATCGGCGCGGGGCCCGGCGGTTATGTGGCGGCGATCCGGGCGGCGCAGCTCGGGATGCGGACGGCGGTCGTGGAGCGGGACCGCCCCGGGGGGGTCTGCGTGAACTGGGGGTGCATCCCTTCCAAGGCGATCCTCAAGTGCGCCGACCTGTACGAGGAGATGAAGAACTCCGCGGCCTACGGCATCGCCTGCGAGGGACTCTCGGCCGACTACGGGGCGGTCATCCGGCGCAGCCGGAAGGTCGCGGACCGGATGTCCCGCGGCGTGGGGTTCCTTTTCAGGAAGAACGGCATCGAACTCTTCGCGGGGAACGCGAAGATCGCCTCTCCGAGCGCGGTCCTGGCGGGGGAGGAGGAGATCGGCGCGGCCCATATCCTGGTGGCCACCGGCACGGCGGTCCGGGGCCTGCCGGGGATCGAGCCGGACGGGGACAGGGTCCTCACCAGCGACGACGCGCTGGCGCAGGAGACGCTGCCCCGGTCGGTCACCGTTCTGGGCGGCGGGGCCGTGGGGATCGAGTTCGCCTACGTCTACCGCGCCTTCGGAGCCGAGGTGACCGTGGTGGAGATGATGGACCAGCTTCTCCCCCGGGTCGACAAGGAGGTGGCCCAGGAGCTGGAAAAAGCGTTCCGCAAGCAGGGGATCCGGGTCCTCACCTCCGCCCGGGCGGAGCGGCTGGACAAGGGAGCCGGGACGCTGACCGTCTCCGTCGGCGGGAAGGATGAGGCGATCGCCGCCGAGAAGCTCCTCGTCGCGGTGGGCCGGAAGCCCTTGACGGACGGGCTGGGCCTGGAAGGCTGCGGGGTACAGCTCGACCGGGGGTTCATCCGGGTGGACGACCGGTTCCGGACCGCCTGCCCGTCGATCTACGCGATCGGGGATGTCATCGGCGGGATGCTCCTGGCCCACGAGGCGTCCGCGGAAGGGGTGGCGGCGGTGGAGATGATGGCCGGCATGGGGACGCACCGGCCGGACCCCGACAGGATCCCCTCCTGCATCTACTGCCAGCCCGAGGTGGCCACGGTCGGCCTGTCCGAGGAGGAGGCGAAGCTCCGGGGGATCCCGTATAAAGTGTCGAAGTTCCCCTTCGCGGCGCTCGGGCGCGCCGTGGCGTCGGGGCACACGGAGGGGTTCGTCAAGATGGTGGCGGAGGAGCGGTACGGCGAGGTGATCGGCTGCCACATCATCGGGCACGGGGCGCCGGACCTGATTTCGGAGCTCTCCCTCGCCCGCACGATGGAGGCCACTTTCCATGAGATCGGGAAAACCGTTCATCCCCACCCGACCCTGCCCGAGGCGATCCGGGAGGCGGCGCTCATGCTGGGCGGAGAGGCGATCGATATCTAGAGGGGCGGAATCTAGAGCGGTGGAGGAGGCATGACCGAGCAGAAGGAGCGGGAACTCTATTTCTGGCTTCGCCTCGTCCGGGAGTTCGAGGGCCGGGTCTCCATGCTGGACAAGCAGGGGAAGATCCAGGGCGGCGTCTATTCCGGGAAGGGGCAGGAGGCGGTCGTGGTGGGGGTATGCCACGACCTGCGGCCGGACGACTGGATCTTCCCGCTGCACCGCGACCTCGGGGCGTTCCTCTTGAAGGGAGCCGACCCGAAACGGCTCATGGCGCAGATCTTCGGGCGCCGGGAGGGCTTCGCCAAGGGTAAGGACTCCTTCCTCCACGGCGGCGACTTCTCTCATTGCATCTTCGGCGCGACCTCGATGCTGGGCTCCACGCTCCCCGTGGCGGTCGGATCCGCTTACAAGTTCAAGATCCGGAAGGAGGACCGGGTGGCGATCGCCTTCTTCGGCGAGGGGGCGAGCAGCCGGGGGGACGTGCACGAGGCGATGAACTTCGCCGGGATCTACAAGCTGCCGGTCGTCTTCGTCTGCGAGAACAACTTCTACGCCTACTCCACCCCCAACGAGCTGCAGTTCGCGGTGGAGGACGTCGCCGTCCGGGGCCCGGGGTACGGCTTCAAGGGGGACGTCTGCTCGGGGAACGATCTCCACTCGGTGATGAAGGCGGCGAAGAAGGCGATCGACCGGGCCCGCGGGGGCGAGGGGCCCACTTACCTCGAGTGCAAGACCTACCGGTACCACGGCCACTCGGAGCACGACCGGGCCACTTACCGGAGCGAGGAGGAGCTGGTCACCTGGGAGAGCCGCGATCCCGTAGAGCGCTGGGAGGTCTACCTGGAGAAGCGGAAGTACGACGTTGCGGCCATCAAGGCGGAGACGGCGCAGCGGGTGAAGAAGATCGTCGACGAGGCGCTGGCGTTCGCCGAGGCATCCCCCTGGCCGGAAGGGCCGGAGGCGATGGAGGACCTCTACGCCATGCCGATCCCGGAGGAATAGATGCAGGTCACCTACATCCAGGCGATCAACCAGGCGATGCACGAGGAGATGGCTCGGGACGAGAACGTGTTGATCCTGGGCGAGGACGTGGGGATTCTAGGGGGGGCGTTCAAGGCGACCGAGGGGCTCCTGGAGAAGTTCGGCTCCGAGCGGGTCGTCGACACCCCCATCGCCGAGTCGCTCATCGTCGGCGCGGGGGTGGGCCTCGCCATCCAGGGGATGCGCGCGATCTGCGAGATGCAGTTCATCGACTTCATCTCGTGCGGGTTCGACCAGATCGTCAATATGGCGGCGACGCTGCGTTACCGGCACGGCGGGCAGGCAAGCTGCCCCATCGTCGTGCGCGGCCCCTGCGGGGCGGGGGTCCACGGGGGAATCTACCACTCCCAGAACCCGGAGGCCTGGTTCTTCCACATACCGGGCTTGAAGATCGTGGCGCCCGCGACCGCTTACGACGCCAAGGGGCTGCTCAAAGCCGCCATCCGGGACGACGACCCGGTGATCTACCTCGAGCACAAGTTCCTCTACCGGCGGATCAAGGAGGAGATCCCGGAAGGCGAATTCATCGTCCCCATCG
This sequence comes from Deltaproteobacteria bacterium, assembly GCA_016220005.1. GTDB lineage: Bacteria > Desulfobacterota > Deferrimicrobia > Deferrimicrobiales > Deferrimicrobiaceae > JACRIV01. The sequence continues at coordinate 5,448 of JACRIV010000125.1, forward strand.
GGAAGGCGGCGCTCCGCAAGGAGGGGAGGGACATGACCGTCATCACCTACGGTTCCCCGGTGCACGCCGTGATGAAGGCCGCCAAGGACATGGCGTCGGAGGTGGACATCGAGGTGATCGACCTGCGCACCTTGCTGCCGCTGGACTGGAAGACGATCCGGACGTCGGTGACCAAGACGGGGAAGGCCCTGATCGTCCACGAAGCCAGGCGCAACGGCGGCATCGGGGGAGAGATCGCCGCCCGCATCGCGGAGGAGCTGTTCGACTTCCTGGACGGCCCGATCCTGCGCGTGGCATCGAGGGACACGCACAACGCCTTCGCGACGCCGCTGGAGGAGTACATCATCCCGAACCAGGAAAGGATCACCGAAGCGATCCGCAAGCTCGCATCGTACTGAACGGGAAAGGGGTAAGGCAGATGCGCGTCGACGTCATCATGCCCCAACTGGGCGAAAGCGTGGTCGAAGGGGTGGTGGCCAAGTGGCTGGTCAAGGCGGGCGACACCGTGGCCAAGGACCAGCCGCTGGTGGAGATCTCCACCGAGAAGGTGGACGCCGAGATTCCATCTCCCGCCGCCGGAGTGGTCGTGGAGATCCTGGCGAAGGAGGGGGAGACGGTGCCGATCCTCACCCCGATCGCATGGATCGAGACGGAGAAGGCTGCGGCCGCACCGCCGCCTGAAGCCCCTCCGAAACCCCCCTGGGACGAAGAGAGGGAGGGGTTCCCGGGCGCGATGGCCCGTGAGGCGGGTCCGCCGCTCCCCACGCAGCCCCCCGTGGAGGCGCCCAAGGCGCCTTCCCCCGCTCCTCCCCCGGCGGAAGCCCCCAAGGTACGGATCTCGCCGGTGGTCGCCCGGATGGCCGCCGAGCACGGCCTCGACCTGTCGCAGATCCCCGGGACGGGGATCGACGGCCGGGTGACCAAGAAGGATGTGGAGGACTACCTCGCCCGAAGGGCGGCCGGCGCACCCCCGGCTCCGCCACCGGCCGCCGAAGCCGCCCCGCCCGCGGCGCCTGCTCCGGCCGCGCCCGAGGCGAAGGCGCCGCCGGCCGCCCCGGGGCCGCCCCCCAAGGCGACGGTCACGCCCGAGGGGGACCAGGTGCTCCCCTGGACCCCAATCCGGAAGCGGATCGCCGAGCACATGGTCGCGAGCAAGCGCACCTCGCCGCATGTCCACACGGTCGCCGAGGTGGACATGCGCACAGCGGCGGCGTACCGGGAGGCGAAGAAGAAGGAGGGGGTCTCGATCACCTACCTCCCCTTCGTCATCTTTGCGGCGGTCCGGGCGCTGCGGGAGTATCCGATCCTGAACGCCTCCGTGGTCGGCGAGACGACCGTCGTCAAGAAAGCGATCCACATCGGCGTGGCGGTCGAGACCGACAGGGGGCTCCTCGTTCCGGTCATCCGGAACGCCGACGAGAAGTCGATCCTGGGCCTTTCCAAGGCCGTGGAGGACTTCGCGGCCCGCGCCAGGGCGCGCCGGATCATGCCGGACGAGATGGCCGGCGGGACCTTCAGCATCAGCAACCCGGGACCGAAGGGGAACCTCTTCGGGATGCCGATCCTCAACCAGCCCCAGGTCGGGATTCTGCGGATGGGGCAGATCGTCAAGCGGCCCGTCGTCGTCGAGACGGCCGGGGAGGACGCCATCGTCATCCGGCCGATGATGTACCTGGTGCTGGGGTACGACCACCGGATCGTCGACGGGGTCGCGGCGAACGAGTTCCTCTTCCGCGTGCGGGAGATCCTCGAGGCGGGGGAGTTTCCCTACTAGCTGGAGGCTGCAAACGTGGACACGACCTGGCTCGGACACATGGAGTACCGGCGGGCGCTGGAGCTTCAGATGCAATGCATCGAGCGGCGGGCCGGGGGCGAGATCCCCGACACCCTCCTCCTGCTCACGCACCCCCACGTCTACACGCTCGGCCGGTCGGGCGACGTGGCCAACCTCCTGGTCCCGATGGACCTGCTCGCGCGGGAAGGGATCACGGTGGAGCGGGTCTCCCGGGGCGGCGACATCACCTATCACGGCCCGGGCCAGCTCGTCGGGTACCCGATCGTGCTGATGGGAAAGCCGGACGTCCACCGGTTCGTCCGGTCCATCGAGGCCGCCCTCATCGAGGCGCTCGCCGACATGGGCGTCGCAAGCCGGCGGATCGACGGGCTGACCGGCGTGTGGGCGGGGCCGAAGAAGATCGCGTCGATCGGCGTCGGCGTGCGGCGGTGGGTCACCTATCACGGGTTCGCCCTGAATGTGAACACCGACCTGTCGTACTTCCGGCGCATCCACCTGTGCGGCCTGAAAGGGCGGGAGGCGACCTCCGTCGCGGAGATCACAGGGCGGGAAGCGCCGTTGGAGACCGTCCGCGACGCCGTCGCCGCCGCCTGCGCCCGGCACCTGCTGGGATTTTCCTGATGAAGCACGCTTCATCACCGACCCGGCCCCCCTGGCTGAAAGTCCGCGCCCCCGCAGCCGAGCGCGTGGAGAAGGTCGCGGAGGTGTTGCGCCGCTACGACCTGCGAACCGTGTGCCGGGACGCACGGTGCCCCAACCTGGGCGAGTGCTGGGGGGAGGGGACCGCGACCGTCCTCATCCTGGGGGAAACCTGCACCCGGGGCTGCGCGTTCTGCAGCGTCGCGACGGGGAAGCCCGGGCCTCCCGATACGTACGAACCCTCGCGGGTCGCCTCGGCCGCGGCCGAGCTGGGGTGGAAGCACATCGTGATCACCTCGGTTACCCGGGACGACCTGGATGACGGGGGCGCGTCGCAGTTCGTGCGCGTGGTGAAGGAGCTCCGGAAGCGTGCACCGTCCTCCTCCGTGGAGTTGCTCGTCCCGGACTTCCGGGGGAACTGGGCCGCCCTGCGGGAGGTGGCGGCCGCACGGCCCGACGTCCTCGCCCACAACGTGGAGACCGTCCCCCGCCTCTATCCGGAAGTGCGCCCCGGGGCGGTCTACACCCGCTCCCTGGAGCTGCTCGGCCAGGCGCACATTTATGCCCCGCGGATTACGCTCAAGTCCGGGCTCATGGTCGGATTCGGGGAGAGCAGGGAGGAGGTGGTCTCCGTGATGGAGGACCTGTTCGCCGCGGGATGCCGCTCCCTCACCATCGGCCAGTACCTTCCCCCGTCGAAGCACCACCTCCCGGCGAGGGAGTATCTAACCCTTGAGGCGTTCACCGCCCTGGCTTCGGCCGCCCGGAGGATCGGGTTCCCGCAGGTCGCCTCCGGGCCGCTCGTGCGCAGCTCCTACAAAGCCGGGCGCTTCATGGTGCCGGCAGAGGGACGGCCGTGAAGGAGTGGAACGTGGTGGTCACCTGCCGGAGGAACGGCGAACAGGGCGCGCTCCGGCAGCTCAAGTACTTCGGGCGGTTCTTCCCGACGGGGTTCCGCGACGCGCTGCGGGGGTTCGTCACCGAGCGCCCCCTCTTCTATGAGGAGCTCCTGAAGAGCCGGGAGACGCGTGATCCGCTCTGGCGGTACGTCTCGCGGCTCGTGCCCATCGACGTGGACTTCTCCTTCACGCTGGAGACGTTCCGGGAGCGGCTGGGGGAGGTGATCGAAGGGATCGCGCCGCGGGTGCCGGCCGGGACGTTCTACGTCCGGATCGAGCGGCGGGGGCACAAGGGGGAGATCCCGACTCCCGACGTGGAGCGGGAGATGGACGGCCGGATCATCGACGCCCACGCGCGGGAAGGGTGCTCCTCCCATGTCGATTTCGAGCAATTCCAGACCGTCGTGGCGGTCGAGACGTTCCTCGACCTCGGCGGAGTGGGGGTCGTCTCCCGAGAGGAGATGGAAAAATTCCCGTTTCTCAAGGTCCCGTGAAAAGCCGCGACGCGCGAGACATCATCCATCTCGACATGGACGCCTTCTACGCCTCCGTGGAAGCGCTGGACCACCCCGAGCTCCGGGGCAAGCCCGTCATCGTGGGCGGGAGCGCTCGGAGGGGGGTCGTCTGCGCGGCGTCCTACGAGGCGAGGAAGTTCGGGGTGCACTCGGCCCAGCCGATGGCGACGGCGATGCGCCTTTGCCCTCACGGGGTCTTTCTTCCGGTGCGGATGGAGCGGTACAAGGAGGCCTCGGACCGGATCTTCGAGATATTCCACCGCTTCACCCCGCTCGTGGAGGCGCTCGGGATCGACGAGGCGTTCCTGGACGTGACCGGGTCCACCCGGCTGTTCGGGCCGCCCGGGGAGATCGCCGAGAAGATCCGGTCGGCGGTGCGGGGCGAGACGGGACTTACCGTGTCGGCCGGCGTGGCGGGAAACAAGCTCGTCGCCAAGATCGCCTCCGACCTGCACAAGCCCAACGGGCTGACCGTCGTTCCCCGCGGGAAGGAGAAGGAGTTTCTCGAGCCGCTCCCAGTGGGGAAGCTCTGGGGCGTGGGGAAAGTCACGCAGGAGGCGCTGAAGGAGCTGGGCGTCCGCACCATCGGCGACTTGAGCCGCGTCCCGGTGGAGGTTCTCGCCCGGAAGTTCGGGCAGCACGGGATCCTGCTGCACCAGCTCTCCCACGGGGTCGACGACCGGGAGGTCGCCCCCGAGCGGGAGCAGAAGTCGATCGGCCGGGAAGACACCTACGACGAGGACATCGTCGACATGGAGGTCCTGAAGAGGGAGCTTCTCTCCCTCGCCACGCGGGTGGCCGCGCGGATGCGGCGCCACGGGTTCAAGGGGAGGACGATCACCCTGAAGGTGAAGTACGGCGACTTCACGCTGATCACCCGGGACGTCACCTTGAACTACGCGACGGACGACGGAGGAGAAATCTACCGGAACGCCCTGCCGCTTCTCGCGAAGACGGAAGCGGGAAAACGGCCGGTCCGGCTCCTCGGACTCTCTCTCTCCCACTTCGTCGTCCCCGAGGAAGGAGCCCAGTTGTCCCTGTTCGCCGGCCCGCCGGAGAAGAAGGAGAAACTCAACCGCGCCGTGGACCGGATCGCAGAGAAGTTCGGCAGGCAGGGGATTCGTCCCGCGGCGCTGCTCGACGAGGAATAACGCCGCACTTAGGCCGTTCTTTACGCCTTCCTCCCCCGGAAATCGTGGCACTTCGTGCACGCACCCCGGTCCTTGTTGTGCTCCTTCATGTCGCTGTGGCAACCGAGGCATAGGTCGCGTCCCGTGACGGCCCAGCCGTGGGGTTTGTGGCAGTCCGTGCACGAGAGCTCCTTGTGCTCCCCCTTGACGTGCAGCCCGGAGACGCTGTCGTGGCAATCCTTGCAGCCCGCCACGGGCTTGGCCTCGAACACCTTGGCGTGGCACTCGGCGCACTTCATCGAAGACATCATCGGCGCCGACGTGTCGATCTTATGGCACTCGGCGCAATCCGACGGGGGTCTGTATCCCGCCGCGTGGCACCGGTTGCAGAGGATGCGGCCGTGCTTCCCGGCCAGTTCCACCGGGTGCCAGGGCATCCGGCTCGCCGTCAGGACCGTTCCGATGGGCATGAGCGGCGACCGCACGGGCTGGGTGTGGCAGACGGCGCACTCCATGCTCAGGACCTTCCCGGTCTTCGAGACGTGCCGCCCGTCGTGGCACCGGAAGCATCCCGGCCAGTTCCGGTGTCCGATGTTGGACGGGTAGGTCTTCCAGTTCACCTTCATCTCCGGGAAGACACTGCGGTCGTAAATCGACACGGCGGTCGCGACGGTTTTTTCGATCTCGGCCGCGCGCTTCTTATAGACCTCGGGATAGCGCTTTGCGTAGAAGTCGCCGATTTCGCCCAGCATGCCCTCATGGGCCTTCTCCCGGGTGGGATACTCCCGGACGAGGGCGTCCACCACCACCTTCTTGACCCAGGGCAGCGTCCGGGGGATGAGGCCCGTCGTCATCGCCCGGTCCACCGCCGTCTCCGGCGGATCGAAGATGTGGGTGGGCCGGTTGTGGCAGTCCATGCAGTCCATCTCGTCCCTGGGCAGAGCACGGAGCTGCTCCTCGGTCCCCTTGAAGTCGAGGCTCGTGTACTCCTCCACGCGGCCGCCGGCGTGGCGAACCTCGATCCGCGGGATCTCCTGCTTCTGGCGGTCCAGGGCTACGTAATGGACTTTGTTCTCGATGAGCATGTGCCAATGGATCCCGGCGGTTCCCCCCAGGGCCGCGCTGCCGCCGCCCGTCTTGACCCCGATGCTGATCTGCTCGGGCGTGTTCTTCTCGTCGTACCGGAAGTGGGGGATCTGCATCAGCTGGGTCCCGAAAAATTTCGCCGGCCAGTGGCACTCCTCGCACGTCTCCCGGGCGGGGCGCAGGTTCTCGATGGGGGTCGGAATCGGCGTGGGGTACCATTTGAAGAGCACCGCCAGGACCTGCCGGGCCCCGGAGATCTTTGCCTTGACGTACCAGGAGGCGCCGTGCCCGACGTGGCAATCCACGCAGCTGACCTTGGCGTGAGGCGACGCCTTGTAGGCCTCGTATTCCGGCTTCATCACCGAGTGGCAGAGCGTTCCGCAGAAGGAGACGGACTCGGAATACAGAAAGGCGTTGTATGTGACGAAGGTCATCAGGATCGCAAGGAACGTCCCGCCCAGCGCGACGTAGCTGAACCATTTGCGGTGGAGCGGGTCGTTGAGGTCCACACGGGGATAGGGGAGCGCCTCTTCGGTGCCCACGCGCCTCCGCCTGAGGCTCTCCCTCCGCATCCCGTACAGGACGAGGATGGCGCCCACGGCGAAGAACGCGGGAAACACCATGTACGTGAAGATCCCGATGTAGGGGCTGGGGCGCTTGAGGCTCAAGTCGAGGGCAAGCGCAAAGACGATGAGGAGGATGCTGCCGGCGGAGACGAGCGCGCCGAAGAAGCTGACGGTGTTCCGGTAAAGGCCAACCGGTCTTTCGTTGTTCGCCATGCGGGGGACCTCGCGGCGTTGCGTTTTCCCCAAAGGATAGAATGACCAGCAGGGAATGGGAAGGGCTTAATAGGGCTCGAATCGCTGCCTCAGGACGCCCCGCCCGGGCCTGCGGTCCCTCCTCCATCTGTCTCTTTCGGTCGGATTCTCGCCGCTATTGATTTTCCTGCGGGTCGTCGATAAGATGGGTTCTCCTCGCGTGCCGAAGTGGTGGAACCTGGTAGACACGCCATCTTGAGGGGGTGGTGGGGAAACCCGTGGGGGTTCGAGTCCCCCCTTCGGCACCAGTCGAAACTTTGCAGGCGCTCAGTGAATCTGGGCGCCTTTTTTGTTTCGACTGGTGCACTGCGGGGACTCGAACGCGAGCCTGCCGCCGAGTGAGGAGCGAGGAAAAGGGCGACCTTGTGGAGCCCGTCAGGCGGGCGAGCCGCCGGGAGGGCGGAGGCGTGACCGCCGGAGCCTTATCGGTCGAGTCCCCCCTTCGGCACCAGAAAATGGCCAGGGAGCCCGGCAATGTCCGAGGCTCCCTTTTTCCGTTAATTTTCAATTAGCCCGATAGTGTCTCGCGGGTTTCGCTTTGTCCAACGATGGGGTCATCAGTTGTTGGGACGAACATGTGAAGTACATTGCGTGAAGTTTTATCCGACTTCGTCCGATAAGGAAGTAACAGGATGCAGTAACGGAACGCCCGATTTCCAGGAGAGGAATATCCGCAAAGTGACGATTACACGATGGTCTCGAAACGGTTTGTTTGCTCTCCTGTCGGTGGTGTTGCTGTTGTGCGGTGCCACGTCAGCGACGGCCTCCGGCGTGGACGATCGCGCGATCGGGTACGCGAAGGCGCTTCATGCGCGAGCGGTCCTTGAAGCGGACCGGGCGCGCGACCGCCTGGCGACCGCCGAGTCCGA
>JACRIV010000126.1 GCA_016220005.1 Deltaproteobacteria bacterium
CCAGAACTTCGTGTCGTACAGGTGATAGCCCCGTCCGAGGTATCGGCCGTCGGGGCGCTCCTTCTTTCCGGCCAGGCCCGGGTTCCTCACGATCTCGGAAACCGGGTGGGGGATGCACGTGTTCGCCATCGGGTCCAGCGTCACTTCGCGCCCGCCGAGGTCGACGGAGAGCACCTCGTGGGTGTCGGTCATCCCGGGGTCGCTTCCCCGCGGGTGGTCCTCGGCGAACATCGTGACCCACTTGATGGAGTAGCCCTCCCTCCGCAGGAGCTCCCCGAGGACGATGGCGTACCCCATGCAGTACGCGTGGCCCCGCGCCAGGATCTCCACGGCGTCGTTGCTCTCCTGGGGCTTGTCCGGGGACAGCTTCCGGTAGACCCAGTCCATGACCTCCAGCGCCCGCTCCTCCTTCGAGGCTTCGGCGTCTCGCTTCCAGGCCTCGATGTACATCATCCGGTCGTTCGACGGCGGGTAGGGCGGCAGGCCCAGAACCCGGTACGTGTCGACCTCCTCGACGCGGATGCCGACGAACCCGGCGGCGCCAAGGCGCAGCCGCAGCTCGTGCGGCGCCGTCTTCCACGTGTGATTGTCACAGATCTTGCCCGGGTTCCGCGCGTCGCTCGGCACGGCCGCCACAAGCACCCCGCCTTTGCGAAGCACCCGGGACAGCTCGGACAGGACCCCGTCGACGTCGAAGGCGTGTTCGAGGCTGTTGTCGGCGTAGACGCAATCGAAGCTCCCGCCGGGAAACGGAAGGTTCTGGAAATCGCCGGCCAGGAACGCGAGTCGCGGCGAGGGGTGCCCCCTGCGCGCGCTTTTCAGGAAATCCAGGCCGCAGTCGACGCCCGTCACGCGCATCCAGGGGTACAGGCCGGAGATCCGTGCGGCCCAGTGTCCCGCCCCGCATCCCAGATCCAGGACGCTGTTCCTGTCGAGGGGGATTCTTGCCTGCAGGGCATGGGACTGTGCGTCGTTGCGCGCGTCGCCCATGACGACCTTGTATTCCCTGCGCACCTGGTGGCGGGCTTCCTCCCCGGCGCTCTCCCGAACGCTTTCCGCAAGCTCCCGCCTCGCCTCTCCGGCCATCGCGGACAGGGTCACGAACTCGAACCTGCCGTCTTCCCGGAGCGCGCGGAGGTTGTTCGCGATCTCGCCGAAGTCGTGGGCGCCCTTCGTGTGCCCGGTCAAGACGAAGTATTCGTGTCCCGCAAGGGTCTCCGGCCCGTAGGCGGTCGTGAAGTGCGCCACAGCCCGGGGCAGGATCCTGTTCAGCGCTCCGCGGGCCGGCTTGAGCCGGCTGTAGAGATCCGCGGCGAGGGCCTTTGCCCGGTTCATCCGGCGAAAGGATTCGCTGGTCCGGAACAGGGAGGCGTCTTCCCGGAGATGGGAGAGCAGGCGCGAGGCGATCCTTCGCCCTTCGGCGCCGTCCAGGCACCATCGGTCGCCGGGCCCGAACGTGAGGATCGGGATCTCCACGATCGCCCGTTCCGCGGGAGGGGCCTTGAGCTGGGGATCGTAGGCATTGGCGAAGTACGGCTGGTGCGCCGAATAGGCCAGCGAGAAATCGTATCCCCGTTCCGCGGAGACGCCGCCGGTATGGACGGAGGAATCGCAGAAGATCCCGTTGGCCGAGAGGGCGTCGTAGAGGCGCTTGAACGGCTGGACCTGGTAGGCGCCGGCGCGGAACGCGGTGACGCGGTAGCCGGGGTTCCCCCGGCGGCCCGCCGATTCCAGCGCCGCCTTGCACCGGCCGACGAGCGCGGCAAGATCTCCGGGGTAGTCGTCCGCCTTCGACCGAGAGAGGTCCCACCGCCACTCCCCGCCCGCGCGTCGCGCCCCCAGCTCCGGCAGCCAGCACGGGTGCAGGTGCAACTGGACGTCGTGGCCCGCGCGGACCGCCTCCGCCCACTGCTCCTCCATCCGCCGCGCGGAGTCCTCGTCGTGCTCGCGCAGCCAGAAATACTCCCCCATCTCGGCCATCAGGGTGAGCGGGATGCCGAGCTCCCCGCACAGCTCGAGCAGCCTCTCCGCGGGGCGGAAGACATCTTCCTCCCAATCGATCGACCGTCCGGGCGGAATGGGCTGCCACGTTTCGTAGTCGACCGTGACCGCAACGATATGCTTCTTCCTCCGCGCCAGGAACAAGGCGTGCTCGCTCGGGAGCATCCGCCCGTGCTCCACCTTGAAATACCGCTCGACCAAGCGCGCCAGCTCGTCGTACGTCAGGTACTTGCCCCCGGGGCACCACGCGGCGATGAACGCCAGCCCATCGTCGGCGAGACGGGAGGCGATCCACTCGAGGGACCGCCTCTTCCCCGCTTCGTCGAAGTAGCAGATGACATCGCTGTAAACGATCGCGTCGTAACGCGGAGACAGTCCGGAGGCGCGTGGCAGGTCGTCGGCCGATCCCTGGACATAGGTGATGAAGGGATACCTCTCCTCCCCTTTTCGGATCGCGTCCCGGCTGATATCGACGCCGACGAGCGACTCGAAGTCGTCACGGAAGCGCGCCAAGAACGCTCCGAAGCCACAGCCGATATCCAGCATGGAACCCCGCACCTGAGCGTGGCGCAGGATCAGCTCGCGGTATAGGTTGTACCGGTCAGAGGTCGCGTCCCCGATCGCCCAGGGGTCGTCCTGAGTCCGGTAAACAAGGGCAAAGTCACGCTTGACGCGCAAGGACCCTCCCTCTTCTCGCGAGGTAGGCGTACTGCGACGCCATCAGCAGGAAGTAGCAGAGCAGCGAAGAAAGGGACGCTCCGAGGATCCCCATGGACGGAATCAGGTAAAGGTTCAGGAGTATGTTAAGGGCCGCGGCGACGATCCACACGCCGACGCCGAACCACGGGAACGACATCGCGGCAAGACAGTAGGAAAGAATATTGTTTGTCCCATAGAAGATCATGCCCACGCCGAGAACGATGAACGCGGGGGCGGCGGGCAGGAAGGCCTTCCCGTAGAGCAACCCGATGACGTGCGGCGCCAGAGGGATCGCCACGGCGAGCAGCACGACGAGCGCCCCGCCGATGTAGAGCGAGAGTTTCTTTGTGAATTCCCATCGTTCGGCGTCGCTCCCCATGGCGGAGAGCTTCGGGAATATTATGGTCCCGACAGTCGCCGGGATCAGGTAGACCAGATCCGCCATGGAGACGGCGACGGAATAGTACCCGGCCTCGGCGGCGCCCAGGATGTATTTGATCATCAACAGGTCTATCCGGAGCACCGAATAGGCAAACAGTGCCGCGAGGTACGCCTTGAGCCCGTACCGAATGTTCTCGAGGAACAGAGGCATGGAGGGCGAGGGGAACGCATCGGTGGCCGCACGCAGCCTTCGCAGGGTCAATAAGATGCTCGCGAAGAGAGCCGAAAATCCCGCCAGGTAGACCGATTCCACCGTGACGCGTCCCGCAACAATAAGGACCGCCACCAGGGCGACCGAGAGCACCCTGTTGAACATTTCGAGGACGTTGTAGGCGCGGACGTCGCGGATGCCGAGAAGCAGGTTTTGCAGGAGGAGGGAGGCAAGGCCGAAAGGAATCCATGCAAATGCGAGCGGCAGCAAGGGTCCCTGCAGCGGCGCAAACCCGGGGCGAAAATGAAAGAAGGCCAATGCCGCCGCCGCGATGGCTCCCCCGACAACGAGACTTGACACGACCGTGTTCCCGAGAAGGGGTGCAAGGAGCGCGCGGTCCTTTGCCACATAGTAACTGTTCGAGGCGTGGAGGCCGGCGTTGCCGAACTGGACGCCGAAGGCCGCGATGGCCGATGCCACGGCATAGAATCCACGACCCTCGGGCCCGAGGATCCTTGCAACGATCACGGACGTCAGCAGGCCGATGCCGATGAGGAAAAATCGTGTCGTCAGGGTCTCGGCGGTTTTCCGGAAGACATCGGACGACACCGTCCGCCTGATGAAGTCCATGTCCACGCTCACCTGCACCCTCACTTCGCCGCGAACGCGACCAGATACCACCCGACCCGCGTCCCGAGAACCTCCTCCCAGGACACCGGGATAAATCGTCCCACGTACGGCACATGGTCCCGCCGGAAATGAGCGATCTTGATCTCTACGGTCGAAAAGTCGGAAAGAATGTGCCGCAGCTGCCGTTTGCCGTAAGTCTTCACGAGCGGCGCAACGCTCATGCCGTCCGCCCCTCGCTCCACGGTCGACAGGAGCCCCCTGTACCCTAGGCGCCTCAGTTTCCCCTTGATCAGGCCGTTATAAAGGAGGAGATTGACGAGGTGGAACGCGCTGAACGTGTGGTACACCCCAAGGATAAGCCGTCCCCCCGGTTTCAAAACCCTGTAAGCCTCCGAAACGCACCGGACGGTATCCGGCGTGTGGTGGAGTACGCCGAGGGAGTATACGAAATCGAAATAACCTGACGGAAACTCGATACATGCCGCGTCGCAAAGGTTCAATTCGGCGCGTCTCCCGTGGAGTTCGAAGTTCCGCTTTGCAAGACGAAAGTGCTCATCCGTGATGTCGATCCCGTGGACTTCCGCTCCCCCCTCACAGAATGACAGCAGATCCGTGCCTATACCGAAGCCGATTTCCAGCAGTCTTTTCCCCCGCGCCGCGTTGAAATCGATCGTCTTCCTGATCCAGGGATCGCTGACCTCGTACCGGCGGTACCGCACGGCGCGGAAATAATCCAGCGTGGCGTACTCGATATCGTCCAGACCTCCGCCTCTCCCGCCGCACGGATTTGCGTTCCACAGCCGCCTGGATTCCTCCTTGTATTCGCTCATCCCACGAATGCCTTCCACCACATGGCGAAGTTCAGCAGGTACCAGGCCTGCGGGCCGCGCCCCCGTTCCATGAGGCCGGCAACGGCTTGGGCGTCCAGGAAGTCGGTCCGGCGGCAAAAGTCGGCGAGTTCCCGGCGTGCCCTGTCCCCCAGCCTGTCGAAGAACCATTCGTGGACGGGCACGCCGAACCCCTGCTTCGGGCGGTCGATAAGCTCGTCGGGGATCAGGCCCCGCACGGCCTTCTTGAGGATGTACTTGAGCGTTCCGTCTTTCGTCTTCACCGCCGACGGAATGCTCATCGCAAGCTCGATGAAGCGGTGGTCCAGGAAGGGAACCCGCCCCTCCAGGCCCACGCCCATGCTCATCTTGTCGACCCGCATCAGGAGCAGCTCGGGAAGCCGCAGGGAGAGGTCCAGGTAGGTCATCCAGTTCAGGGGCGACCGCTCCCAGGCCTTCTCCTCGAAGCGGGCGCGGATCGGCCGCAGCGCTTCCCAGGAGGTGTAGCCGGCGAACGCCTTGCGAAGCCTCGGGGAGAGGAGGCGCTCCTTCTGCGTCTGCGTGAAGGCCTCCGCGCCCCCCCAGAAAACCGGCTGGCCGGCCGCGGCGCGGCGCAGCCACTCGTAGCCGGTCGTCTCTTCCCTTCCCGCGAGCCTCAAAGCATGGAGCCCCGCCTTCATGAAGGGCCGCGGCACCGGGAGGTCACCGTACCGCTGGACCTCGAGCGCCCTCTTCCAGCCGGGATACCCCCAGAACAGCTCGTCCGCGCCCTCGCCCACCTGGCAGACGATGACTCCGTGGTCACGGGCGAGCTTGGAGACGTAGTAGAGCGGCACGCAGACCGGGTCGGCGATGGGCTCGTCCTGCAGGCGGACCATCCGGGGCAGGAAGTCGAGGAGGTCGTCGATGTCGAGCAGCCGCTCGTGGTGGTCGGCCCCGACCTCGGAGGCCATTCTGCGGGCGAAGTGCAGCTCGTTCGCATAACTTCGATACTCGCCTTCGTAGCCGACGGTGAAGGTCTTGACCGGCCTGCCCTCCCCCTCGGAGAACAGCGCGGCGTTGGTGCTGGAATCGATGCCGCCGGAGAGGAAGACCCCGACCGGGACGTCGCTCACTTTCCGCAGGCGTACCGAGGTGCGCAGCTCGGACAGGATCCGCGCCGCGATCTCCTCCTCGGAGACGCCCGAAAGCGGAGCCGCACGGTCGAAGACGTCCCAGTAGCGGCATTCCCGGACCTGGCCGTCCTCGCCCACCTTGAGCCAGGTCCCTCCCGGGAGCTTCCGGATCCCGTCGAAAAGCGTCTGCGGGGCGGGCGTCGTGAGGAAGGACAGGTAATGGAACAGGGCCTCCTCGTGGACGGCCCGTCCCTGCTCCGGGTCCGCGAGCAGCGCCTTAATCTCGGAAGCGAAGGCGATGCGCCCGTGATGGATCGAGTAGTAGAGCGGCTTGATGCCGACCCGGTCGCGCACGAGCCACAGCTCCCGCGCCCTGCCGTCCCACAGCGCGAGGGCGAACATCCCCCGGAACCGCCGCAGGCAGTCGATTCCCCACTGCTCGAAGGCGTGCAGGATGACCTCGGTGTCGGAATGGTCGGTCTTGAACCGGTGCCCACCCGTAGCCGTGAGCTCGGACCGGATCTCCACGTGGTTGTAGATCTCCCCGTTGAAGGAGATCCACACCGTGTCGTCCTCGTTGCTCATCGGCTGGGCGGCGCATTCCGACAGGTCGATGATGGAGAGGCGGCGGTGGCCCAGACCCACGCGCCCGTCCCGGGAGATCCAGGTCCCGGCGCCGTCCGGCCCCCGGTGCGCCATCGTGTCGCGCATCCCCGTGATGTAGGGTTCCGTGACGGTGAAGCCGCCGTTCCGGAACGCCAGCGACCCGACTATGCCGCACATGGGGTTTTCTGTTTCCCGCCCGGATTGGACATCAGCCTGGGGGGCAGCCCGGGAAGAGGGAATCCTCGACCGAGAAAGCGATCTCCGTCGCCTGGACCTGCTGCCAGAGCGGGATGGGCCACTCGCCCCCTTCCCAGATCGCGCGGGCGAACGCCGCAAGCTCCTCCCGGTGTCCCTTCTCCGGCAACGCGCTCTCCATCCCCTTGGCCCGGGACCCGAACAGGGACAGGCGCTTGTAGTTCTCCAGCACGATGACCTTTCCGTCCACGAAGACCTCGAGGTGCTCCTTGGGATAGTCGTTCGACCCGAGCGCCGTGTAGGTGAGTGTGGCGACCGAGCCGTCGGCGAAGGAGACCGTGGCGACGAAGTTGTCGCGGCGGCCGTACTGTCCGGTTGCGGGAACGATCGACCGGGCCGTGACCGAGGTATGCCGGCTCCCGGTAAAGAATGTGAACAGATCATAAATGTGGCACGCCTCGCCCAGGTTCCGCCCGCCGCCTTCTTCCGTGTGGACCCAGTGGGTCAGCGGAATGTACCCGGCGTTCATGCGGTAATTCAGCACCATCGGGCTGGTGCGGTCCTTTACGGCCTCGTGTATGGCGCGGGCGTAGGGGGAGAAGCGGCGGTTGAAGCCGGTGAGCAGCACCGGCCGGCCCTCCCGCGGTTCCCCGGACCCGTAGAACGCCACGATCGGGTCGAGCTCCTCCCTGGTCAACGCGAGGGGCTTTTCCACGAGCACGTGCTTTCCGGCCCGCATCGCCTCGAGGGCCAGGGGCGCGTGAAGGCGATGCCTCGTGGCGATCAGGACGGCTTCCACCGCGGGATCGGCGAGGAGCTCCCGGTAATCGGTGGAGGAATAGGCCGCGCCGAACTGTCTCGCCACGGCCGCTGCGTTGGTCCCGGTGCGGCTTGCGACCGCCTGCAGCTGGAAGCGGTCCGAGAGCGCCTGCACGTTGGGCAGGTGGGTTCCCCTGGCGAATCCGCCCGCGCCCACGAGGGCAAGCCGGATGCGGCCGGGCGCCGTGGGGACGGCGAACGGATTCGGGATCGTCCGGGATGGTGAAGCGCCGCCCGAAGCGTCGGGATACGAGAGAAGCACCATCAGGGGCCTTTCGGGGCCTTCCTTCTTCAGCGACTCGTACGCCGCGGATGCCTGGTCCACCGGGTAGACGGCGGAGACGAGGGGTGAAACCGTTATTTTCCCCTCGGCAAGCAGGCGGACATATTCCGCCATGTTTCGGTTCTCGGTCCAGCGCACGTACGGGACGGGGTAATCCACCCCCTTCTCTTCGTAAGCATTGTCGTAGCGCCCGGGGCCATAGGAAGTGGAGACGAGAAAATCGAGCTCTTTCTGGTAGAAGTCCGCGCGGTTGAGGTTCAAGCCGACGTCGCCGACCAGCACGACCCGCCCTTTCTTGCGGCACATGCGAAAGGCGGTGGACACCACCGCATCGGAGGGAGTCGCCGCGGTGATGATCACGCCGTCCGCGCCCAAGCCCTCCGTGAGCCGCGCCACCTGCTCGACGTCCACTCCGTCGTCCGGGTGAACGCCGTAACCCATGCCCAGACCGCGCGCGAGGGCGATCCTTGCGCCATCGAGGTCGGTGCCGATCGTCCGGCACCCGTTGACCCGAAGAAGCTGCACCGTCAGCTGGCCCAGGATCCCCAGACCGATCACGACGAACGTTTCCCCAAGCGTCGGCCGGGCTCGACGGACGCCCTGAAGGGCGATCGCTCCCAGGGTCACCGTACTGGCCGCGGGAAAGCCGAGCTGCGCCGGAATGCGGACCGCGAGGTTTCGTGGAACGCGGATGATCTCCGCGTGGTGGGCGTACTGCGATCCGGCGCAGGCGACGGGATCGCCCGGACCGATGTCCTCGATACCCTCTCCCGCTTCCAGAACGCGTCCGGCGGCGGAGTACCCCGTGGGGTTTCCGGAATGAAGCTTCCCCTCGACCACGCCGCGGGTGTGAGACAGGCCCTGGGTCGCCACCATCGCCAGCGCTTTCCTGACCTTGTCCGGCTCCGTGAGGGCACGCTTCCACAAGGGGATCCCGCTCCCCTTGAGGCCGCTCATCTCGGTGCCGATGGAAATGCAGGAATGGTCCACCCGTACGAGGAGCGTCCCCGGCTCGACCAGTGGCGCGGGCACCTCCTCGACCACGACCTGCCCCTGCTTGACCAGTACCTGCTTCAACAGCGTTTCCTCCCGGTTAAGGCTACTGGCGCAAAATTATTTTCTAAAATATCACACCGGTTCCCCCCGGCGCCATCGGCGGGTCGCGGCCCCTGCTGCGGCCAGGTATGCGCCGTTGACGGGAAATCGATTATCGGGGACACTGCTTCCGGAGATTTCCCCCATCGTGCACGCCGAAGTACAAACCCCGGTCCGCGTCGCCTACGTCCTTCCTTATCTTGTTCTGGGCGGGACGGAAAAACAGGTCTGCGAACTGGTCGCGCGGATCGACCGGCGGCGTTTCGAGCCGATCGTGATCGGAGCGGCCGGCGGCGGCGCGCTGGAGCCGGAGTTCGCCCGGATGGGCGTCCCCGTACGGATCCTGGGATACCGGGGGCTGACTCCGCAAAGGGGGATGGGATGGAGGAGCCTGCGCGATGCGGCGGCTTGTATTTTCCACATGGCGGCCCTGCTGCGCAGGGAGCGGGTCGGAATCGTTCACTCCTACCTCCCGGCTGCCAACTTCGTCGCCGCCGCCGCCGGGAAGATCGCCGGCATCCCGGCGCGCGTGGTGAGCAAACGCGCCCTCTCGCGGGACAGGAAACGCTACCCTTACGCATCCTGGATCGAAAACGCAGGCAACCTGCTCGCCAACACCGTCATGGTGAACTCGACGGCCGTAGAAAAAGATGTCATGGAAAACGAACGGTTCTGGAACGGGAAAATACGCCTCGTCTACAACGGCATCGACACCGCCCTTCCCGGGCCTGAACCGATCGAGCGGCTGCTGCCGGAGGCGGCCGGCTCCGAAGGGGCCCCGGTGATCACCTACGTCGGAAACTTCTACCCGTACAAGGGGCATTCCGACCTGATCAACGCCGCCCGGATCGTCGTGGAGGAGCTCCCCTCCGCCCAGTTCGTCCTCGTCGGGAGGGACGCGGGGTGCCTGCCCGCTATCAGAGAAGAGATCGCCGCCCTCGGGCTTGGGAGCCGCTTCATCCTTGCAGGCTCCCGGCACGACGCGGCGGGGATAATCGCCGCATCGACCCTCGTTGTCCATCCCTCTCACGAAGAGGGGTTCTCGAACACGATCCTGGAGGCGATGGCGGCGGGAAAGGCGGTCGTTGCGACCGCCGTGGGCGGGAACCCCGAAGCCGTCGTCGACGGAGAGACGGGGATCCTGGTCCCTCCGCGCGACCCTCCCGCCATCGCCGCCGCCCTCCTTTCGCTCCTGCGCAATCCGGACCGGGCGCAGGCGATGGGGGAGGCGGGGAGGCGGCTGGTCCGGGAGCGGTTTCCGATGGAAAAAATGGTGCGGGGCGTGGAGCGGCTATATGCGACCCTGTATCCGGTCTTAATCTCCGGATAGGTCGTCAGGGGAGCTCCGTGTATTACGAAGGCAAACTGGACAGCCTGAAGGACGTTTTCGGTGTGGATGCCTTGCGGCTCGAGCCGGGGCGGCTGGTGGTGGAGGGACGCGCCTACCCGATCGTGGAGGACGTCATCGTGCTCCTTGAGCCGGCGCGATGGCCGGCCTCGTTCCGGAACAAGCTGGGGGCCGTCCGTGCGGACGGCGATCCGGACTCCTCCGCCTTCGCGGAAGACATCCAGTTCACCTTCGGCGAGGAATGGCGCAGGTTCCCCCGCATCCTCCCCGACCACGAGCGGGAGTTTCTTCAATATTTCGACCTCGTCGACCTTTCCGGGCTCGCGGGCTCCCGCGTCTGCGACCTCGGGTGCGGGATCGGGAGGTGGAGCTATTTTCTGAAGGATCTTTGCCGAGAACTGGTTCTCGTGGATTTTTCCGAAGCGATCTTCGTCGCCCGCCGCAACCTTCGCTCCGCGGAGAACGCGCTCTATTTCATGGGCGACCTGACACGCCTTCCATTCCGGCGGGACTTCGCCGATTTCCTGTTCTGCCTTGGAGTCCTGCACCACTTGCCGACCGACGCGCTCGACGAGGTCCGGGCGCTCGCCCGCCACTCCCGCGAACTCCTCGTCTTCCTGTATTACTCCCTGGACAACAGGCCGGCATATTGGCGCCGCCTGCTCGCGGGGGTCACCTCCGTACGCCTCCTGCTGTCCAGGATCCACAGCCCCCCTGCGAGAGCCTGGATAACCTGGTTCTTCACCCTCGGGGTCTACCTGCCGTTGATCGGCCTAGGACACGCTCTGCGCCCCTTTGGCCTCGCACGGCAGGCGCCGCTGTTCGACGCCTATCAGGGGAAATCGGTCCGCCGTATCCGGCAGGACGTCTACGACCGGTTCTTCACAAGGATCGAGCAACGTTTCAGCAGAAGTGAGATCCAGGCGCTCACGGACACCTTCCGGGAGACCGTCGTCTCCGAGAACCCGCCCTATTGGCATTTCGTCTGCCGCAGATAACGAAGCTACACGCGACACTGCGCGGGGTATCATGAACCCATGTGCGGCATAGCGGGATTCCTGGCGCTTCGGGACGAACGTCCAGGGGAAGAGATGCTGCGCGCGTTGGGGGATCCGATGGCGCGACGAGGCCCGGACGCTTTCGGGATCTACCTCTCCCCCGACGGGCGCGCGGGGCTCTCCCACCGCCGTCTCGCCATTCTCGACCTTTCGGAAGCGGGAGCCCAGCCGATGGCCTCCGCCGACGGCTCTCTCGTCATCGCCTACAACGGGGAGGTCTTCAACTACCGCGAGATCCGCGAGGAGCTGGAGAAGAAGGGACACGCCTTCCGGGGAGGGTCGGACACGGAGGTGATGCTCGCCGCCTGCCGGCAGTGGGGCGTGGAAGGCGCGGTACGCCGATTCATCGGAATGTTCGCCTTCGCCCTGTGGGACGGCCCGGGCCGGAAGATGTACCTCGTCCGGGACCGCCTCGGAATCAAGCCCCTGTTCCTGGGGCGCGCTCCGGGGCTCATTCTGTTCGCCTCCACGCTTTCGCCGTTTCTCGCGTGTCCCTCCTTCTCCCGGGAGGTGGACCGGGCCGCGCTCCAGTACTTCCTGGAGTTTCAGTACGTGCCGGCGCCCCACGCCATCTACCGCGACGTGCGCAAGGTGCTTCCCGGGCACATCGTCGAGATCTCCCCGGACGGGGCGGAAACGGACGGGGCGTACTGGGACCTCGCGGACCACTGGGGAAAGGAGGACGGGCAGCCCCGCACGGAGGAGGAATACCTGGAAGAGCTGTCCTCCCTGCTCTCCTCCTCCGTGCGGTACCGGATGATCAGCGACGTGCCGCTCGGCGCCTTCCTGTCGGGAGGGATCGATTCCTCCCTCACCGTGGCACTCATGCAGCAGGCCGCCTCCGGGCCCGTCAAGACCTTTTCCATCGGATTCGATGAGAAGGGGTACGACGAATCGGGGCACGCGAGGGAGGTCGCACGGCACCTGGGCACCGACCACCACGAGAAGCGGTGCACGGCCGCCGATGCGGTCGCGCTGGTCCGAAAGATCCCCGATGCCTACGACGAACCCTTCGCCGACTCATCGGCGATCCCGACGATGCTGATCTCGGAATTCACGCGGCAGCACGTCACCGTAAGTCTCTCCGGGGACGGGGGGGACGAGCTCTTCTGCGGCTACCCGCGGTACGAGTGGGTCCGGCAGGGGCGCGTCATCCAGGGTATCCCCGCCTTCCTGCGGCGTCCGCTGTGCTCGCTCCTTTCGCGCGTCCCTGTTCACAAGGTACAGCGGGCGGCGGAGAGCGTCCTTTACGACGATCCGGCGCAGCTCTACTTCCACACGGTGGGGATCTTCGAGAGAAGGCGACTGGGGGAGCTTCTCCCCGAGGTGGTGGACGACTCGCACCTGCAGTACTTCCGGACGTTCCGGGACCCCCGCGCGGGAGGGATCGTCGAGCGGGCGATGGCCACCGACATCCGCACTTACCTCGTGGACGACATCCTGGCGAAGGTCGACCGGGCCTCGATGGCGTACTCGCTCGAGGCGAGGGTCCCGCTGCTCGATCATCGCGTGGTGGAGTTCGCGGCCAGGCTGCCGATGGGCCTCAAGGTCCGGGGAGGGGAAACGAAGCACCTGCTGCGCCAGGTCCTCTACCGGCTCGTTCCCCGGAAGCTGCTGGAACGCCCGAAGATGGGATTCGGCATCCCCGTGAACCGGTGGCTGCGGCACGAACTGCGGCCGCTGCTGGACGAATATCTGAGCCGGGACAGGATCGCGCGGGAGGGTTACCTGCGCCCCGAGGGGGTGTCCCGCGTCGTCGGAGAGCACCTCTCCGGCCGCCGCGACCACCAGTACCGGCTGTGGGCGCTGCTCGTCTTCGGAATGTGGCGGGAGCGCTACGTCCCCTGAGAGGCCCGCCCCGCCGTCAAAACACCACCCTGTCCCCGTTTCCCAGGTACAGGTCGCTCTTGCTGCCGTGGCTCCCCGTCCCGCGGACCACGGGCATCCCCCGCTCCAGCATCTTCTCCACGGTGAGCACCCCGGTGCAGTGGTTGCAGGCGAGCCGTTGCAGGCGATAGGTCTGCAGCTTGTCGAGCAGCTCTTCCTGCGCCGGTCCCCACTCCTCGAACGGGGCGATATGCAGTCCCCCGTAGACGCCGTGGAACTCGGTGAACCCCTCGAACTCCTCCTGGGCGTATTCGAGGAGCCCGAGCACGCCGGGATGGCAGCACCCCGTGACGGTGATCATCCCCCGGCCCTCCACGTGGAAGTAGAGCACCTGCTCTCCGTGGGTCTTGAGGAAGATGGGAATGTCGAAGGTGACCGTGGCGCACCCCGGGAAGAGGGCGCGCGGCGCCTCGGGCCCGATCTCCACGACCTTTCCGGTGTGCCCGGCCTCCCGCAGGAGCTCCTTGCTCTTCTCCGAGAAGCCGGTGGGGATCAGGATCTTGACGTCGGGGCGGTACCGCATCGCCGCGGGAAGGCCCCAGAAATGGTCGACGTGCTCGTGCGTAATATAGAGGAAATCGATCTCCCCGTTGGACAGCATCCGGTCGACCCCCTCGCGCCGGAAGACCCCGTCCATGTAATCGGTGTCCCAGCCCACGTCCATCAGGATCTTTCGCGCCCGCCCGCCGCCGTCCACGGTCTCGATCAACGCCGACACCCCGGCGGCGTTCTCCGGGGTCCACTTGACGTCGAACTGGTCGACGCCAAGCCCCCCCGCTTCCCGGACGTCCTGACGCATCCGCGTGTTGTCGTGCCAGGACACCTCGGAGAGGCACTTGATGGATAATGACCGCACCCGCCCGATATCGACCTTGGCCATCTCTCCACCTCCGATGTTCGGTGTTCGGTCTTCGGCCATCATAACACCGCAAATAACTTTTCAAAGTCAGGGACGCTCTTAAACTTTTTAATGCGGGGGACGGTCCAAAAAACTTTATCTGGGGGACGTTCTTCAACTTTCGGTTGTGTCCCCTTTTGAAAGTTGAAGAACGTCCCCGAACTTCAGATAAAGTTTTTTTGGAGCATTCATTAAAAAGTTTAAGAACGTCCCCGGGCTTAAAAGTTATTGGAAGAAGAGGACGGTGAAGAGGGCGAAGAGCGGCAGGAGGATCGCCGCGGAATACGCCATGTAGCCGAGGAAGGAGGGCATGCGGACCCCTCCGGCCTCGACGATCGCCTTGACCATGAAGTTGGGGGCGTTCCCGATGTAGGTGTTCGCCCCCATGAAGACAGAGCCGGCGCTGATCGCCCGGAGGACGGTAGCGGAGACGCCGACGACGTCGGCCGGGCCTCCCATCCCCTGCGCGAGCGAGAGGAAAGTGAGGTAGGTGGGGGCGTTGTCCAGGAAGCTCGAAAGGGTCCCCGACGCCCAGAAGAACTGCCAGGGCTGCGTCACCCCCAGCTCTCCGCCCCGGGCCTTGAGGATCAGGAGCGCGGGCAGCATCGTGGCGAAGATCCCGGCGAACAGAATCGCCACCTCCTCGATCGGGTGGTAGGTGAACTCGTTCTCCTCGCGAATCCATTTGGGGGTCTTCCACGCCGAGACGATCGCAGCCGCCGCCATCACCGTCTCCCGCACGGGCGTGGGGAGGAAGACGGCGCCGATCACTACGCCCAGGAGGAGGAAGTTCGCCTTCCCCTCCACCGAGAGAGGGGTCCTCTCTCCGGACGCCGGGGGCGGGGGCGCCCCTCCTCTCTCCTCCCTCCTTTCGACCAGGCGGTCCAGAGCGTAGAAGATCCCGATGATCGTCCCCCCCGCCGCCAGCCAGTAATGCCAGAGGTTCCTCACGGTCCAGAAGAAGGGGACCCCCTTGAGGTAGCCGAGGAACAGGGGCGGGTCGCCGATCGGGGTGAGCAGCCCTCCGACGTTGGCCACCACGAAGATGAAAAAGACGTAGACGTGCACCGCGCTCCGGCGATGGGCGTTGGCCCGCAGAAGCGGCCGGATGAGAAGCATCGACGCCCCGGTCGTCCCGAGGAGGTTGGCGATCACCGCCCCGATCCCCAGGAAGGCGCAGTTGACGGCCGGAGTCCCCCGGATCGTCCCCCGGAGGAGAATCCCTCCCGAGATCGTGAAGAGGCTGCCCAGAAGGACGATGAAGGAGATGTATTCGAGGGCCGTGTGGAGCAGCTCGCGGGGGGCGGTAAAGAGGAACCAGGCGGCGACCGGCAGCCCAAAGGCAGCGCTCACCTTCCCGAAATGGCTTGCCCAGAACGAAGGCGCGAACAAGGGGAACAGGGCGATGGCCAGAAGGAACCCGGCGAAAGGAAGGACCGACCAGAGCGGCAGGGCAAGACCCAGGGAGAGCGAGTCCATCGTCTAGTGTCCCGTCTCGCAAATAGGCTGACGCACCGAGAACGTCGATGCGCCGCGTCCGGCGAGGCGCGCGACCGAGGCGTACTGTATAGTACGGAGAGGGAGCGCAACGAAGCCGGGGCGGATGCAGCGGCGTTCGAATGCCAGGTTATTTGCGAGACGGGGCACTTGGCTCGGCTGCCTTACATGTAAAGGAACAGGTGGCGGCGCCTCTCTTCGAGAAGGCGTCCGGTGATCGAGAGGCCCAGCACGTCGTCCCACCGGTGCTCTCCCCACCCGCCCAGGACGACGGCGTCCGCCCCCGCTTCCTCGCAAGCCGCGGCGAACCGGTCGGCCTTGGGGCCGGATACCACCTTCTCCTCCGGCGGACCGTACCCCGCGTCGGCCAGGATCCGGCGCGGCCCGGCCATCCGCGTCTCGCCTTCCTCCCCGGAGCCTGCCACCGTCAACAAGATGATCCGGCACCCGGACTTCCACAGCGAGAGGCGCGCCATCGCGCCCACCGCCCGCGCGGTCCGGTCGCCGCCCCCGCATCCGATCGCCACGGTGCGCACGGGCCGGTACGGAGCGGCCGAAAGGAGCAGCGGGAGGACGCGGTCCTTCATCAGCGCCAGGACGACCTCCCCCGGCTCGTCCGACCCGCGGTAGGCGAACTGCGCGTCCCGCCCGGCCACCAGGAGGTCGCACATCGCTCCCTCCTTCGAAAGCTCCCGGCGGGGATCCCCCTTGACCACCTCTCGGGAGAAGGGGATGCCCGCCTCCGCGCAGGCCGCCCGGATCTCCGAAAGGGCCGCCTCGCCGTCCCGGGCCTCCCGGGCGGCGATCCGTTCCTCCGCCTGCCGGGCCAGATGGATCGCCCCGGGCGGAGCGCCCGACTCGCACCGGCGGATCCCCTCGGTGTCCACGATGCACAGCGCGCGGATCTCCCCGCCCAGCGCCCGGGCGGTGTCGATCGCCAACCGCAGCGACTCGCCGGGCGAGCCCCCCGGAGAGACCGGCAAGAGGATCTTCATCCCTTCCCTCCTTTCCTGTCCATGATGGTGAAATCCCCTCCGCCCACCGAAAGGATCGCGAGCAGGCCGCCCATGATCGCCAGGTTCTTGGCGAATTGGACCGCCTGGGCGGGGTTGCCGAGCTCCCGGTGGAAGACAAGCGTCGTGGGCGCGAGGAACAGGATCAGAGCGAGGGCCCCCAGCCGCGGATAGTACCCCGACAGGACCGAAAACCCCCCGCAGAGCTCGAAGAGGATGGCCAGGACAAGGAAGAGCCCCGTCATGTGCATGCCGTGCTGGGCCATGTAGGCCTGGGTCTTCGCGAACGCGAAGACCTTGCTCGTGGCCGAAAACAGGAAGATGCCGGAAAGCAGGATGCGGGATGCGAGGATCCCGACCGAGGACAGGCGGTCCATC
>JACRIV010000131.1 GCA_016220005.1 Deltaproteobacteria bacterium
TCGAAGGGCGGCGTCTGTGCAGGGATCGATGCCGTCTCCACCTCCGCCGGAAACCGGCGAACCTCCCTTACAGAAAACCGCGTGAGGGGATGGAAATGGCCTTTGCGCCACCTTTTTCCTCCAGAACGATTCTCAACGAGAGATACAAGAAAAAAAGGGGAATTATTAGATAAATAATTGCTTACATTGGCTCGGTGTTTGCGGTTATTTTCCCTATTGCTCCCTGCCATTTATTCCTTCCTGGGAGAAACCTTCAGAATATAAGCAGTTATAAATTATCCCGGAATGGACTGAACATTGCTCTGGAATTGGGAGAAAATGGGCGGTTCCTGGGGACGAATGAGAAAGACAGCGTGGGGATTCCTCCTTCTGCTCTTGCTGTGGCCAGCGGCGGCTCCGGTTGCGGGGGGAGCCTATACATACGTCGACATTCACCCCAACGGATGGGCCGAGTCCTACGCCGTCTGCGTCAACGGCCGGGGACAGGTGGCCGGTTACGGCAACAACGGTTCGGGGGTCCGCGGTTTCCTCCGATCCTCCGCCGGCTCGATGGAGATCCTCCCTCCGGGCGCCAGCGCCGCCAGAGTTTCGTGGGTCAACGCCTTCGGTGAGGTTGCGGGAACCGCGGTTGTCGACGGACGATCCCGCGCCTTCCTTTATCGTGATGGGACGTACCTGGATCCCACGCCCGGATGGGCGTTCTCCGAGGCGACCTATGTCGGCGAGGACGGCGCCGTCACCGGCGCCGGCGAGTTCGGGGCGTATGTCTCCAGGAATGGGGTGGTCGAAGTTCTCCCGGGATTCACCGTGGTCGTCGGAACGAACGCTTCCGGATATGTCATCGGGAACGGGGAGAACACCGCGATGTTGTATCTTCCGGGCAGAGGCTACCTCGACGTTTCTCCCCCCGGAACGAGTTTCGCTGTGGCGAGAGGGATCAACGAATCCGGCCTCGTGGCGCTCTCCTCCGTACAGGACGGTTCCGAGAAGGGCTTTGTCTATTCCGGCGGGTTCTACGTCTTCATGACCCCCCCCGGCTGGTCGTCCTCCGCCGCGATGGCGATCAACAACTTCGGGCAGGTGGCGGGCTACGGAGAGAGTCCGGCGGGAAGGAGAAGCTTCCTCCGGACCGGAAGCGAGTACGAAGAGTTGGCGTTCCCGGGATGGACATCGACGGAAGCGGTGTCGGTGAACGACCTCAGGCAAGTGGCGGGATCGGGAAAGACGGAATCGGGGGAGACCCATGCCTTCCTGGCCTCGCCGCCGGACGGTGTTTCCGGGAGCAACGAGGGATCCGGAGCCGCGACCGGCGCATCGGCGGGCGGTGGCGGCGGATGCTCCGTCGCACCCGGTAATGCCGGGACCGAATCCGCCCCGACGAAGGCGCTCTCTCTCCTGACGCTCTTCGCGCCGCTCGTCCCGCTGATCCTGTGCAGGAGAAAGCTGTAACCACTCCCAAGGATTAAGCGTTGCGGAACAGGGTTGCCGGGACGATCCCTCTGACCGAGTTCGTGAGGAAGATCCGGTCGGCCTTTGCCAGATCCTCGGGGAACAACACCCGTTCGGAGGCGCGCGAGGAGCGCTTGGAGAGGACCCGGCGCCGGAAGACCCCCTTCAGGAGCCCGCTTGCCTCGGGCGGCGTGAACAGCCGGCCGGAGATCTCCAGGAAGACGTTGGTGATCGCGCCTTCGGTAAGCTCTCCGCGTTCGTTCAGGAACAGCACCTCATCGAACCCTGCTTCCCGCGCCTTCGCAAGGGCCTCGTCCCGAAAGGCACGATTGGTGGTTTTGTGACGCACGAAGGGATCGCGGGAAAAGACCGTGACCGGGGAAAGAGTCACGGAGTAAGGGGCACCCGATGGCCGGGGATGGCCGACCGACGACGGGAAAGGGGAAACCTCGACCGATGCATGCCCGTCCCGCCGCAGCAGCAGGCGCACTTTCATCGCCCCCGCCGCCCCGTTTTCCCGGACCGCCGCTTCCAACGCCGCAACGATCGCGTCGCGCTTGAACCGGAACCCGAAATACCCCGCCGACGCGGTCATCCTCGCCAGGTGGGCGGGCAGGAACCGGAACCCCGTTTCCGGGATCCAGAGAAATGTTTCGATCAGGTCGAAGTCCAGGGGGGATTCGGTAAGGAAGCGGCCTTTCTGCCGGGCTTCCTGGAATTCCGCCCACGGCTCCGAGTCCCAGACGATTCCGCCCCCCGCGCCCGCTTCCGCCCGGCCGTCCTGCACCGTCACCGTCCGGATCGCCACGGAGAACGTCATCTCCGCCCTCGGCAGCAGGATCCCGATCGCCCCCGTGTAAACGCCTCTTTGGCCTGTCTCCAGGCGGCGCAGCAGGCGCATCGAGGAGATCTTGGGCGCCCCGGTGATCGAGCCGCAGGGAAAGAGCGCCTGCATAAGGGAGAGGGGACTTGTCGTGGCTTCCAGCTCTCCGGTCACGGTGGAGATCATCTGCAGCACCGTGCGGTACCGCTGTACCTCGAAGAGCCGGGAGGCCCGGATGGAGCCGGTCCGGCACACCTTCCCCAGGTCGTTGCGCAAGAGGTCGACGATCATCACGTTCTCGGCCCGGTTCTTGGGGTCCGTCTTGAGGGCTTGGGCCGCCCTGCGGTCCTCGGAGGTCGTCAGTCCGCGCTTCGCGGTCCCCTTCATCGGGCGGGCTTCGATCTTCCCGTCCCGGACGCGGAAGAACAGCTCGGGGGACTGGGAGACGATGCAGGTAGTCTCCGTGCGAAGGAACGCGCCGTAGGGCACCGGCTGCGCAGACCGCAGCCTCAGATACAGCGAGAACGGGTCGCCGTCGAAGGGGAAGCGGAACTTCCCGGTCAGGTTCGCCTGGTACACTTCCCCCTTGGCGATCGCCCTGCGGATCTCCTCCACCTTGGCCGTGTATTCCTCTTCCGGCAGGGAGAACCGGGGATCCGCCGGCGGATCGGCAGGGAAGAGCGATCTCTCCTTGCCCTCGATCCACGGGGGCGCGGCGGTGCCGCCCCGGCTCCACGACCCGCGCAGGTGGTCGAATCGGATGTATCCCGGGTAGACGCCGAACCAGACCAGGGGAAAGGGAGAGTCCTCCCGGACTTCAGTCCCGAAGGCCTCCTCCAGGGCGAACCCCGCTTCGTAGGCGAGGAACCCCGCCACCGGGAACCCTTTTGCCTGCCAGGCGGCCGCCTCGGAAAGCAGCAGGGGGACCTCTTCCGGCCGGGTGGTCGAAAGAACCTTTTCCGGGTCCTTCAGCAGATAGGAGTACCGGTCGCGCACGTCCGGCCGCTGAGTCTCCAGCAGGATCGCCCCTGTCTTTCCGGACGCGGGAGCGAAAACCGCTGCGGGGTCGCGGGAGAAGGGGAGTCCCGTCATTCGCCGATGATCTTGACGAGGACCCGCTTCCTGCGGCGCCCGTCGAACTCGCCGTAGAAGATCCGCTCCCACGGGCCGAAGTCGAGTTTCCCGCCGGTCACCGCGACCACGACCTCCCGTCCCATGACCTGCCGTTTCAAGTGCGCGTCGCCGTTGTCCTCCCCCGTCCTGTTGTGGAGGTAGCGCGAGACCGGCTCGTGCGGGGCAAGCTCCTCCAGCCAGCGGGCATAGTCCCGGTGGAGCCCGCTTTCGTCGTCGTTGATGAAGACCGAGGCGGTGATGTGCATGGTGTTGACCAGGCACAAGCCTTCCGAAACGCCGCTAGCCATAAGACACTCTTCCACCTGGGGGGTGATGTTGACGAAGCCCATCCGCTGCGGGATCTCGAACCAGAGTTCCTTCCGGTAGCTCTTCATGCGGTCTTCCTTGCTTTATCCCGCCAGCGCCTTGAAAAACCTCGACTGCACCTGGCCGGACAAAAGCGCCTTTTTCACCGGCGGGAGACCGATGACGATCCTTGTGACGGCCCGCAGGACAGCGTGGTCGGGCCGCTCGAAGTCGTCGAAGAGAAAGTTCTGGAATTTTCCCCGCTCGATGGCCATCAGCACGGCCCGGCTCCAGGCGGTCTCCGGGACGACTACCCCCTCTTTCCGGGGCTCCATCCGCAGTGCGCCCTTCGTGCAGGCGGGCTTGCAGACGCCACAACCCAGGCACGCCTCCTCGTTCACGATGGCCTTGGCTTCTCTCCCCTCACCATGGATCTCGATCGCCTGGATCGGGCACTTCTTCGCGCACAGGCCGCATCCGGCGCACGAGCCGCCGTCCACCGCCGCCAGGAAGGGGGAAGTGACCACGGCGTCGAACATCTTGAACCGGTTGATCGCGGAGAGCATCGCGCAGCAGCAGCCGCAGCAGTGGCAGACGAAGGCCGGCCGCTTTTGCACGTTGTCGCCGATGTGGACGAGTCCCGCCTCGCGTGTGGCCGCGAGGATGTCCAGGGTCTCCTCCCGAGAGATCCTCCTCCCCAAGCCGTGGCGGATGACGAAGTCCGCCGCCGCGTTCAGGCTGGTGCACACCTCCATCGGCTTGCCGCACCGCCTCCCTTCGTGCTCCATGATGTGCCGGCAGTAGCACAGGGAGACCGCGCAGAATTTCGCCTCCTTGACGATCTGGGTGGCCCGCTCGTAATCGAGGATCTGCGTGAGGTCTTCCGGATCGACCGCGCTCTCGTGGACGAGCGTTCTGCCGACCTGCATCTTTCCCGCAAAGACCGAGCGCGCGAACTCGGGTTGGTCGTGCGCGTACTCGACCATGTACCGCGCCACGTCCTTCTGGGGGATATCGTCCCGGACGCGCATGAAGGCGAATTCGAAGAACCCGACGACGGTGGGGGAGAGAAGATATCTCGTCTTCCCCTTCCGTTCGAAGTCCATCACCAGTCCCTTGTCGGCCATCTTTTCCAGGATCGGTCGGAGGGCATCCGGCTTCTTCCCGGTCCGCCGCGCGATACCTTCGAGGTCCGTAAACCCAACCGGCATCCGGCATCCGATCTCCGCTTCTTCCTCCGTGAAGAGCCCTTTCAGGATCTCGTAGAGAGCGGAGGCGGGCGGCGCCCCGATCGGGAACCGGTCGAGCCGCTTCTGGAGCCTGCCGTATACCCCC
This sequence comes from Deltaproteobacteria bacterium, assembly GCA_016220005.1. Classification (GTDB taxonomy): domain Bacteria; phylum Desulfobacterota; class Deferrimicrobia; order Deferrimicrobiales; family Deferrimicrobiaceae; genus JACRIV01. Next base: position 5,027 of record JACRIV010000131.1, read on the forward strand.
CGTCCGTTGCGGATGTGACCCATGCCGATAACCTCCTTCTGTGGTAACGGGCGTCCGTGATCGGGAGCGTGGCCGTTGTCTTATATCACCGGTTAGGCTCGTATAGCTCTTTGGCGATCCGTTCCGCGGTGAGCCGGGACTGCAGGACGCAGTCGTTCAGGGCGATACCCCGGTAGGCGTTGCTGTTGAGGTAGAGTCCCGGGAAGGCGGAGAGGCGCGCATCGATCCGCTCCAGCACCTTGCCGTGGCCCACGAGGTATTGAGGGATCCCCTTGTCGTGGAAGAAGGCGCGGGCAAGCAGGGGGGCGGCCGTAATCCCCATGATCGCCCGGAGCTCCTCCCGCGCCAGTCCGATGAGCTCCCCGGACGGAAGGGCCGCAAGCTCCGGCCCGCGCACGCCCCCCACCATCGCCCGGATGAGCGCCTTGCCTTCCGGCGCCCGGTTCGGGAAGACGCTGGAATCCCAGAGCGCCCCCAGGATCTTCCTCCTCTCCCCGCGCGGGATGAGGAAGCCGAATCCGTCCAGCGGGCTCCCGAGCGTGGCCTTCTCGTATCCCAGCGCCACGACGGAGACCGGGGAGTAAGGGATCCCGGACAGCGCCTCCGAGAGCGCCGTGTCGAGCGGGGCAAGGGCCTCCGCCGCGGTATACGCGGGCGTGGCCAGGACCAGGGCGTCCGTGTCGATCTCGCCCCGCTGGCCGTTCTCCTCGATGGAGAGAAGGAACCTGCCTTCCCGCCGGCTCACCTTCCGGACGGCGACGCCCGCATGCAGCCCTTCCGAGAGCCGGTCGGCCATCACGTCGATGAGGGTCTGCACGCCGAAGTCGAACGACATGAGGACGCCGCCCGGGCCCGCCGACATCTCCCGCTTCTCCCCCGTCCGCCTGCGCTCTTTTTGCAGGGCGATCATCCCCTTGACGAGGCCGCCGTACTTCCGCTCCAGGTCGTGGATCATGGGGAAGCAGCTGCGCAGCGACATCCGGTCCGGGTCCCCCGCGAAGATCCCCGTCACCATCGGGTCGAGCAGCTTCTCCAGCGCCTCGCGGCCCAGCCTCCGCTTGGCGAAATCGCCCAGCGACTCGTCCACCCCGGCGGGAGGGCCGGGGGCGAAGGGCTCCCCCAGGACCCGGAGCCGGCCGGAAAGGGAAAGGAGCCGGGAGGTGAAAAACGCCTGCGGCGTCTCGGGGAGGCGGTGCAGCTTCCCGCTTGAATAGATGAACCGCTTACGGGCCAGGTCGGAGGAGCGTGCGAGCCGGTCTTCGATCCCCAGCTCTTTCACCAGCTCCAGGGAGTGCGGCTTGTTGGTGAGGAACCCGTTGGGCCCCCACTCCATGTTGAAGCCGTCTTCGCGGATGGTGCGCATCTTTCCGCCGGGGACCTTCTCCGCCTCGAAGAGTATGATCTCCGCTTCCCTGCCGGCGGAGGAGAGGACCTTCACGAGGTAGTGGGCCGTGCACAGCCCCGAGATGCCCGCCCCCACGATCGTGATCCGCGGCATTACGCTTTTCCTTTCAGAGTGTCCCCCCCCAGCTCGGCGGCCCCCAGGACAATGTCCTTCAGCGCGGCGATGAAGGTCGGGGAGTCGTTCGGCACGGGCACGCGCAGGAACTTCGCGATTCCGGCTTCCTCCGCCGTGGCCCGCAGCCGGATGTCCAGCTCATGCAGCGTCTCGATGTGGTCCGAGACGAAGCTCACGGCGACGACGACCAGGGTCCGGACCCCCTCCCGGCCCACGCGCCGAACCTCGGAGGCGGTGTCGGGCCCGAGCCACTTCGCCCTGCCCGCGCGGCTCTGGTAGGAGATCGAGTGGGGGATCTCCGGGAACGCCCGCATGACGGCGGCCACCGTCCGTTCGACTTCCCCTTGGTACGGGTCCCCGGCGTCGATGAACGATTGCGGCACTCCGTGGGCGCTGAAGAGCAGGTGCATCCCGGCGGGATCGGCGCCGGAGACCGTTTCCCGGACCTTCTCCGAGAGGGCCGCAATGTAGCCGGGATGGTCGGGGTAGGAGCGGATCTCGCGCACCGGGAAGGCGGCTCCCGCCCATCGCATCCATTTCTTCAAGTCTTTCATGCTCGAGCCGGTGGTCGCCGAGAAGTACTGCGGGTAGAGAGGGAGGGCGACCGCAAGGCGCACGCCGTCCTCCTTCATCCCCAGGACCGCGTGCTTGGAAAGGGGATACCAGTACCGCATCCCCACGTAGACCCGGAAGTTACCCCCCGTCTCCCGGAGCGCCGCCTCCAGCGCGGCGCGCTGGAGCTCGGTCAGCCGCCCGATCGGCGAGCCGCCGCCGATCTCTTCGTAGTATCTTTTTACCTTCCTTGCCCGCACTCCGGAGACGATCCACGCGAACAGCGGCTGGGTGATGAAAGAGGCAGGCAGCCGAATGAGGTCCTGATCGGAGAACAGGCGGGCCAGGAACGGCCGGACCGCGTCGAGGCTGTCCGGCCCGCCCATGTTGAGGAGCACGACCCCCGTGAGCGGAGCGGTCAAGGGCATGCTTAACGCCCTATTTCATAAATACGGTCACGTGTCGGGAGGACGTATGGAGGCGCCGCGTAGCGAGGAAGGGGCATCAAGCGGAGCAAAAGGCGCCTCCCGGGGAAGGATGCGTAACCGTATTTTCGGAATGAGGCACTTGCTCTCCCGCTGGTTTCGCCGCTACGCCTTCCGGCCGAACCGGTGCACCGCCTCGACCATGGCGATCGCGTGCTCGGGGTTGGTCGGCGGAAGGATCCCGTGCCCCAGGTTGAAGATGTGGGAGGCCGCCGCGGACCCGCGCCGCAGCACGTCCCGCACGCACTCGTCGATCTTCTCCGGAGGATGGAAGAGCATCGTCGGATCCATGTTCCCCTGCAGCGCCACGTCCTGGCCCACGACGACCGCGGCCACGTCCAGGGGGATCCTCCAGTCGACGGCGATGACGTCCACGTCGAGCGTGCGAATGGCCGGCAGCAGGGTCGCGCAGTCGTTGGCGAAATGGATGACCGGGACCTTGTCGCGCTTCAACCCCTCGACCACCAGCCGGGTGTACGGCAGGGCGTACTCCTCGTAGTCGCCCGGCGTGAGCACCCCCGCCCACGTGTCGAAGACCTGGACCGCCTGGGCGCCCGCCTCGATCTGGGCGTTCAGATAGGCGATCACGGTCTTCGCGATCTTGTGCATCAGCGACCGGTAGACCTCGGGAGCCTGGTACATGAGGGTCTTGAGCTTGATGAAGTTCCGCGAGGTCCCTCCCTCCACGATGTAGGAGCACAGCGTGAAGGGGGCGCCGGAGAAGCCGATCAGCGGGACCTTCCCGTCGAAGGCCTTCCGCAGGATCCGGATCGTCTCCATGACGAAAGGGACCTTGTCCGCGGGGTCGGGGACGGCGAGGACGTCCACGTCGGCCTGCCCCCGGATCTCCCTGTCAAGGATCGGCCCCCTGCCCTCGTGGAACTCGAGGGGGACGCCCATGGCCTCCACCGGGATCAGGATGTCGGAGAAGAGGATCGCGGCGTCCACGCCCAGGCGTTCGACGGGCTGGATCGTCACCTGCGCGGCCAGCTCGGGGGTCTTGCACATCGTAAGGAACGAGCTCTTCCCGCGGACCTTCTGGTACTCGGGGAGATAGCGCCCCGCCTGGCGCATGATCCACACCGGGGTCACGTCCACCGGCTCCCGCCGGCAGGCCTTCAGGAATCGGTAATCGCCCATTTTCACCTCTCGACTGTCGTAAGAACAGGACCGTTCGTAAAAACTTTATCCGGGGACGTTCTTCAACTTTTCAGGCGGCCAGTGGACGTGCGGTAACTTTTCAGTCTGGGGACGTTCTTAAACTTTCTAAAAAGGGAGCCGACAGAAAGTTTAAGAACGTCCCCAATGCCGCCTGAAAAGTTACCGCACGTCCCCAGACTGAAAAGTTGAAGAACGTCCCCGCCGTTAAGTTATTTGCGGGCTATTTGTTCTCCGCCGGCTTGCCGACTTCCGCGAGCCGCTTCCGCGTTTTCAGGGGGACGTAGGAGCAGAACGGTTCCTCTTCGAGGTAGTCCTCGAGCACCGCGTCGGCCCTGGCGCGGCATCCGCCGCAGACGTTCAGGTACTCGCACTCGCCGCATCGCCCCTTGTACTTCTCGAAGGCCCGCAACGACTCGAACAGCTCGGAATGATACCAGATCTCCTTGAACGGCTGCTTTTTGACGTTTCCCGCGACGACCGGGAAATAGGAGCAGGGCTGAACGTTCCCCTTCGAGTCGATGAAGGCGATCGTCTGGGCGCAGATGCACCCTTTGGACCCGCCCGTGGAAAAGGTGAGCGACCGTCGCTGGAACTTGTGCCCCTCCTCCTTCGCCTTCTGCAGGACGACCCGGTAATAATGGGGCGCGCAGGTCGGCCGGACCAGCATATCCGTCTCCTGCTTCTCCATCCGGTAGTGCCATTCGAGGATCTCCTCGTAGTCCTCCTTGCTGATCAGCTCGTCCATGATCTCCTGCCCGCGGCCCGTGGGCACGATCATGAACATGTACCAGGCGTGGGCGCCGATCTCCTTCGCCAGCCGGTAGACGTTGGGGATGTCTTGCTGGTTCCGCTTCGCGAAGGAGGAGTTCACGATGAACTGGATGCCGTTGCGCCGGAACGTCTCCGCCGCCCGCAGCGTCCCCTCGAACGCTCCCGGCTGCCTCCGGAAGTCGTCGTGGATCGCCGCGGTCGAGCCGTCCAGGGACAGGGACACGATCTTGATCCCGCTCTCCTTCATCTTCGCGCAGACCTCGTCCGTGACGAGCGTCCCGTTGGTGGCGATGCACATCCGCAACCCCTTTTCGGTCCCGTACTTCGCGATCTCGAAAAGGTCCTTGCGCAGGAGCGGTTCGCCCCCGGAGAGGACGAGGACCGGGCTGCAGAAGGAGGTGATGTCGTCGATAAGCTTCTTGGCCTCTTCCGTCGTGAAATCGGTGTCGTGGGAGACCAGCGACGACGAGGCCCGGCAGTGGATGCAGCTCAAGTTGCATCGCCCGGTCACCTCCCAGGCGATCCATTTCGGGATGAATTCTTCCTTTGCCACGGTTTATCCTTTCGACAAGGCGCCGTCGCGGCGGCGATCAGCCGGTCCTTGGATATCAATACATTATAAACGATAGGAACAGCGGCGACGTTCAAATAAGCGCGACGATACGATCCGAGTCGGGAACGTGTCAATGAGAATCAGACGCTCATGAGGGCAGAACGACGAAAGGAACAAGGAGGCTCCTCGTTTGAAGGACGGGTTGAGACGGATCGTATAAACGATACAATTGTAATACTGTAGTCTGCCGTGTTGCCGCCCCGAGGAGGCGTCAATGAAGAAAACGATCCGATCGGTTCCGATCATGGTCTTTGCTTTCGCTTCCCTTCTCCTCGCCTCTCCCGCCTTTTCGGCGGAGGCGGCCGTCGATCTGAAGAACGATACCTCCATGGCCGTGGCCGTCCCCCTGGGGACCGACAACGGGGTCGACCGGGAGAGCGACTTCCAGGTAACGGGGGACAACGTGTCCGTGACGATCTACCCGCAGGAGCTCTACGACAACCGGTTCTGGAGCCAGCCCCTCTCCGAAGAGGCTTACGTGCGGGTCAGGGCCGGGATGTCGGTCCGCCCGGTCACCCTGGACAAGGTGGCGCACGCCAAGGTCCGGGTGGAGGGGAAGGCGCGCCTGGCGGAGCTGCGCGCGAAACAGGAGGAGGCCCGCCGGCAGGTCAACCGGAAGAAGATAGAGGACCTCAAGGAGAAGCGGGAGCGGCTCCTGGGCCGGCGCTTCGCCCTGGACGACCGGATCGCGGCTGCGGAAAAGGAGCTGGCGGACGAGGAGGGGCGGCTGGACTGGCTGGCCAGCTCTGCGGACACCGGCATCGACCGGTCGCTCCAGGCGATCCAGGACCTGGCGGACAAGCGGGATGAGCTGCAGGCCCAGAGAGATGCGATCTCTCGGCAATCCCCTTCCGCCCGGGGGGAGATCGGCCGGCTGACGGCGGAGATCAAGCGCCTTTCCGACCGGATCAGCTCGGAGCGGGAGAACATCCGGATCCAGCGCGACCGGAAGCGCTCGGCCCGCTCCTCCTTCCTCTCCGTCAGGCAGGACTGGCAGAAGCTTGTGGCGGACCGCAACGCCGTGACGAACGAGATCCGGTCGATCGATCAGAAGATCAAGGACCTCTCCGCCCGGGATTGATGCCGCCTATTGCGCCATCTCGGCGTATTTCTTCGCATTCTGCGTGTCGCCGATCGCCTCGTAGCACTTGGAAAGGTATACGGCCGCCTGCTTGGTCGGGAGAAGGTCCATGCTCCGCGACAGCTCGGGGATCGCGCCACGGTAATCCCGTTCCAGGTAGCGCAGGATGCCCATCAGGAGGTGCGGCTCGAAGAAGGCGTCGTCGAGCTCGATCGCCCGCCGCAGGGAACGGTCGGCCGCGGGATAATTCTTCTGGACGAGGTAGACCCGGCCGGCCGACGTGTGGAACGGCGCCTGGGAAGGCTCCCGGTCGATCGCCGCCCGGTACTTTGCGAGCGCCTCCCCGTACTGCTTCTCCTTGAGCAGCTTGTCCCCCTGGTCGGCCAAGCCGCAGGCCTTCTGGACCTCCCGGAGCCGCGCGGTCTGCTGCTGGAAGACGGTCTCGTTGAAGGTGTAGTTCGGGTTGCGCACCGTGTCGGGGTACCGCTCTGCGATCAGGGCCCGGGCGTTGTCCAGCCGCTCCTTCGAGAAAGGATGGGTGCGGAAGAGCCCTTCGACGAACATAGGGTTCTTCCCCCCCTCGAGTTGCTCGTAGAAATACTCCTGGAGCCGGACCGCCCCCCCGGGGTTGTACCCCGCCTTGACCATATAGTCGATCCCCAGCCAGTCCGCCTCGCGTTCCTGGTCCCGCGAGAAGCCGTTTTCGACCAGCGAAGCGGTGATGTTGGAGAGCTTCATCACGCCGGCCTTCCCCCCCGCGGCGACCGAGACCCCGGCCAGCAGGAGGTTGGCGGCCATCGCCCGCTGGTACCCGGCGAGGGAGTGCTTGGCTGTCACGTGTCCCGTCTCGTGGCCCAGCACCGCCGCCAGCTCCGCCTCGCTTTTGAGGTTCACGAGCAGCCCCCGGTTGACGACGATGAAGCCGCCGGGGAGGGCGAAGGCGTTCGGGACGGCGGAGTTCAGGACCCGGTACCGGTAGTTGAGGTTCGTGCGATGGGAGACGCGGGCGATCCGCATCCCTACCCCCTGGACGTAGTCCTCGAGCGCCTTGTCCCGGTAGAACCCGCCCTGCTGCTGGACCGCGGGGGTGTATGCATTGGCGCCCAGGGCGACCTCCTCTTCCTCGGTGAAGGAGACGAGGGCCAGCTCGGACCTCCCTGTCACCGGGTTGACGGCGCAACTGTACACGACCAGGGCCGTCACGGCGAACAGCGCAAGGGCGGCGGCGACGCCGCGATGCGCCTTGAGTTCCATTGCGCGACCTCCGCTTTCGGGGTTTTATGATTATTTCATGTCCCCCCGAAGGACTGCAATCCGGCGGGCCCCCTCCGTTTCCCGTTTCGCCTCCATTTTGATATAAGGAGAAGAGGCAGGAGGAAGGGGGACCCATGGCCCGGAGGCGGAGAAAACGGTGGCATCCCCCCGGCACCCAGCCCGGGACGCTCGCCGCCCATGCGGAGGCGAACAGCCGGCCCGTCCGGATCACCCTTCTCCGGTACGATGGTGCCCTTGTCGAGGAGCGCCCCCTGCAATCGGAGGAGATCGCGTCGCTTCCCGTTCCAACCGGGGGGGTCCTCTGGCTTGACATCACCGGCCTGTCCGACCCGGGCGTCGTCAAGGCGGTCGGCGAGCGGTTCGGCTTCCACCCCCTCGCCCTGGAAGACGTCCTGAACGTCCCCCAGCGCCCCAAGGTGGAGCGGTACGAGGGGCACCTGCTGATCGTCCTGCGCGAGGTCCGCTACCCGGAGGATCCCGAGCAGGTAAGCCTCTTCCTGGGGGACCGCGTCGTGGTGACCTTCCAGGAGCGCCCCGGCGACGCTTTCGACCCGATCCGGGAGCGGATCCGCCAGGGGAAGGGTCAGGTCCGGTCCCTCGGCGCGGACTTCCTGGCGTACGCCCTTTGCGACGCCATCATCGACGCCTTTTTCCCGACGTTGGAAAAGCTGGGCGACGAGGTGGAGGACCTCGAGGAGAAAGTGATCGCCTCCCCTTATCCCGGAACGTTCCGGGATATTCGCCGGGCCAAGCGGCGGCTGCTTTCGGTCCGCCGGGCGGTCTGGCCCGCCCGCGACGCGATGAACGAGCTGTTGCGGGAAGAGTCCCCCCTCATCCGCCCGGAGACGAAGGTGTTTCTCCGGGACTGCTACGACCACACGGTCCAGGTGATGGACATGGTGGAGACCTACCGGGAGATGGCCTCGAGCCTGGTCGACGAGTACATGTCGTCCGTGTCGAACCGGATGAACGAGATCATGAAGGTGCTCACGGTCATCGCGACGATCTTCATGCCCTTGACCTTCATCGTCGGCGTGTACGGGATGAACTTCGACGGGAGCGTCTCCCCCTACAACATGCCGGAGCTCGGCTGGCGGTACGGCTACCCGGCGGTCCTTTCGGTCATGGCCGTGGTCGTGGTGTGGATGCTGTACTACTTCCGCAGGAAGAAATGGCTGTGACGTAATCCAGGAGGATCCCCATGAGCGCGCCCGTTTTCGCCCGGCCGAAAGCCCACGTCGAGTTCGATCCCAAACGTTTTGCCGCCAAGTCGCTTTTCGAATGCCCGGAGATGAAGGTCGTCCAGGCCGCTTTCCGGGCCGGCCAGTTCATCCCGGTCCATGCCCCCGACGTCCACGTCGTCCTCTACATCCTTGCCGGCGAGGGCGAGGTCGTGGCGGGGGAAGAGCGCCGCCGCGTCAAGGAGGGCGACCTGGTCGTCGTCCCCCGCAGGATGAAGCGCGGGGTCAAGGCGAAGACCGACATGGTCATCCTTCACGTCGTGTCGCCCCCGCCCACCCAGGCCGACCACGGCGACATGGCGGCGCGGATCGCCCGGGGGGACTTCGAGCTGCCCGCTTAAGGGGCCCGGGGCCGGGATATTTTCTAAGCAGATGGAAAAGAGCGACAAACAAACCGACGTCAGTCACCCCGAAAATAGGGTCAACCCACTACAAACCCTGAAGAGCCAAATAAAAATATTGCGGCTCGGCACGTTCCTCCGTACCACTTGCGCTGGGCGATAGGGAGTTCTTGTCGGCAGGGGATGGAAGGATCGAGGTGGTCGTGGAAGAACACATCAGGAATCGGGTTCCGGCGGTCGAATCGAAGGCGATCCGGAATACGGGGACAAAACGGCCCGGGGAGGACAAGGTCCTTCTCAAGAAACTGCGCCGGGGGGATGCCGAAGCGGTCGAGACGCTGTTCGACCGGTACCACGGGAAGGTGTACAACCTGGCGATGTCGATCCTCAAGAACGAAAGCGACGCCGAGGAGGCGACCCAGGACGTGTTCCTGACGGTGGTGCGGAAGGCGTACATGTTCAAGGGGAACTCGGCGCTGTACTCGTGGATCTACCGGATCTGCGTCAACGCGTGCCTGATGCGGCTCCGGGGTAAGCGCCGTTCAGAGACCGTGTCGATCGAGGAGTTTTTGCCCCTCTTCACAGAGGACGGGATGCACGCCAACCCCGTAAACGACTGGAGCAAGGAAGTCGAACGGAAGGCGCTGGACAAGGAACTGGGCCAGGTGATCCGGAAGTTCACGGACAACCTTTCGGAGAGGTACCGGATGGTGTTCATCTTGAGCGACGTCGAGGGGCTGTCCAACGAGGAAACCGCGCAGATCCTGGGGTTGACCGTCCCGGCCGTGAAATCCCGCCTCCACCGGGCCAGGCTGTACCTGAGAGAGCGGCTGTCCGGGTATCTGCGGGAAGGAAGCCTGAGCCTGAACGGGCAGGGACCGATAATCCAGCGCCCCGCCGCTTAACCCGCGATCCCGCCGCTTTTTGTCATGGGCCTGGTCACGCGCTTTTTCACGACCCGGCGCTTCCGGAAAACCCTTGCTTATGATTTCAAGACAAGAAAAGAGCGTGCGGAGCGGACGCTATATAAACGATTTTTGATATAGGTCAATGGAGTGTTTTTTCCCCGGAGGATAATGGTCCATCATGACGGGCGGCGGGAGCGTAAAAAAACCGAACCGGAAGGAACGACGCCAGGAAGGAGGGTAGCCGGCGGCAGAGCACAGGCATTGAACGAGGCGCCATCCGTGAAATGATGGAATGAGGAGAGGCGATGAGTCCGACGACGATCCGGTTTCTCAAGGTCGGGATGGCCTATTTCGTCCTGGGGGCTTTCCTGGGGGTGCTGCTCGCCGTGCCGGTCACGCGGGACGCCCTCTACAAACTGTCCGGCGCGCGGTGGGGGCTTGCGCACACCCATCTCAACCTCGCCGGGTTCGTCATCATGATCATCTTCGGCATCGCGTACCACATCCTCCCCCGTTTTGCGGGGAGGCCCCTGTACAGCGAGGCGTGGGCCGCCGCGCATTTCTGGATCGCGGCGCTCGCCACGGCGGGGATGGTCATAGGGTGGGTCGCGCCGGCTGCCGCCCCGCTTCTGTGGACAGGCGGCGCAGCGCAGTTCGTCGGCATCGTCCTCGGAGTCGCCAACCTCTGGCTCACGATCCGGTGAGGGCGTCCGAACCGGAAGGAAAGGGAGGTCAAGCCATGTTCGACCCGTTGAAAGAGGCGGGTTTCTCGCCCGACAGGCCCGTGTCCAAGCTGCTGTACGACTCCGACGCCCTACGCGTCGTCGTCTTCGGCCTCCTGGCGGGGCAGGAGGTCCCCCCGCACACCGCTCCTTCCCGCGTCCTGCTCCAGGTCGTCCAGGGGAAGGGCGCGTTCATCACCGGAAGCGGCGAGCGGCCGGCCCATCCCGGGGCCTTCGTCGTCACCGAACCCGACGAGCCGCACGGACTCAAGGCGGCCGAGAAGACCGTCCTGCTCGCCGTCATCGCACCCAGGCCTTGAGGAGAGGCCGGGATGTGTCGCCTTCCATGGAGGAAGCCGCGATGGAAACGATCACCCGTAATATGGTCATCAACGAGGTCATCAAGAAGTACCCGCAGACGATCAAGGTCTTCAACGACTACAAGGTGGACTCCTGCTGCGGGGGCGGGGCGCCGATCGAGACGACGGCCAAAAGAGACGGGGTCGACGTCGAGGCGCTGATCAAGGCGTTGAACGAGGCCGCCGCCGGAAAGAGCTGACCCCCATCGGAAGAAGGCCCGGGTGAAGCTCCCTCGGTCGTGCTTGCATCGTTTTGGATATGTACGATCCCGTGCCGGAGGGATCCGCCGCATGCGGTAAAATATCTTCGTATCATTCTTGGTGTATCGGGGGAGGGCAGGGATGGAGAAGGCGTTTTCCGATCGTTTGAAGGAGGGGCCGAAGACGCCCCCGATAGCGGTGCTCGTCGGGATGCGCCCGGTGTCCTTCGGCAAAGGCGAGGCGGTGTTCGAGCTGAAGGCGGACAGGCGCCACCACAACCCGATGGGGACGGTGCACGGGGGTATCCTCTGCGACCTCGCGGACGCCGCGATGGGATACGCCTTCGCGTCGACCCTCGAATCGGGAGAGTCGTTCACCACGCTTGAGCTCAAGATCAACTTCCTCCGCCCGGTGTTCGACGCGAAGCTTACCGCGTCCGCGAAGGTGGCGCACCGGGGGAAGACGGTGGGGATGGTGGAGTGCGACATCACCAACGAGGAGGGGAAGCTGGTGGCGCGCGCCTCCTCCACCTGCTCGGTGCTGCGGGGCGACGCGGCGAAGGGGAGATGAGGGTCAGCCCGCATTTCCCACCAGCCTCCTGCTGCGGCGGCGGATACGGGCATGTCTACTGCGTTGCGCTCCTTCGTTCTCCTCGCCGTAGCGTCAACTACGTCTGCGTCGCCCGAAGTTCGCGCGCCTTGTATTCACGCCCGTCTCCACCGCCTCGCGACGGAGCCCGGTGAGAAATGCGGGCTAAGGCCGCGCTCCTGGTCGTCTTCGCCGCGGGGATGGCCTACGTGGAGGCGGCGGTGGTCATCTACCTGCGCGCGCTGATCGGCGCGGGTCCGCTCTTCCCGATGAAGGACCTCCCGCCCCCGCTCCTTTTCGTGGAGGTCGCGAGGGAGGCGGCCACGCTGGTCATACTGGTCTCCGTTTCCTGCCTGGCCGTCCGGGGCGGCGCCCGCCGCATGGGGGCGTTCCTCCTTACGTTCGCCGTCTGGGATATCTTCTATTACCTCTGGCTCCATGTCGCGACCGGTTGGCCCGCCGGAGTGTCCGACTGGGATATCCTGTTCCTCATCCCGCTTCCCTGGGTCGGACCGGTCTGGTCGGTGCTCCTCCTTTGCGCGGGGATGATCGGCTTCTCGGTGTTCTTTCTCCGGACGCCCGAGGACGCCCCTTTTTCTCCCGGTTTGCCGGGATGGGCGACCGGCGCGGCCGGCGTCGTTGCGGTCGTCGCCACCTATATACTGGAGTGGAAGAAGATCGGCTACGGGAAGGGGGTCCCGTCCGGCTTCTCCCTCCTCCCGTTCCTGCTGGGGGTCCTGCTCCTGGCGGCCTCCGGCTGGATCACCTATCGAAGGGCCTTGGCCGCCTCACGGTAATAGATCCCCCGGAACCGCATCCTCACCCTGGCTCGGCTCATCTTCTTGGTACGTCTTTCGAATGCGAGGGGCAAAGCGGGTGGACTGGTTTCCCCGGATGGTTGCCACATACGGCGGCGCCGCCGTGTTTCTGGTGAGCTTCCTCGAGAACATCGGCCTCCCCCTTCCGGCCTTGCCGTTCCTGCTGCTCGCGGGGGCATACTCGGCGGCGGGGGTCATCTCCCTGCCGCTGATACTGGCTGGGGCTGTGGCGGGTGCGGTCGGGGCCGATCTCATCTGGTACCGGGTGGGGAAGTGGCGCGGAAGGGGGGTTCTCTCCTACCTCTGCCGGATGTCGCTCAACCCCGACGTGTGCGTCGAGAGCGCTGTCGACAACTTCCATCGCCGGAAGGTGCTGACGATACTTTTCGCAAAATTCCTGCCGGGGGTGAACACGGTCATGCCGCCGCTGGCGGGGATCGCCGCGGTGCCCCTTCCCCGGTTCCTCCTCGTCGACCTCGCCGGGGCTCTGCTCTGGGCGGGCCTCGGCGCCGGCCTCGGCTTCGCCTTCGGGAAGGAGCTCGCCGAGTCCGCGAGGGGGTTCCACGGCGGCATGGGGTGGGTCTTCGCCTTCGGCCTCGCCGCCTATCTCGTCTGGCGGATCGGCTACCGGTTCTACCTGGTCCGCTATTACGCCGCGCCGCGCATCGA
>JACRIV010000130.1 GCA_016220005.1 Deltaproteobacteria bacterium
GTCCCCGGCCCATTTCTTCACATATTGGCCGCCGAACAGGTCGAGGGAGAACTTCTCCGCGGGCTTCAATGAAACCTTCGCCGCGTCGAAGGTCAGCCCGTCGTAGAACGTGTCGGCGCCGAGCAGGAAGGTGCTGCCGTAGATGAACTCCTGCCGCCCGGCCTTGAGGGAGATTCCTTTCACGCCGGGCAAGACGCCTTCCACGTACCCCTGGTACAGGCTGAAGATCGAAAAGTCCTTATCATCGTAAAAGGCGTACCACTGCCCTTCCACGCGGGCGGAGAAGTTCTCCGAAGGGCTCACGGTGACCGATGGACGAATGCGGAGCAGGATCCTCCCCTCGTCGTTCCCCGGCGTAAAGGAAAAACTCCCGAGGCTGAAGTTGGTCGCCGCTTCCGGCCGCACCAGGGAGTCCAGCCCCAGCTTCACCGGCCCGTACTTCAGCGGGTCCGGCGGATCTTTTGCCGCGCCTTCCTCGTGGTGCTTCCCCGAGGATGCCGCGTCAGGCGGATCACCATGAGCTTGCGCCGGCCCCGCAGGCGATACCCCGGCAAGAAACAAAAGTGCGAAGACGGCCCACAGAATCCTCTTCCCCATCGTCAGATAACCCCCTTGGGTTTAATGCAATCAAGACAACGGCGAAGAGTGCAGACGCCGCAGGAGTGGCGAAGGTACACGGGAATGTTTCTCGACTTCGCCGCGCCCATCGCCTCCCTTTTTGCCCGATGGGAAACCTTGTTCGTGAAGATCACCATCGCGTCGACGTTCCCCATCCTGGAGGTCAACTGGGCTTCCGGCCCGTTGAACACCTTCAGGGATATGCCGACCCGTTCGGCCTCCATGACGTAGCGCCGCTCCAGCCGATCCATCCCCCCTATCAGCGCAATGCACATGATCCCTCCGTCCCTCGTTCATTTACCGGACCGGCTGGCGGCCGACAGATAAAGCAGAAGGTCCGCCGCCTGGTCTCCGCCGAGCGACGCCCGGACCGCCATCCTCTTCACGATCCCGCGCCACTCTTCCGGCGGGTATTCGGCCGGCAGGTAGAGCCTGTGGCATGCCGCGCACTCCGTTACGAAGATGGCGCGTCCTCTCCGCATGGCGTCGACGTCCATTGCCCTCGAAAGGGCTCCCGCGGCAGAAAGCTCCTCCGCCGTGGGAACGGACGTCCTCGGACCGGCGCAGCCGGGACCCGCAAGCGCGATGACCAGCGCCCACGCCGGAAGCAACCCCGAGAATCGAAGAACGAACGTCTGTCCCATGAAAGCCATGACGGCCCTCCTTCAGAATTGCCAGCCGATCCCGAAGTTGATCAGGTCCGGAAGGTCCTTCCCCGTGGCGTCGTCCCGGACCTGGTAGTCGGCCTTCGCCACAAGCGACGGCGTGAGGTAGAAGTTGACGCCGAGCGTCCATGCCGTCCGGTTGCCCGCCGGGTTCTCCGAGACGCCCGCGGGCATCCGGTACTGCGTGTCGAAGTCCTCGTACCTCACGAAGACGGCCGCGTCCGACTTCGCGAGCTTTCCGCGCTTCCAGCCGTCCGGAAAGACGTGCGCCGCCCCTTCCAGGTACCACCCGAGGATCTCCTCGGCGGTGCCGTTGCCGATCCGGGCCGCCCCGTCGATCTTCTCCTGGGCGAACACGCCGCGGAAGTCGAACCGCGCGACGTTGTACTCGAAGTCGGCCGACAGGATGCGGAGGTCGCCGTCGATCCCGGGGTTCTTCCCCTGGTTCCCGTTGTCCAGCCCCCCGTAGTAGGCGGAGGCACCCAGCCTCAGGAACGATCCGTAGGCGGAGGGCCAGGCGACGAACGGGAAGAAGTCCAGCCGCCCGGTCACGGCCGGCTCGTGGAGGCTCGGGCGCTCCTTGATGCGCCCTCCGCGAATGCCGTTCGTCGCGTTGAACCCGGACCCGTCCAGCCCGCTCACGACGTACAGCTCGTACTTGAGGGAGGGGCTTATGGCCCCGAAAAAGCCCAGCCCGTCCGAGGACCACGTCGTCGGAATGACGACCTGGTCGAGGAAAGGACGCTCCACGCCGTAGAAGGTGGGCGGCTCATGCTTCCTGTTGATGATACCGATGGGGGTCAGGACCCTGCCGAACCGGATGTTTACCGGATCCGAAAGGAGAAAGTCCAGGTAGGCCTGCTCGATGGACAGCTCGCCGTCGCTTTCGCTCGAGACCAAGGCGTGCTCGAGCTCGACCTCGGAGTGAAGACGGATCCAGTCGGTGAAGGTGTAGCCGACGTACGCCACCAGCCGGTGGATGTCGAACTGGTCGGGCGCGCTCCCCTCGCCGAAGTTCGCGTGCATCTCCCCGTACCCGCCGAGGGTGAACTTGTCGATCCACGAGCCGCCGTAGGATGCTTTCGATTTTTCCATCGCGTCGACCCGCTCCGCCAGGGCGCCGACCGTCTTCTCCAGCTCCTGGATCTTCCGGTCGCGCAGGTCCGCCGTGTTGTCGAGGGCCAAGGCCGGCCGCGCCAGGCACAGGATCGATAACGCGAGGACCGCCGCGACGGGGAAAAGCCCGCTCCTTCGACGGAATAGGACGAACGCGAACGAACGATTCGTTTTCGGAACGGTATGCATGCCGCACACTCCCTTTGTTCGAAAAAAGGATGGAAAGCCACAACCCGTAACGCCTCGGCGCGCCGGAACGCGCGCCCTCAAGTTGCGCTTTCACTGTGCGGCTCCGGGAGCGCCCCATTGGGGGCCTCCCGATCCGTACCGTAAAACGCCCCTTGCCGGTCAGACTCCGGCCAGGATGTCGATCAGCTTCTTCCGCATCACCTCGAGTTTCTTCGATTTGAAGGAGCTCCTCGTTTCCTCGAGGACCCAGATTGTTTCCTGGAGGACCGCCTGCAGCCGGGAAAGCCTGGGGCAGTCGACCAAGGGACAGTACGCCGTGGGTCCCAAAGCATCCCCTCCGCTCGCCAAGACCTGCTTGAAAATGCGGCGCTGGTGCTCCACCCGCTCGTGCATTTCTTCGGCGATCCGGTCGACGTACTCCTCGATCCCCATGCCCCCACGAACCTCCTTCGCGGTCGGCTCCCCGCACGCGGCGGGCCGTGAATCCGGCCGGTTCAGGTTTTCCCCCATGGCCTCCAATGGCTCTTCTCCTTTAGCACACATATGAGCAGGCGTTTCATTCATACCGCAAAAAAATATCATCCTACGGAGACGTGCTTGATGCATTCCTCCATAAGGTTGCGGATGTGGTCGTCGTCCAGCGAGTAGTAGGCGATCTTGCCTTCCTTGCGGTACTTCACCAGCCGCTGCCCCCGGAGAAGCCGGAGCTGGTGCGAGATCGCCGAGCCGCTCAGCCCGAGGAGCCGGGCCAGGTCGAAGACGCAGAGCTCTTGTCCCGCCAGGGCCGAAATGATCCGGACGCGGGTGGGGTCGCTCAAGGCGCTGAAGGTTTCCGCAAGCGCCCGGACCATCCTGTCGCTCGGCATGGCGGTCCGGGCGGCGCGCGCACTCACGGTGTCGATGAACTCCAGCTTTTCCGCTTCGGCGGCAGATTGTTTTTCCGCTGAACCCAACGATGGAACCCCTTGATGAAATGGTTGCTCACATATACCAATAATGCGAAATGCCTGTCAAGAAAAAAAAATCGGAGAGCGGAGGAATTGACGTTGTCCGGGCGGGCGGGGCCTGTTAAACTATTACACGGAATTGTTTAATTAAGGAAGGAGACGGGAATGGAAGGTTGCCGCTGGCCGGTTAATCCATCGAGGAAGAGGAACCCGCCGGAACCGGTGGTAAAAGAGGTCGCGGGGATATTCCGCGTGTTGTCCGGCCCCACGAGGATCCGCATCATTCACGTACTTCTTGCAAGGGGGGAGCGCCCGGTGGGCGAGATCGCGGAGGAGCTCGGGATGGGCGTGGCCGCCGTCTCCAACCAGCTCCGGAAGATGGCGGACCTGGGGATCGTGGGCAAGATGGTGCGCGGGAACTTCGCCTTCTATCGCGTGACGGATCCATGCGTGGGGGTGCTGCTGCACCGGGCATACTGCCTCTCGGAGGACGGGAAGACGAGGAGAAGAGGGAGATGAGGCGGGCCCTTCCGGGCTCCGCCGCCCTTGCAGTCCTCGTCTTCCACATGGCTCGGTCGATTCATGGCGCCGCATCCGCCCCCTCGGCATGGGGAATCGTCGCGCCCGCCCTTTCGGAAAGGATCGCCGGATACGTCACCGGGGGCGCCGTATGGATAGGCGCCTCCTATGCCTTGGCGGCAGCCTTCTTCACCTGTTCCTTGCAGCGCTGCCGGCAGGATCGGAGGCGGGCCGCTGCCGGCGCCGCGGGCGGGCTCGCGGTCGGCGGGGAGGAGAAGTGCCGGACCTGCGAGTGCTACCTCGACGTGCTGCGCCAGGTGCAGGAGGACCTGGCCTCGCGGGGCCTTCTCGACATGCCGGAAGCCGAGGCGATGGACGAGGAGCTCTCCCGCGTTTTCGCCGCGAAGTCCCACGGCTGCCTCGGATGCGACCCCTGCCTTCCCGTGGAACCGTTCAACGCCGTCAATGACCTCTTCCAGACAAAGGCTGCGGCGTGTTGCGCCGCGGAGGGTCCCCCTTCCGCCTGGCCCCCTCTTCCCGGGGACTACCGGGTGATCCACCCGACGGGATCGGTCGCCGTCTGCACGCTTGCCGACGAGGAACTGTTCGAGTCCCTTCTCGATGAACCGCTCCCGGATTTGGCCATCCTCGGGATGCTCCGGACGGAGAACTTGGGCGTTGAGCGGCTCGTCCGCAACGTTACCGCCAATTCCCGGATCACCCGGCTCGTTCTCTGCGGGGCCGATTCGGCGGGCCACCGTGCAGGGGAGACCGTTGCGGCCCTTGCCGACAACGGGGTGGACGGCGAAATGCGGGTCATCGGCTCCCCGGGCAAGCGCGCCCGGCTGGTCAACCTGACCGTGGAAGAGGTCGCGGCGTTCCGCAGCCGGGTGGAGCTGATTCAAAGGATCGGGGAGAAGCGCCCCGCGGAGATCGCTCGGCTGGCCTGCCTGCGGCGGGAGCCCATTCCCGCTATTTCCACGGGAATCCCTCCCGCCGGGCCGATCCGGCCCGAGACCGTCGACCGTCTTCCCAACCCCCCGATGGACCCGACCGGGTATTTCGTGATCGACGTCCTTCCGGAGCGCAGAATGTTGCGGCTGGAGCATTACACGACGGAGCACCGGATTACCGCCGTTTCCGAAGGGAAACGGGCGCGGGACCTGTACCTCGCCGCGGTCGGGCGGGGGCTCCTGTCGCGGCTCGACCACGCCGCCTATCTCGGTTACGAACTGGGCCGGGCGGAAAGGGCGCTCGCAACCGGTGCGAGATACATCCAGGACAAGGACGACGCTGCCGGCCCTACTCCCGTCCCTTGAGCCTGCGGATCTCCTCGCGCAATTCGGAGTTTTCCTTATAAACTGGAGGTGCCGTTTCGCATCCGGGGGAAAACCGATTCCGGGAGGGGCGCATGGACTTCGGACGGAAGGACGTGCTGGCGGCGCGGGAGCGGGTTTACAGGCTGGCGTACTCCACTCCCCTTGTTGAAGAGGATCCCCTGTCGGACCGGTTCGGAGGGCGGATTCTCTCCAAGCTCGAGAACCTCCAGGTCTCGGGATCGTTCAAGATCCGGGGCGCCGCGAACAAGATCCTCTCCCTCGATCCCTCCGACGTTCGAGGCGTGATCGCCGCCAGCGCCGGGAACCACGCCCGCGGCGTCGCCCGGGCGGCGCGCGCCGCGGGGATCCCCGCCACCCTGGTCATGCCCGTCTGGGCCCCCGTTTCGAAGGCCGCGGCGGCGGAGCGGGAGGGCGGCGGGAATACCCGGATCATCCTCCAGGGGGAGACTTTCGAGGAGGCTTCCCGACATGCTCTCGCTCTCGCCGGGGAGTCGGGTCTCACCGTCGTCCATCCCTTCGACGACTCGATGGTGATCGCCGGCCAGGGCACGCTCGGGCTGGAGATCGTCGAGGGGAGTGGGCCTCCCGGCACCCTCTACGTCCCCGTGGGAGGCGGCGGGTTGCTGGCCGGCATCGGGGCGGCCGTGAAGGAGAAGGATCCCTCGGTGGAAATCGTGGCGGTGCAGGCCGCCGGCGCCTCTTCCCTGGTCCCGTCGCTGCGGAACGGCAAGCCCGTGGCCTCCCCGGAGGTGCACACGATCGCCGACGGCATAGCGGTCTCGTGCATGAGCGAGCGCACCTTCGAGGCGGCGAAGCGCTACGTGGACGACGCCGTCACCGTCGACGAAGAGGAGATCGCGGCGGCGATCCTCTACGCCCTCGAGGAGATGAAAACGACCCTGGAGGGGGCGGGCGCCGCCCCGCTGGCGGCCCTGCTCTACAAGCGCCCCCCGAAAAAGTTCCCGGCCGTCCTGGTCCTCTCGGGCGGGAACATCGACGTCAACTTCCTCGCCCAGATCACCGAGCGGGGGCTGTTCCGCTCCGGCCGGCTGATCCGCCTGCGATTCCTGGTGACGGACCGTCCCGGCTCGCTCGCCGCGCTGCTCGCCGCCGTCGCTTGCGCGCGGTCCAACGTGGTGAGCATCGAGCACGACCGGCTTCCGCCCGACTGTCCCCCGGGGTATTCCGCCGTCGTCCTCCTCCTCGAGACCCGCGACCGCGCCCACGGGGAGGCGCTCTCCGCCAGTCTCGCGGCGCAAGGGTTCCGGCAAACGAACTGAGTGCCTTCGCCGGGGAATCTAAGGGGCATGCGCGCGCATGTTCACACCCATTTCCTCTCGGCCGCGGATCCCGTCGTCACGACGTCGAGACGGGCGACGCAGGCCGTCCTCCGGTCGTTCGCGGTCCTTTGCCTGACCGCGGTCGTGCAGGCCGCCGTCGCCTGGTACAGCGGAAGCGTCGCCCTGCTGGCGGACACCGTCCACAATGCGGCGGACGCCTCCACCGCCCTCCCCCTCTGGATAGCCTTCCGGTTCGCCCGGCGCCGGCCCGACCAGCGATTCACGTACGGGTACGGCCGCGTGGAGGACCTGGCCGGCGTCATCATCGTGGTCCTTATTCTCTTGAGCGCGGTTGCGGCGGGGGCCGAATCGATCCGCCGCTTCGCGGCGCCCGTCCCGGTCTCCGCGCTCGGCGCGGTGGCGGCGGCAGCGTTTGCGGGGTCCCTCGGAAACGAGGCCGTGGCCCGTTACCGGATCCGCGTGGGGAAGGAGATCGGGAGCGCTGCGCTCGTGGCCGACGGGCGCCACGCCCGGGTGGACGGCCTGACGAGCCTTGCGGTCCTGCTCGGCGCCGCGGGGGTCTCCCTGGGATATCCCGCCGCCGATCCGCTCGTCGGTCTGCTTATCAGCGCCGCAATCCTCAAGATCGTGTGGGGCACCGGGAGGGAGGTGTTCCTGCGCCTGTTGGATGGGACCGATCCCGAGACGGTAAGCGAAATCCGGGAGGCGGCCGGCGGCGCTCCCGGGGTGAAGGAGGTGACCGAGGTGCGCGTCCGGTGGTCGGGACACCGGATGTACGGAGAGGTCAACCTCGCGATCGACGGCAGCCTGCCGGTGTCCGAGGGCCATTCGATCGCCACGGAGGCGCGCCACCGGCTGATGCACCGCCTGCCCTACCTGACCGACGCGACGATCCATGTCGATCCCGTCGATGCGTCGGGGATCGCCAGCCACAAAGTCGCTTCCCATAACCACGACGACCTGCCCGACCACTCCCACTAAGTACCCGGTTGCGCCGGCCCCCGTTTCGTCCGAGCCCAGGGATGGGCAAGTGCCTTTTGCTTGGCCAGCCCCGCGATGGGTATGGTATTTTTGACAGATTATCCCGGGGGAAAAGGGGGATCCTCCCGTTGCGGTTCCGGCGGCCCGACAAGAAAAAGATCCTCGCCTTCCTGGCGGTCCTCGGCCCCGGGATCATCACCGCGTCGGTGGACAACGACGCCGGCGGAATCGCCACCTACTCGATCGCCGGGGCCCACTTCGGCTACGCGCTGCTGTGGACGTTGATCCCGATCACGGTCGCCCTCATCGTCGTCCAGGAGATGGTGGCGCGGATGGGGGTGGTCACCGGGAAGACCCTGGCGGACCTGATCCGGGAGAAGTTCGGCGTCCGGCCCACGTTCTTCCTCCTCACGGCGCTCCTCGTGGCGAACTTCGGCAATATCGTGGCGGAGTTCGCCGGTTGGGCGGCCGCGCTGGAGATCTTCGGGATCAGCAAGTACGTCTCCGTGCCGATCGGGGCCGTTGCCGTGTGGTTCCTTGTCGTCAAGGGGACCTACCGTGTCGTCGAGAAGATCTTCCTGATCGCCTCCACCGTCTATTTCACCTACGCGGTGTCGGCCTGGCTGGGGCACCCGCCCTGGGGAAAGGTCGCGCGGGAGCTGGTGACCCCGCATCTCGATGTGGACGGGGCCTACGTCACGCTGCTCATCGGGATGGTGGGGACGACGATCGCCCCGTGGATGCAGTTCTACCTCCAGTCGGCCGTGGTGGAGAAGAACATCCAGGTGGAAGACTACAGGTACGAGCGGGCGGACGTGGTCATGGGCTGCATCGTCACGGACGTCGTCGCCCTTTCCATCATCGTTGCCTGCGGGGCGACCCTGTTCGCCGCGGGCGTCCGGATCGAGGACGCCAAGGACGCCGCCCTGGCCCTCTCCCCCCTCGCGGGGAAATACGCCTCGATCCTCTTCGCAATCGGCCTGGCCAACGCCTCCCTGTTCGCCGCGTCGATCCTCCCGCTGTCGACGGCTTACTCGCTATGCGAAGGGATGGGGTGGGAGTCCGGCATCGACAAGGACTTCCGGACCGCGCCGCACTTTTTCTGGTTGTACACGGGGCTTATCGTGACGGGGGCGACCTTCGTGCTGTACCCCAAGGCCCCGCTCATCCTCATCATGTACCTCTCCCAGGTCGCCAACGGGATCCTGCTGCCGTTCGTCCTGATCTTCATGTTGAAGCTGATCAACGACCGTACGCTTATGGGGGACTACGTCAACTCGAGGGGCTTGAACGGCGTCGCGTGGGCGACCACGGCCGTCATGATCGTCCTCACCGCCATCCTCGTGATCCTCACCCTTTTCCCGGGCCTGCCCGTCCTGCTCGGGCTGTAGAAAAAAGCTTAGGGACGTTCTTAAACTTTTCAGTAACGTGGCGTTAAAGTTGAAGAACGTCCCTAAACTTACCTCAAGAACGTCCCCGTGCTTACATCTTGCGGCGCTTGCGCCGGGAGGCGGGGGGCAGCAGCAGGTCGACCACGTCGTCGACGGTGACGACGCCCAGGAGGCAGTTCTCCTCGTCCACCACCGGCAGCGCAAGGAGGTTGTACTTCGAGATCAGCTCCGCGACCGTTTCCTGGCTCGCGTCCGCGTGGACGGTGATGAGCTTCTTGTGCATGGCGTCGCTGATGAACTGCGAGGGGTCTCCGAGGATCAGGTCCCGCACACCCAATGCTCCCAGGAGCTTCTCCTCCTCGATCACATATATATAGTAGAAGGCCTCGATCTCGGCGGCGTCCTTCCGGAACCGCTCCATCGCCTCCCCGACCGTGATCCCCGGAGGGTACGCCAGGTACTCGTTGATCATCAGGCCGCCTGCGGTGTCCTCCTCGTGCGCGAGCAGCTCGTGGATGTCCTCGGCCTCCTCCTTCTCCATCAGGCCGAGAAGCTCCTGCGCCTTCTCCGCGGGCAGGTCCGCGATGACGTCGGCCGCCTCGTCCGGCGGCATCCGCTCGATGACGTCGGCCGCCTGCTCCTTGTCCATGTCCGTGATGATGTCCGCCTGCACCTCCGGCGTAAGCTCGTGGAGCGCCTCGGCCGCGGTCTCCAGGTCGAGCTTCTCGAAGAACCCCTTCCGCTCGTCGGGGGACATCCCGCTGAGGATCTGGGCGATGTCCGCCGGGTGGATCTGGGCGAGCGCCTCCCGCGACACGGAAAGGGTCAGCCGGTCGAGCTTGGTCTCCAGGGGCTGGATGAACTCCCAGGAGATGAGCTGGTGACGCAGCGGGTGGCGGATCGCGTGGAAGAAGGCGTCACCCCGGCGCTCCACCCCCAGCCGCCGCAGGATCCCGCGCACCCCCACGTCCACGTCCGTGACGCAGGCCGCACCGCCCTCCTCCGTCAGCTTGACGTCGTTGACCCGGACGACCTTGGCTCCGTTGATGTCGACGATCTGCTTGTCGAGGAGGTCCCGCCCGATCAGGAGCATTTCGTGGGGAGGCTCGAACTCGCTCAGCTCGGTCTCCCGCTTGCGGGAGGAGATGATCCGCCGGTTGAAGATGTTCAGGTCGTCCCAGGGAAGGAAGTAGGTCTTCTTTTTCTTTTCGAGGACGAGCCCCGCGGCCCGGGGGAACGGCGCGCCCCCCTCCACGGCGATGTCGCGCAGTCGGCCGATCTCCTCGCCCAAAGGGTCGAGGACCGCCTTCCCGAGAACGTCCGCGACGAACACTTCCCCGATCAGGGTCATATTCCTCTCCCGTCGTCTGCAGGGATTCCGTTTCCAGTGTACTTTCGCGGCTTGAGGCAGGTCAAGGAACGCGGGAAGAGGGATGATACATTGGAACGATGCCCGAACCCGCCAAGTGGCGCAACCCTTACAAGCTCCTGCCGATGCTCCGTTGGGTGGTGCAGGGCGCCTACGTCGTCTTCTTCCTCCTTGCAGGAATCGAGTTCCACGCCTTCTACAAGCAGGCGATCTCGGGCGGGCCGGTCACCGCACACCGTCCCCCTGCGGTGGAAGGGTTCCTGCCGATCAGCGCCCTGATGGGGCTGAAGCGGCTTCTCGTCACCGGCAACTATGACGAGGTGCACCCCGCGGGCCTGACCATCCTGATCGCGGCGATCCTCTCTTCCTTCCTCGCCCGGAAGGTCTTCTGCTCGTGGGTTTGCCCGGTGGGCGGGATCTCCCGCGCCCTGGAATGGGTCGGCAAGAAGACGCTATGGAAGCGGCGGAAGAAACCGACCGTGGTGAACGACGGGGCGGACTTGGCGCTCTCTTCTCTCAAATACCTGCTCTTCGCCTTCTTCTTCTGGGCGATCGTCCTCGGCATGGACAAGGTGGCGATCTACAAGTTCATGACCTCGACCTACAACCACGCCGCCGACGCGAAGATGCTCCTCTTCTTCACGGAGATCTCCCGGACCGCCGCGATCACCCTGATCGTCCTGGCCGCGCTGTCGATCGTCGTCAAGCACTTCTGGTGCCGGTACCTGTGCCCGTACGGGGCGCTGCTGGGCCTGGTGAGCTGGATGTCGCCCCAGCGGGTCGTGCGGGACAAGGACACGTGCACCGACTGCAAGGCGTGCACCCGCGCGTGCCCGGTGGAGATCGCCGTCCACAAGAAGAACGCTGTGTGGACCCCGGAATGCACCGGCTGCATGTCCTGCGTCGCCGCCTGCCCGGTCAAGGACTGCCTGACCGTCACGCAGAAGGGGACGGCCTCGTGGTCCCCCTACTACATCCCCGTGGTGGGGCTGGGGACGATCTTCTTCCTGTGGGGGATCGCCCGGATCACCGGACACTGGCACACCGACCTGTCGGCCTCGACCCTCGTCGAGGCCTATCGCCAGGCGAACACGCTGATTCACCCGTAACGCAGCAGGTCGGGCGAGATAGGGGCCATCGGTTGAGGCATCGCTGAACCGCCCTTATTTCGGCGGCGCCACCGAGCCGGCGTAGAACGGTTCGCACTGCCCTCCCGGAAAGAGATCCCTCGTCTGCCTGAAAAGCTTGAGCGCCGGACCCGCGAGAGACCGGAGCACGCTCACCTCCTCCACTTTCGGTTTCCCGAAGGAACCGCGGATCTTCTGGCGGACCCTGGCGCACCCCTTCCCGTCGATCAGCGCCACGGTCACGTCGTCAAACCGTTCGTTCGCGAAATCGAGCCTTCCCTTGAGGGCGATCCGGTTTTCGTGCGTCGCCATCGCCACGTCCTTCGCGTGCGCCACGCCGCGTTCCACCTTCCAGTCGGAGACGAGCTTCCGGATCCTGCTCCGGCCCCCTGTCCTCTGAAAGATGCTCGCGAAGCCGTACCCTTTCGTGAGCGCGGGGCCGATCGGGCCGGCGAAGAAGAACGCGCCGACGTCGACGAGGTTGAAGCTCTGGCTGGATTCGTACCGGGAGAGCACGCGGTCGAGGTCGATTCCGTCAAACGTGAGGTTCTCGCCCCGCAGGGAGACCTCGCCGTCCGCGGTCCGCGTCATCTCCTTCGCGGTCTTCCCCCGCATCGACAGGTTCGCGGAGAAGTCCATCGGTCCTTCCGCCGTCTTCTTCGGCGACAGGGACTTGAGGAACTCCTCGAAGCGGAATTTCGGCAGGGAATAGTGGACGTGGTAGATCGGAACGGGGCCCGAAAGGTCCGCCCGGATGCTCCCCGACCCCTGCCCTCCGAAGATCCGCATCGTAACCGGCTTGACATCGAGGACGCCGTCCTTTCCGACGACGGAGAGGTTCAGGTCGGACACGTCGAGGTCCTTCGTCCGGAATTCCTTGCAGGCGAACTTCGCCGAGAAGGAAAGGTTTTTCAGGAGGTCCGAGCTCTTCCCTCCGGGGAGCCGCAGGCGGCTCACGTCCAGGTCGAAGCCCCCGGCCTCGATCCCTCCCCCGGTTTTTTTATCCATGTAGAGAAGGGAGCCGTCCGAGAGGGAGACCTTCCCCACGTCCAGGGAAGGGAGCATCCCTTCGGCCTCCTCGCCCGGCTTCTTTTCCTTTTCTTCCGCCTTCTCGAAATTGAACCTTCCGCCGCGGTCCCGCTCGATAAAGATCCTGGGGCTCGCAAGCCCGATCCTTCCGATCCGGACTTCCTTGTGCAGGAGGGGAAGGAGCTCGATCCCGACGGCGGCCTTCGCGGCGGAGACAAGGTCCGTCCCCCGGTTCCGGATGCGCACGTTATCCAGCGCAACATGGAAGCCAGGGAAGAAGCCGATCCCCAGCCTGCCGCCGACTCGCACCTCCATCCCCAGGGCATCGGAGGCGGCCGCCTCCAGCCGGGGCTTGTACGCGTTCACGTCCACGAAGAGGAGTATCGCCGTCATCAGGAGGACGAGCAAGGCAACGAGCCCGCCGGCCGCGAGGAGGGCGATTTTCAGTTTTTTCGACATCCGTTCTTCCGGCTTACGTCCGTCCGCCCGTCCTGCGGATGCGCCCGGGGCCGATCGACGGCGTCACCTTACCTTTGTCGCCGGCAACCGTCACATGCGCTCCGTCCGTCACGCGGCGGGTCGAATGTTCTGATTCACGCGGAAGAAGTTGGCCGGATCGTACTTGCTCTTGACGGCGATGAGCCGTTGGTAATTGTCCCGGTAGGTCGCCTCGACCCGATCCTGCCCCTCGTCGTGCATCATGAAATTCACGTACGCGCCGCCCTCCGAGTGGGGATGCAGCGCTTCCCAGTACGCTTTCGCCCACCCGGTGATCCGGTCCCTGGTCCCGGGGTCCGGATCGACGCCGACGATCACCTCGGCCCACGTGGCATCTCGGTAGCTCCACGCCGTGGCGTTGCTTCCCGCCCGGTGCGCCGCGCCGTTGACCGGATAGAGATGCATCGCCGAATGCGGAGTCGGAACCGCCGAGCCGTGCTTGACGTGCAAGCCGATGGCCTCGTCGGAAAGCTTCTTGACGAAGTCCGCCTTCCAATACCACTGCGGGCCCGGTGGATACAGGGGGTCGAAAAAGCTCTGGAGCGCCGGGTACGGCATGGGGCCGATAAACTCGAAGGCCGGAGTCGCGAAACCGCGCATGGGCTTCAAGGTTTCATCCAGCCGCTCCGGCTTGCCGGTATAGCACCAGACGACGCCGAAGTTCCCTCCTCCCCCGCGGATCGCCCAGAAAAGGTCCTCGTCCTCGTCGGCGCTCGCCGTCACGAACCGTCCGTCCGCCAGCACCACATCCGCGGCCAGCAGGTTGTCGATGGTCAGGCCGCACTTCCACGTCAGGTGCCCAAGCCCGCCGCCCAGGGTGAGGCCGCCGACGCCCGTGGTCGAGATGATGCCGGCGGGCGTTGCAAGTCCGAATGCATGGGTGGCGTGGTCCACGTCGCCCCACTTGCAGCCGCCCTCGACGCGGGCCGTTCGGGCCCGGGGATCCACGCGGACCCCCCTCATCGGCGAAAGGTCGATCACCAGCCCATCGTCGCAAATCCCCAACCCCCCCGCGTTGTGGCCCCCTCCCCGTATGGACGTGAGCATGCCCGTCTCCCCGGCGAAACGGACGGACGCGATGACATCCGCCACGTTCGCACATCGGGCGATCAGGCTGGGGCGCCTGTCGATCATGCCGTTGTATACCTTGCGAGCGGCTTCGTAACCTTCGTCGCCGGGTCGGAGGAGTTCGCCCCGCAAGCCGGCCTTGAAATTTTCAATGATGGCCTCGTTTGGCATGACGTCCTCCGAAATTTATGGATTAGATGGCCTCCGTACACGGAAGGCTTCTTTGCACAGCATCGGGCAACTTCAGCGGGCGTCTCTCCCAGCCTCCAGCAAGGCATTCACAACCATCTCTTTCGAGGGCATCACCGATGCCCCATAGGTTCGTCACATGAAACCAAAAGTTTTTTCCCCACGCACGGAAGGATCGATGTCAAGGTCGCCCGTCACGATCATCTGGTCCCGAAACGCAACAACTGATCGATAGTATTGATGGTGGAGGCGGGAACATCGATGCGATCGGGGTGTACCAATAAAGATCTGTTACTTTGTTCGCAAAGTCTCATAGCTTAACTTCCGGTCTCGTCTACGAGCCAACTCGCTTGAGTACCGTCTGCCTAGCTCTTTTGCATGTTCCGCCATCCAGCTTGTCAGTCGAGTTGTTCCTACAGGGGGAGATTTCGTGCAGAGTCGATTTTCCATGAGACCCTGGATCTCCTCCCTTGTTATGATGACATCGCCAACTACCGAGCCCAAGAGACGACCAATCATCAATCCGAGCTGCGGAGGAATGTGAACGACTGGTCTTGGTTTAGCGATTGCGCGCCCAATGGCATCGACAAGTTCCCTGTAGGTAAAGGTTTCGGGCCCGATCGCGTCGACCACGACGTTCTCATTACGCTTCCCTTCCTCAACAGCGAGCGCGGCCAGGTCATCGACGTAGATTGGTTGAAGCTTATACGCTCCGTCTCCGAACACTCCAAACAATGGAAAGCGTCGGAGTATCCAGGCGATGTTATTGATAAGGATGTCTTCCTGACCGAAGAGAACTGTCGGTCGCAAGATGGCATAGGAAATCCCAGAGTCTTTGACAGCACGCTCTAACATCGCCTTCCCTCCGAAATAGGGGAGGTTCGTATCTTCGGATGGATTCGTGATGCTGATGCAGAGCCACAATACAGGAGGGACCGGTCATGCACGATTCTATCACCTGGGTCGGAATGGACGTCCACAAGGAAACCATGCAGCTTGCGGCCATCGACGGCGGATCGGGGTCGGTAAAGGCCGGTTGGGAAGCGCCCACACGGTCAGGGGCAAGGAGCGCCTGGCGAAACGGTTGGCCGAGATGGGGGAGGCGGAGTGCCAAAATTAGTTGAAGTTTGACGAAGCGGCCCCTGGTGTGGAGAAGTAAGGAAGGCGCCCAAGCCTCCTATTCCACACACGGAAGGAGCCGCTTCATGAAGACGGTAATTCGGATCCGGAATCGGGTCAAGCCGACCCACGAGCCAAAGCTGGAGCAGATTTCGGGGATGGAGATCTCCAACTTCAGCTCGACTCGCTCCACGCGCCACGGATCGGTGATCCCCAGAATCCGGGCGTACAGTTCGCGATCTTGCATCGGCCCCCTCCGCGGCGCTCTCTCTCGGACAAACGATGTCCCGAAGCGCCTCGGCGGCCGTTATCCAACAGATGGAAAAGAGCGACAAACAAACCGGCGTCGGTCACCCCGAAAACGGGGTCAACTCACTACAAACCCTGAAGAGCCGTCAATATTATGGCGTGCGCGCCGCTTCAGCTGCGGGCGCTCAGCGAGAAAGAGGCGAGCCGTCAGCTTCAGCCCCGGTGGTTGGGCAGCATTAAACGATTTCTGGTATATCCAAGGCGATACCAAGAGCCTTGTTAAATTCTTGTACCTTCTTGAAGGGTAGCGTGCCGACGTAATTCGTCAACACCGACTTCGGTAAACTGACAAGTTCGTCGCAGTGAATACTGCTTTCGTGCTTGAGGCCCTCTTCCGTTCCAATGGCGACCTGGGTCGACAAGCCGTGATGGGAAGAATAGACGGGAGCGCAGATAACGGTGGAAAAACGAGAGTCGAGAAGGATTTGCCTGCTCACTACAACAAACACGCGGGATTTTTTGGGATCTTTTGCGGTGGGATTGGGAACGCGGTATAGCTCACCGCGCTTCACGGAATCACCTGATAGGTCAGCACATCCTTTGCCTCCTGATTCAGGCGGTCTGCCTGGCGATTGATGATCTCCAAATCTCGGGCGTTCTGTTGGTCTCGCATGACCTGAGCCACATACGCCCTCACCGCCTTCTCGATGAAATCAGAGCGGCTCTTGTGCGGTCCTGACTGCTCGTCGATGACCTTCAGCAAGTCTTCCGCCAGTGTGATAGAAGTCTTCACTTTCATACTACCAATATACTCCCTTTTCGTCCTCGATGTCAACGGTCATCGTGGATTTCAATATGCCTGCCCAACGCTCCAGTTAAGCTGCGGGCGCTCAGCGAGAAAGGGGGAGCCGTCAGCTTCAGCCGGTAGTTGGGCTGCTGTAAATTTATAGAGACAAAACCAGCCGCAGCCCATCATCGAGTGCCTTCATCACCCGAGACGGCAACCGCCCGGACCGTTTGGAGAGAAAGCCTTTGTCAACCGTGATGACCTGCGATACGTTGGCCACGGAATCTTTGGGAAGGCTGGAATCGGCTGCGGTAATTAAAACATTGCCCGGAGCGTCCGCAAGACGAAGATTCGAGGTGAGAAGGACAACAACAACAGTTCGAATGCGACTCCGGTTGAATGCATTCGATTGAATGATAACTACGGGCCGCCGAAAGCCAGGTTCCGAGGCGACGGGATCGGGGAGCTCCGCCCACCACACCGCGCCTCGCCCCATTACCACTCCTCGGGCGGCAATGATTTGATCTGAAGCCTGATAAGGTTTGGATCCAGCGCGGATTCCTCCTCACCGTATATTGCGTCGAGGCGCTCCTTCACCTGTTGGCTTTGCCGGCGCGACAGAAAATCGGCAAGTGCGGTCGCGTACAGTTGACTTCGCGACATGCCGAGACGCTTCGCCAGGGAATCCGCGGACCGAAATATTTTGTCCGGAATGGATACCGCTGCTTTCATACTCGCAGTATGATCCTATTCATACCATGTGTCAACACGTCGCTGCAGTCAGCCCAGCGCCGTGCTTAAGCTGCGGGCCGAGCGGGCACGCTTTTAACCCGCGAGCAATAATAAAAGCGTGAACGCGAAGGAACCGTCAGCTCGTAGGGTCAAGGGGTGGCGCCTGAGATGAAGATTCCATCCTGGTTTCCACCCCCTGCCGCATCAAACCGTACGTGAGGTTTTCCCTCATACGGCTTTCCGACAACCTTCACCATGCGGCATGCAAGGCCGTATTCCGACCTCGCCCCGGTGGATAGAAGTACGTCACCCCGCTTTGCCGCAGCCACGCCGTAAACCCCATCGGCGTCAGCTTTCCCCGCGCCCCTTGCCGTCCTTTAAGGAACTTCCACAGGCGAAGCCTCACGTACCGGTCCAAGTCCGCGAGCTTCTTCGTGGAGTTCCCCACTCGGAAGTAGTTGCGCCATCCCCGGATCACCCGGTTCAGGCCTTCTACCAGCTTCGGCAGCTCCACCCGGAGCCTCCTCCGCTCGGTCTGTTCCCGGACCTTGGCCCGAACGGTCCGCATGGCCTTTGCTCCCGGCCATGCGTACGGAGCCAGACATCCGGTGCGCTTCGACGGCTTCTTGCGGAAGTGAAACCCCAGGAAGTCGAAACCCTCTTCCTTCATCGAGACCACGCGTGTCTTGTCCGGATGAAGGGAAAGCTTCAGCCTCTTAAGGATTCCCCCGATGATCCGCTTCGACTGTTCCGCCTCTTCCTTCCGGCGGCAGACGACCATGAAATCATCGGCGTACCGATAGAGCCGACCCACTCCCGCATGCCGATGCTGCCACAGGCTGTCCAGAACGTGCAGATAGATGTTGGCCAGCAGCGGACTGATCACGCCGCCCTGCGGCGTCCCTTGCGAGGTGGGCTGCCATTTCCCTTCTTCCTCCACTCCCGCGCAGAGCCACTGACGGACAAGCTTGAGCACCCGCCGGTCGCTGACGCGGCGCTGCACCAGGCGAAGCAGTTGGTCATGATCGATGAAGTCGAAGAAGCTCTTGATGTCCGCGTCCACGACCCACCATCCCGTAACCAGCGCGGCCTTCACCGCAGCCACCGCCTGACCCGCATTCCGCCTCGGGCGGAATCCGAAGGAGCAGTCCCGGAAACTGGCCTCGAACACCGGCTCCATGACGAGCCTTGCCGCCTGCTGAACCACACGATCACGAACCGTGGGA
>JACRIV010000129.1 GCA_016220005.1 Deltaproteobacteria bacterium
CAGCCCGACCTGCGGAGGGACAGCGAGCGTCGCACCATTCCGGCCTGGGAGAGCGTAAAGGAGACGAAGACCCCGACGGCATAGAGCGGGATCAGGGCGTGCGTCTCGCACCTGAAGAGCCAGATCAGGGCGGAAGCTAAGAGGCCCAGGCCGATGATCCCGTTCGAGAAGACCAGGCGGTCTCCCCGGCTCGTGAACTGCTGGGGCAGGAACCGGTCGCGGGCGAGGATCGAGGCCAGGCGAGGGAAATCGGCGTAGCTCGTGTTGGCCGCGAGGATCAGGATCATGGCGGTAGCGGCCTGGATGAGATAGTAGAAGAGACCCGTCCCGAAGACGTTCCGCGCAAGTTGCGACACCAGCGTTTCTCCGGGCCGCGGGACCACGCCGCACTGAAGCGACAGGAACGTGATACCCAGAAAGAGGGTGAGCAGGATGCCCGCCATCCATCCAAGGGTCACGCTGGCGTTCCTATCCTCCGGATACCTGAACGCCGTGACCCCGTCCGAGATCGCCTCCACCCCGGTGAGAGCGGTGCAGCCGGAGGCAAAGGCCCGAAGAAGAAGGAACACGCTCAGTTGCTGTGCGGAGACGGCGACCTGCGGAGTCGCCGCCGGGCTTCCGGAGAAGTACTGCTTGGCCAGCCCGATCCCGATCATGAGGGCCAACGCGGTGATGAACATGTAGGTCGGGACGGCAAAGATCCTCCCTGATTCCTTGACCCCGCGAAGGTTTGCAAGCGTGATCAGACCGATGAAGAGAATGCCCAGACCCACCCGGTGGGCGTGAAGGTTCGGGAATGCCGAGGTGATCGCCGCTACGCCGGCGGCCACGCTCACCGCCACCGTCAGGACATAATCGATGAGGAGGGCCGCAGCAGCGATCAAAGCCGGGAGGATACCGATATTCTCTTTCACCACGAGATACGCCCCCCCGCCGGATGGGTAGGCGTGGATGGTCTGGCGGTACGACGTCGTCACGATCAGGAGCAGGACCGCAATGCCGATGGAAACGGGCCAGGACCAAGGAAGCCCTGCCGAGCCAGCCAGGACCAGGACGAGCAAGATCTCCTCGGTCGCGTAGGCGACCGAGGAGAGGGCGTCGGACGAAAAGACAGCCAACGCGGCAAACTTTGACAGCCGCTGGTGCGGTGCCTCAGCCGTCCTCAGGGGAGTCCCGATGAGCTTCCGCTTCAACGTTGTGAGCGACACGTCTCTCCTCCGCGTTGAGGCCCGGTCGGTCTTTGAGGGAGCATTCATTCCTGGATGGGTGCCCCCATGTTCCCGACCAGGGAGCCCAGCGGCTTCGCTACGGGGAGCCTATCCCGGCCCCCACCGCGGGACCGCACGGGAGAGGGAGCCCTTCTTGGACACCCTCAATCCGGAGCGGACTCCCGAGGCGCAAACATGCGCGCTGACGCGTTACCACCGATGCGCCGGTGGCGCGCCGCATCCCCGGCAGGTCAGGTATTGCTTTAAGTCGCTACGCCTGCCGGCCCTCCTCTTGCGATAGCGGATCCGTCGCACCTCTTCACGCCGTCTTAAGGAATCCCATCGAGGATCTGGCTCATCTCCTCGGCCGAACAGGCCTTGAGGGTCTCTGTCCTGACGTTCCCCAGGGCGGCCAGGCCCAGCATTAGCCGACTGACGGCTCTGTCGTCCATGGCCTCCATGACTACGACGACGTCGTACCGTCCCATGGTCCAGTGGATCTCCCTGACCTTCACCTTCAACTTCTCAGCCATGTCCCGGAACGCCTTGGCCCGGTTGGTCGACTGCTTCACGTTCTTGAGACCCTGTTCCGTCCAGTTGATCAGGCTGACGTAAGTCGGCATTGCTCCTCTCCTTTCGGTCTGTCCGATCCGCCATGGCAACACGGTTGATCCGCAATTGCCGGGACACGTCACGCTCCCTCGCGAGGATCGGAGGCATTGCCCTTACTCCGGTCAATACCCGAGTTCCTTGAGGAAGTGGGGCGTCATTTTTCTCCACCACGGCCAGTCGTGGGCGACGTCATGGCCCCAGATATCCACCCACGCCGGGATCTGCTTCTCTTCGAAGATTCGCTTGAGTTCACGGGTGTCCGCGAGGAATGTTTCTTCCCAGGCTCCCTGACCCACGCAGACGACGATGCGCCCCCGGCGGTACCGGTCCAGGTACCAGGGATCGGTGAGGTGGGGAAGATAGGAGAGAGGCGAGTTGTAATATACATTCTCATCCATGTAGTCGCCGACGCAATACCGGGCATGGTAAGGCCCGCTCAGGGCGATCGCGGTATCGAAGAGATCCGGGTGGCGCAGGTAGAAGTTGACCGAGTGGTACGCTCCCAGACTGCACCCGTGCAGCATGATCCCGCCATCGCCGCACCGCTCCCGGATGAAGGGGACGACCTCGTCGACGATATACCGGTCATATTGGTTGTGCCGCCGCGCCCGGTCCGCCGGAGGAATGCCTTCGTTCAGCCAGGACTGGAAATCGACGCTGTCCACGGTGAACAGCCGGATGCTGCCTTTGTCGATGAAGGGCCTGCACGCTTCCACCATGCCGAAGCCCTCGTAATCGTAGTATCTCCCGCCCCTGGTGGGAAACACCAGGACGGGCTTCCCCTCCTCTCCGTATACGTTCAGATCCATCTCCTGGTCCAGGTTGGGGCTCCACGCCTTGTGGTGGTCGACCTTCATCATCCCTCCTTATAGGTCGGCTCGTACATCTGCGCTCTGATATGCGCGGGCAGATCGGCCGGTCGGGTCATCGTTGTCAGGCCGCGCCGGAAGGCGATGTCCGACACGGCTGTGGCGATGGCGGCGGAGACCTCCCGGATCCGTTTCAGACTGGGATAGATCCGGCCTTGCGGAAGATCGTCTTCCGTGACAAGAGTCGCCAGCGTTTTCGCAGCCACGAAGAAGAACTCGTCGGTCACACGAGTGGCTTCGCTGGCGATCACGCCCAGGCCCACGCCGGGGAAGATGTACGCGTTGTTGCCTTGCCCGGACACGAAGGTCTTGCCTTTGTACGTGACCGGCGGAAACGGGCTGCCGCTCGCGAAGACCGCACGGCCCTCCGACCACATGTAGGCCTCCTCTGCCGTGCACTCCGACTTCGAAGTGGGGTTCGAGAGGGCGAAGATGATCGGGCGCCGGTTCAGGCGCGCCATCGCCTCGACGACCGGCCTTGTGAACGTGCGCGGCATGCCGGAGACTCCGATGATGGCGGTGGGCGCGACGGATTCGACCGCCTGCAGGAAATCGGCGACGGGGGCATGGTCGTGCGCGTAGGGCCGCTTGTGCTCAACAAGGTCCGTGCGGCTCTGGACGACGAGGCCCTTCGAGTCCACGAACCAGCACTTGAGTTTGGCTTCGGCCTCCGGCATCCCCTCCGCCCTCAGCCCGGTCACGATCAGGTCGCCGATGCCGATACCGGCCTCGCCCGCGCCGAGAAACAGGAACTTCTGGTCGGTCAGTTTATTGCCGGTGATGCGCAGGGCAGCGTACAGCCCCGCCAACGTAACGCCCGCGGTGCCCTGGATGTCGTCGTCGAACGTGCAGGCGCGGTTCCTGTAATGATGCAACAGCCGGAAGGCATTCGTGTTGCCGAAGTCCTCGAGCTGGATGCAGGCCTTCGGAAAGATCTCCTGAACGCCGGTGAAGAATTCGTCCACCAGCTCGTCGTACGCCGCGCCGCGCAACCGCCTTTCCGGCAGCCCGATGTAGAGCGGGTCCTTGAGCAACGTCTCGTTGTTCGTGCCGACATCCAGGGTGACCGGCAGGCATTGCGTGGGATGGATGCCCGCGCAGGCCGTGTACAAAGAGAGCTTGCCCACCGGAATCCCCATGCCGTTCGCCCCGAGGTCGCCGAGTCCGAGGATGCGCTCGCCGTCGGTGACGACGACGATGCGGACATCGCGAAACGGCCAGTTCTGCAGAATCTTCCGGACGCGCCCGCGGTCCTTGAATGAAAGGTAAAGCCCGCGCGGGCGGCGGAATATGTGGCCGAATTCCTGACAGCCCTGGCCGACCGTCGGGGTGTAGATGATGGGCATCATCTCGTCGAGGTTGTCCATGACCACCCGGTAGAACAGGTTCTCGTTGCGGTCCTGCAGAGAGACCAGATAGATATACTTCTCGATGTCGGTGGTTTTGCGGCGGACGTTTTCCAGTACGCGCATCACTTGCGTCTCCTGCGTGGAAACGCGCGGCGGCAGAAGGCCGCGCAGGCCCAATGCATCGCGCTCCGCCTCCGTGAAGGCCGTGCCCTTGTTCAACACCGGATCGTGCAGCAGATCAACCCCGCGTTTGTCCGGAAGGTGAAGGTGGGGACACACGAGATTCCTCCTTTCTGTTCAGTACCCGAGCTCCTCGAGGAAGTGACGGATCATCTTCCTCCACCACGGCCAGTCGTGGGCGACGTCATGTCCCCAGATGTCCACCCGGGCCGGGATCTGCTTCTCTTCGAAGATTCGCTTGAGTTCACGCGTGTCCGCGAGGAAGGTTTCTTCCCAGGCTCCCTGACCCACGCAGACGACGATGCGGCCGCGGCGGTACCGGTCCAGGTACCAGGGATCGGTGAGGTTGGGTATATAGGAGAGAGGCGAGTTGTAATATACATTCTCATCCATGTAGTCGCCGATGCAATGCCGAGCCTGGTATGGCCCGCTCAAAGCGATCGCGGTATCGAAGAGATCCGGGTGGCGCAGGTAGAAGTTGACCGAGTGGTACGCTCCCAGACTGCACCCGTGCAGCAGGATCCCGTCGTCGCCGCACCGCTCCCGGATGAAGGGAACGACCTCGTCGACGATATACCGGTCATATTGGTTGTGCCGCCGCCCCCGGTCCGCCGGAGGAATGCCTTCGTTCAGCCAGGACTGGAAATCGACGCTGTCCACGGTGAACAGCCGGATGCCGCCTTTGTCGATGAAGGGCCTGCACGCTTCCACCATGCCGAAGCCCTCGTAATCGTAGTATCTCCCGCCCCTGGTGGGAAACACAAGGACGGGCTTCCCCGCCTCTCCGTATACGTTCAGAGCCATCTCCTGGCTCAGGTTCGGGCTCCACCACCAGTGATGGTTGACAATCATGGCCGCTCCTATCCAAAGTCATGGGGGGGGGTGCGCGCCCCTTACAGGGTCAATAACCGAGCTCCTTGAGGAAGTGGGGGATCATCTTCCTCCACCACGGCCAGTCGTGGGCCACGTCGTGGCCCCAGATATCGATCCAGGCCGGGATCTGCTTCTCTTCGAGAATCCGCTTGAGCTCCAGCGTGTCCGCGAGGAAGGTTTCTTCCCAGGCTCCCTGACCCACGCATACGACGATGCGCCCTCGGCGGTATCGATCCAGATACCAGGAATCGGTAAGGTTGGGAAGATAGGTGAGCGGGAAGTTGTAGTAGACGTTCTCGTCCATGTAGTCGCCGACGCAATACCGTGCATGGTACGGCCCGCTCAGGGCGATCGCGCTGTCGAAGAGATCCGGGTGGCGGAAGTAGAAGTTGACCGAGTGGTAAGCCCCCAGGCTGCACCCGTGCACCAGGATCCCGTCGTCGCCGCAGCGCTCCCGGATGAAGGGAACGACCTCGTCGACGATATATCGGTCATATTGGTTGTGCCGCCGCGCCCGGTCCGCCGGATGAATGCCTTCGTTCAGCCAGGACTGGAAATCCACGCTGTCCACGGCGAACAGCCGGATGCCGCCTTTGTCGATGAAGGGCCGGCACGCTTCCACCATGCCGAAGCCCTCGTAATCGTAGTACGGGGCGCCCCTGGTAGGAAACACCAGGACGGGCTTTCCGGCTTCTCCGTACACGTTCAATTCCATCTCCTGGTCCAGGTTGTGGCTCCACGCCTTGTGGTGGTCGACCTTCATCGTCCCTCCTTATAGGTCGGCTCGTACATCTGCGCTCTGACATGCGCGGGCAGATCGGCCGGTCGGGTCATCGTTGTCAGGCCGCGCAGGAAGGCCAGGTTCGCGACGGCTGTGGCGATGGCGGCGGAAACCTCCCGGATCCGTTTCAGACTGGGATAGATCCGGCCTTGCGAAAGATCGTCTTCCGTGACAAGAGTCGCCAGCGTCTTCGCAGCCACGAAGAAGAGCTCGTCGGTCACACGGTTGGCTTCGCTGGCGATCACCCCCAGGCCTACGCCCGGGAAGATGTACGCGTTGTGGCCTTGCCCGGGCACGAAGGTCTTTCCGTCGTAGGTGACCGGCGGGAACGGGCTGCCGCTTGCAAAGATGGCGCGCCCCCCCGAGCACGTATAGGCCTCCTCCGCCGTGCACTCGGACTTCGAAGTGGGGTTC
>JACRIV010000132.1 GCA_016220005.1 Deltaproteobacteria bacterium
CGGGCGCAGGGAGTCCGACAAAGGGCTGGCGGTGCAGACCGAGCCGCAGGCGCCGGTCGCCCAAAGGGCTGCCTTTTCTGCTGCGACAAGCGATACCCGGGCTGCGTCGGGCGTGCTCGTCGCTCGCTTGTGCGGCGTACTTAAAGTACGCCTCCGCGCTTGCTCCTGCGCTTGCCCGGCTCGCCGCGGGTCTCCCTTGTCTCGCGA
Source organism: Deltaproteobacteria bacterium (assembly GCA_016220005.1). Taxonomy (GTDB): domain Bacteria; phylum Desulfobacterota; class Deferrimicrobia; order Deferrimicrobiales; family Deferrimicrobiaceae; genus JACRIV01. Next base: position 208 of record JACRIV010000132.1, read on the forward strand.
CGAAACCCTTCCGGGGACAGGCCCCCAGCAGCGACGCTCGAATGCAGGCGTAATTATGAAACGCAGCACTTAGGCGGGAGGCTTCGTGGAGGAATTCTCGGGAGTCGAAACGTGGCGCGTATTCCGCATCATGAGCGAGTTCGTGGAAGGGTTCGAGGCGCTCCGCAGCATCGGTCCCGCCGTCTCCGTCTTCGGGAGCGCGCGCACCAAGCGGAACGATTGGGCATACAAAGCTACGGTGAAGACGGCCGAGATCCTCTCGCGGCGGGGTTACGCCATCATCTCGGGCGGCGGCCCCGGCATCATGGAGGCGGCCAACCGCGGCGCCAAGCGCGGAAAAGGGCTGTCCATCGGCCTCAACATCCAGCTCCCGATGGAGCAGCAGTCGAACCGCTTCCAGGACAAGTCGCTCATCTTCCGGCACTTCTTCTCCCGAAAGGTGATGTTCGTCAAGTACGCCTCGGGGTACATCATCATGCCGGGAGGGTTCGGCACGCTGGACGAGTTCTTCGAGGCCCTGACCCTCCTCCAGACCGGAAAGATCCGCCGCTTCCCCGTGGTGATGATGGGGAAGAAATACTGGGAGGGTCTTATCCGGTGGATGGAAAGCACGATGGTGGCGGAGGGGACCATCTCCCGGTCGGACCTCGACTTTTTCTATCTCACCGACGACCCGCTCCACGCGGCCGAACACATCATCAAATTTCATGAAGAGCGCGCCCTGCCCGTTGGAGAAGAACGCCGGAAGATCATCATCCCCCCCGCGGAGGAGACGCCGACTCCATAGGGACGGTCCTGGAGAGGGACTTGGCAGGACCGCAACGGGAGCGAGTATCCAACCGGAACCGGCAGATGAATGAATGTGGATTCGAGCTCCGAGGCAGCGCCGACGCGCAGGAGGATGAGCGGCCAGGGACGGCCGCGGAAGCTGCCGAGGCGGCCCGCGCAGCCCGGACAGGATGTCCGGGCGAGAGCGGGCGCAGTCACACAGCCGAGGTGTATGGACCGGAATAGGAGGTGCGTCATGGGAAAGCGGATTGTCATATACACGACCTCCTGGTGCCGCGACTGCAGGGCAGCCAAGAAGTTCCTCGACGAAAGGGGGCTCGCCTACGAAGAGATCGACATCGAAAAGACCCCCGAGGCCGGCGAAATCGTCATGAAGCTCAACGACGGAATGAGGAAGGTCCCCACCCTCGACATCGAGGGGAAGATCGTCTCGGGCGACCGATTCGACCCGTCGCGATTCGAGAAGGACCTGCGCGAGGCCGGCGTTCTTTGAAGTCAAGGGACCGGGGAAAGTTAGGGGACCGAGAAAGTTAAGGGACGTTGTGAAAGTTAGGGACGTTCTAAAACTTTTTAAATGACGCTTGACTGAAAAGTTTAAGAACGTCCCTTAACTTTCTCGGTCCCCTAACTTTCACAACGTCCCTAACTTTCGCAACGTCCCGTGGCTTCAAAGAACGCCAGCACCTCCCGGTTGAACGCCTCCGCGTTCTCGGCGAAGAGCCGATGGGGGGCGCCGGGCAGCAGCACGAGCTTCGCCCCCGGAACGAGCCAGGCGATGCGTCGCGAGTTGCCGGGCGGCACGAGGAGATCCGCCGCCCCCGCGATCACCAGCGTCGGCGCGCGGATGCCGCGGAGCCGCTCCCCCGCCGAATGGGCGATAGCGGCCGCCATCTGGGCCGCGTGCCCTTCCGCCGAAACGGGAACGGAAAGCCTCCGCCGGACGAACGCCTCGATCTCCTCGGGATCCTCCCGGCAATACCGCTCGGTGTAAAGGTAGGGGATCGTCCTCCGCAGTTCCTCCTCCCGGTTCCCCGCGGCGGAGCGGACGAAGGCGGCGAGCGCTTCCGGCGAGGGGCGTTCCGAGGCGCTCCCCCCGGGGCCGGTGCACGCGAGGACCAGCCGCTCCACCCGTTCCGGATGGCGCAACGCCGCCTCCTGGGCGATCATCCCCCCGAGGGAGACCCCCAGGACATGGGCCCGCGTAACCCCCAGGCGGGACAGGAGCGCCGCCGCGTCGTCGGCCATCGCCGCCGTGGTGTACGGACCCGGGGGAACCTCGCTCTCTCCCGCGCCCCGGTTGTCGAAAGCGATCACCCTGAAATGCCGCGCGAACGCGGGGAGCTGGTATAGCCACTCCCGATGATCGCTCCCCAGCCCGTTGATCAGGAGCAGCGGGAACCCCGACCCGTGGACCTCATAATACATCCGGAACCCGGGGGCGTCCGTGAACGGCATCGGCGGCCTCCTCCCCTTTCCTTTTCGACGCGCCAACCCGGCCCATTATAGACCGGAGCGCGCTGATGGGAACGGGCGTAAAATGAAGACGCGATGGACGCTTTCCTGGTGAAGCAGATCGTCAAGGAGCTCTCCGGGGAGCTGCGCGGCGCCCTGGTCTCCAAGGTTCATCAGCCCGGCGAAAGAGAGATCGTCCTCCTGCTCTGGAGGGGAAGGGAGGAGAAGCGGCTTCTCGTCTCCGCAGACCCGGATCTCTGCCGGATCCATCTCTCGACGCGCAAGGCCCCGAACCCGCCCTCTCCGCCCAGGTTCTGCCAGTTCCTGCGGCGGCACATGGAAGGGATGCGGATCGAGGGATTCGACGTCGCCCCGTTCGACCGTCTGGTCCGGATCGACTTCGTCGCCTCCCGCCCCGACGCGCTCCACGAGCGGACGGCCCTTTACGCCGAGCTCTACGGCCGGCACGCCAACCTGATCTACGTGGACGGCAGCGGCGTCATTCTCGAGCCGTTGCGGACGGTCTCCGCGGAGGAAAGCCGGATCCGGGAGGTCGCGGCGGGCCTCCCCTACCGCCGTCTCCCCCGGCCCGAGCGGATCTTCCTGCCCGACTTTACTTCGGAGGACGCCGAGCGGATCTTCGCCAAGGCGTGGGGGGGATTCGCCCGCGTTCTCCAGCAGGAAATCTCCGGCCTGGGTCGGGAGCTGGCCCACGAAGCGTCCGAGCGCGGAAAGGAAGGGCCCGACCGCCTCCATGCGGCGATCCGGGAGCTGGTCCGCCGGTACGAATCGGACGACTTCTCCCCCGGCATCGGGACGCGGACCGAAGGGAAGAAGCGCCTTCTCCCTTTCCCGTGCCCGATGGCGGGATTCGCGGAGTTCCTTCCCTTTCCCACGGCGAACGCGGCGGCGGACGCCTTCTACTCCGAGGTGGCGGCCGGGAGGGAGCTGGCGGTGCTGCGGCAGCAGCTTCGCTCCCGCCTCCTCGCCCTGCTCAAGAAAGAGCGGCACAAGCTGGAAAACGTCGGCGGGGACGAGGAGCGCCTCGCGGAAGGGCTCAAAGGGGGATCGTACGGGGAAATCCTGAAAGCCAGCCTGCAGGCGCTGCGCAAGGGGATGGCGGAATTCGAGGGGATACCGCTCGACCCCGCGAAGACCCCCGTGGAGAACATGAACCGGTACTTCCGTCTCCACAAGAAGGCCAAGGGGGCGGTCGACATCGTCCGGAAGCGAAAGCGGGAAGTGGCCGAAACGGTCTACTACCTCGAGTCCCTGGAGGGCCAGCTCGGAGCGGCGGAGACGCGGGAGGAGATGATCGCCCTTCGTCAGGAGCTCTCCCGGGCGTTCAGGGCGGGGAAGCAGAAGGCCGGCGGGAAAAAGCGCCGGAATGAACCTCAGTTCGCGCCCTCGCCCCAGGTGGAGCGCCTGGAATACGAGGGGTACACGATCCTCGTCGGGAAGAACAACGTGGGGAACGACCGGATCGTGAAGGAGCTCGCCGCGCCCGACGATCTCTGGCTCCACGCCCAGGGGATTCCGGGCAGCCACGTGCTCATAAAAATCAAACCGGGGAAGGAGCCCCCCGAGGAGGTCATCCGGGAGGCCGCCCGGCTGGCCGTGCTGCACAGCAAGGCGAAGGGGATGTCCAACGTTCCCGTGTTCCTTGCCCTTGCCGGCCACGTCTCCAAGTTCAAGGGAGCCAGGCCGGGCCTGGTCCGCATCGCGAAGTATCGGACCCTCAACGTTCGCTGACGAGCCGGAACATTCGCCGATCCGCTACGGCACCCTCACGAACTCCACCCTGCGGTTGTTCGCCCTCCCCTCGGCGGTATCATTGGCGTCGAGGGGCTGCGTCTGCCCCCACCCCCGGATCGTCAGCCTCTCCGCCGCGATCCCCCTGCCAACGAACCAGGCCTTCACCGCCTCGGCGCGCCGCTCGGAGAGCGGCTGGTTGACCGCGGTACCACCCTGGTTGTCCGTGTGCCCTTCGATGGAGAAACGGAGGGAAGGAGCGTCGTCAAGCAGCGCGCGGATCCCTTCGAGGGTCGGGAAGGATTCACGCCGGATCTCGGCCGATCCCGTGTCGAACCGGATGCCATGGGTCACGATCCGTCCGTCCGTGTCGAGCGCCGCCTTGATCTCCTTTCCCCCGGCGGCCACGCGGAAATTTGTGAACATCAGGGGCGGGACGGAAGGGCCGTTGCGGAAGACCAGCGCGAGGCCGACGAACGTCAGGGGGCGCGCGAGCGCCTCCGGGTCGTTAATCACCCTTTCCCCGTCCACGTAAGCCTTGACGAACGTCCCGTTCACGCTGACCTCCACGCGATGGAGCCGCCCGTCCCCTTTTTCATACCGTGTATACGTGTTGGCGGACACGGCCCGGAACGAGCCGACGAGAACCACGTTTGGCTCCCCCTCGTTGATCGGCCCGAGGCCGTCCTCCTTGTTCCGGTGATTCACGAGGAGCAACCGGTATTCCGGGTCCGGCCGGTTGCCCGAGGAATTCGGCGGAAAGAGGGCGTCGAACTCCACCGTGAACTTCTCCGGCATGTCTTTCCCGACCTTAAGTCTCGCAAACAGGATCGAACAGGCTCTCTTCTCTTCCTCCCGGTACTTGTACCGCAAGTATTTACCGCCGTTGTAGCGAACGACTTCCAGGGGCGCATAGCCGATTCCGACTCCGGGACCCCGGATCGTCCATTTCCTCGGGAATTCCCCTTCGTTCGTTTCGCTGAAATCGTCGAGGAAGAGCGCCCTGTCCCCCGGAACGAAATCGTACCGGGAGGCGACGTTCCCGGCGGTCACTACCTCGCCGCTCTCGCCGGAGAGTTCTTTTCCCGTCGTCGGAACCGGGTGAGGAGAGCGGTTTCTTTTCCCTGGCCGCATTTCCTGTTCCTTGCCCCACGGGGTCGGCTGTGGAACGTCTTCCTCTGCGCCGGCCCCGTCCCGGGCCGCGACCGTCCCCCTCGCCTTTTCGTACGCTCCGTCCGCCGCCTCGTCGACGGCTCGGAGTCCCATCCGCTTCAGGGCGCCCTGCAGTGTCTCTCCGATCCATCCCGCATTCGCCGTGGAGACGGAAACCACAAGTATTGCCGGCACCGCCCACCCCGCGAGCTTCATGCGCCCCTCCTTGGTTTCCTGTTTTTCCGTTGCCCGGCGGCGGCTGTGCGATCAATGCTGCGCGCCCTTCTGGAGGAGGCCAGCATGCTCCGTACCCGCCAATCCAAAGGTCGCAAGCAGCGCCGCGCCCCGCGGCAAACCCCGGAAAACCATGCGGTTCGGTGAGTCCGCGAAACGCCGCGAGAGGGAGCGGAGGAGGAACGGAAATGTGCGGATCAGACCGGTTCTCGGACGGTATTGGAAATCAGAGGACCTGGAAGGCTACCTTGACGGGCCTTTTAGGCCAGATTCTGCCGCACCCCCTCAGCGCACCGAACAATGACATCTTCCCCGGTAACGGTCTCGATGTCGTAGGCGGGGTTCTCGGAAACGAGCAGGGCGGTCGCGGCGCCGCGGAGACGGGTGGCGGGGATGCAAGTTGCCGATATTCCGAATATCTGCTATTGTGAATATCGGAAAATCGTGCAGGAGGACCCGGGATGAAGGAAAACGTGATGGTTTCCGGCCGGGGGCAGATCACCCTGCCCGCGAAAGTGCGCAAGAGGTTGGGGCTCACCTCCGGGGGGGTGCTGGTCCTTGAGGAGCGAAAAGGCGAAATCGTACTGCGACCGGCCGTCGTGGTGGAGATCGAGACCTTTTCGGATTCGGATATCGCCGCGTGGGAGAAGGAAGACCGCATGACCGATGCGGAGCGGGCCGCCATTCGGAAGCGCCTGGGGCGCAGGCGGTGAGGAGGTTATTCCTCGATTCGAACGTCCTTTTTACCGCGGCGCATAATCCGAAAGGAAAGGCTGCGTTCCTGTTCGAACTGGGCGGAGAAGGATATTGGGAACTCTATACGAGCGCCTATGCGGCAGAAGAGGCCCGGCGAAATATCGCCCTCAAGTTCCCCGATTGCCTCGGCCGCCTCGAAAAATTGAATTCGGGATTAACGATTGTCCCTTCGGGGACGGGACGGTCCTCCCCTCTCCATCTGCCTGAAAAAGACCGGCCTGTCTTCGAGGCCGCCGTCCGATGCAGGGCGACGCACCTGCTCACGGGAGACCGTAAACATTTCGGACCGTTCATGAACCGGGCGGATCTCTCATCCGGGATGCTCATCCAGACGGTGGCCGATTTCCTCGCCCACATCCTGTGATCCCTTGCAGCCATCAAGAATAGGGCTTGAAGATCAAGCCAGATTCTGCCACACCCCGACAACGCGCCCGACGATGACATTTTCGTCGGTGACGGTTTCGATTTCGTAAGCGGGGTTCTCCGAGACCAGCAGGATCGTCTTTTCCTGAATCTGAATGTGCTTGACCACCGTGCCGTCGTCTTTTCGCACGGCCCAGATGGAGTCCTTCGGGACCTTTTTCCCCTCCGGCCTGGCCCGGGTGTCGATGCAGACGATGGCCCCGTCCCGAAGGATGGGGGCCATGCTGTCGCCCTTGACGAAGGTGCAGATATAGTCCCGGACGCTGCGGCGCTTGAGCGCCCTGCGGTGGATGAAGACAATGTCGATGACCTGCTCGCTCGTGACGGTTTCCGGGTTCCCCGCGGCCACCTTAGGCTCGACGATCGGCACGGGGAGATAATCGAACTTCCTTTTCCGGGGGAGCTCGGGGTCCTCGAACTTTTCGGAATAGGTGATCCGGATGGGAATCGGGGCCGGTTCACCCCAGGGCATGATGCCTAAAGCCTTCGAAATCGCCTCGATATGACGCTCGTTAAACCTCGCCTTGCCCTTCAGGAGTCTGTCCAAATACGAATAATCGATCTGCGTCATTCGGGCAAGATCCGCACGTCTTAATCCCCTGGCCTTCATCCCCTCCGCGGTCATTTCCCGAAAACGCTTGAACATGCCGTGAATATTAGGCATTTTGTCCGCTGCGCCGCAATCAGACATTAAGACCTATTTTTTAATTGACCGGTAGGACAAATAGTCTTATACAGAAGGTCATGTACATCGTTGTTAACGCGCCATTTGCCGGCTCGGAACATGCACCAGGCCACTCCGAAAAGGGTCTTAAGGAGGGTTCCCATGGCCGATGAACCGATAAAAAAGTACGGGGATCGCGTGGGCTATACCGACTCCGAAAGGGAGACCTTCCACGAGGGAGGCCACAGGATCAGGCAGGTGAGACGCCTTTCCGAGGCGGCGTCCCGCTATTCCATCGAGGCCGAAGTGGTGACGTCCAGGCACTGCAACGCCGGCCACGAGAAGGGGCAAAAGCTCGTCATGGACGTAGACGGCAATTTCATCACGAAGCTCTGCCCGAAGAGGATATGCGTCTACCTGGCCTCGCAATTGACCGTACCGGTGGCGCTGATCAACGAGCGGTTGAGCGAGGGACTCGACCCGAACGACTTCCACTTCATGAGGCTCGTGAGGTGCCCGGACGCCGGGGTCGAATGCCTGGGGTACGGCGAAGTCATGCTCAAGGTCCAGGTTGTCCCGCGAGCAAGGTAGAAGGGCACCGATCCCGCCTGCAAAGCATGGGAGCCATCCCCTGTTGACTTTATGGAAGCTACATCCCCTTGCAAATGCTGTGGCCGGATCGTGGA
>JACRIV010000128.1 GCA_016220005.1 Deltaproteobacteria bacterium
GGAAGACGATCGTCACGACCCCGAAAACTACCGGCGGTATCTGCGCGAGGCGCGAGAGGAGGTATTTTCTCACGGCGGCGCCTTCCCCCCGGGCAGGTTTTCGATCCGCATCCCCTTCGCGGAAGCGTAGTCCTCGTCGGGCGTGAGGACGAAGCCCGCAAGCCGCCTGTCCCGGAGGAGGATGTTGCGGCCTGTCCAGAGCGGGAACACCGGCAGCTCGCGGGCGAGAAGAAGCTGGACCTTCCGGTAGATATCCTTCCGCCTCTCCCGCGACGGCTCGCGCCGTCCCGCCGTAAGGAGGCGGTCGATTTCCGGATTCACGTAGCCCCCGCGGTTGGCGCCCTCCGGGGGGACCTGGGTCGAATGGAAGGCGAGGTGGAAGATGTCGGGGTCCGAGATCCCCACCCAGGTGAGGCTGAACAGCTGGAAGTTCCCCTTCCGGATGTCCGAGAAGAAGGTCCCCCATTCGTAGGAATGGATCGAGACCGCTATACCCACCTGCCGGAGCTGCTCCTGGACTACCGCCGCGATCCGGCGGCGCAGCTCGTTCTGCGAGGTCTTGTAGGAGAGGGTTACGCGCGGCTTCGGGCCGTCTCCGTCCGGGTCGCGGTACCCGGCAAGGTCCAGCAGGCGCTTCGCCTCGGCGGGGTCGTGGCGGAGGGGAGGGATCCCGCCGGCGTGGGCCCAGAATCCTTCCGCGAGGATCGAGTCGGAAAGATCGGCGTGTCCTTTCCAGACCGTCCGGACGATCGCCTCGCGGTCGATGGCCAGCGCGATGGCGCGGCGCACCCGCGCGTCGGAAAGGACCCGGTCCCGCAGGTTGAACCCCAGGTAGGATACGTTGCCCCCCGGAGCTTCCTCCATCACGAGGTTCCGGTTCTTCAGGGCGGCCCCGAGCAGGTCCGGGTCCACGCCGTTCAGGACGAAGTTGACGCTCCCCTTCGAGATCTCGAGGAACCGCACGTTGCTGTCCGGGATGAACTTCACTACGACTTTGGAGATCGCCGGCGGGCCGCCGTAGTACCCGTCGAACCGGGAGAGCGTGATCGCCGCGTCCGGCTGGAAGTCCTCCGCCTTGAAAGGTCCCGCGCCGACGGGCGGGGAATAGCCTCCCGCCCCGGATCCGGCCGGGACGATGCCGCGCATCATCCCGGTGAGGAAGGGGGCGAAGGGCTCTTTCAGATGGAATACGACCGTGTGCGGATCGAGGGCGTCGATCCGCGCGATCTTCTCGTAGGCCGCCCGGTGGGGGGACCGGTTCCGGGGATCGAGGATCCACTCGAAGGTGTAGCGGACGTCGTCGGAGGTGACCTCCTTCCCGTTGTGGAACCTTGCCCCCTTGCGCAGCCGGAACGCGATCTCGGTGGGAGACCGCTCCTCCCAGCTCTCCGCCAGGTCGGGAAGCGGGCTCCCCGACGCGTCCTTTCCGACCAGGAAGGCGTGGGTCATCTGGAGGATCTGCTCGCCGTAGGCGTCGGTGGCGAGCCGGGGATCGATGCTTGTCGGGGCGCCGGGCAGGGCGATGACCAGCGTCCCCTCGTCGATGGGGAGCTTCGGCGCGCATCCGGCGAGCGTAAACGCTCCCAGCAGGAGCGAAGACAGCGCGATGCGCGAAGCGGGCTTCACGCGCCCATCGTAGCACGCGGCTCGCCAGGGACAAACGGGAGGAGGGTGTCTTGAATAATCGATGGAGTTCCGCCATCATTTTTCCGCGTCCAAGAATCACGGAACGGGAGATGCGATAATGGGTTTTTGCGTGCCCGAACACGCAGGGGAGGACGGATGCCCGATCGATCCGGATCGTTAGGACGGGTCCGGCTTCTCGCCCTGGCCGCGCATCTTGTTCTTTCGATTGCGGGCGCCGGCCCCTCGATTGCCGAGGAAGGCCCGCGAGAGCCCGTCCCGGCGGAGAGCCTCCCCGAAGAGAAGACGTCCACCGTCGAGAAGGTCATGGACGGGACCCACGCCTTCCTCGAGCGGAGCATCCTCGAACGGGTGATCCGGTTCGACGACTTCTTCGGCAGCGTCAAGACCGAGGACGCCCGGCAGCCGGATTATCTGCTCCGCTGGCAGAATTCCCTCCGGTGGGACGAGGGAGGCCGCTTCAAATACCGCACATCGGTACGGGCCAGTGCGCGCCTTCCCAAGATCAGCGAGAGGCTGCGCCTCGTCGTTTCGGGGGAGAACGAGGCCGAGCCGGTCGGCGCAAGGCTCCCGGAGGATCCCGGGAACCCGGGCTTCGACCGGACCCTCCAGAACACCCGCCTCGTCAATACGGAGCTTCGCTACGGAGTGATCCGGCGGCCCGAGGTCGACCTCTTCCTGGGCGCCGGGGCGCGTTTCGTGCTTCCCATGGAAACCTTCGTCCGGACCCGCCTCCTGTACACACGCCGTTTCGGAGAGGTCTACCTTGCCCGTTTCGGCGAGACCCTGTTCTGGAAGGATGTCGACGGGTTCGGGGAGACCACCGAGATCTCCGTGGAACGCCAGCTTGGCCGGAACACGCTCCTCCGGTGGGCCAACTCGGGGACGGTGTCCGAGAGCAGCCAGGGGCTGGAATGGGGATCGGAACTGTCGTTCCTGCGGGAGTTCTCGCCCCGGAGAGCGATCACCCTGGCGGGAGGCATCTTCGGCAACACGCGTCCGGCCGCCGTGGTCCAGACCTACCGGATCCTGTCCCGGTATCGCCAGAACTTCCTGAGGGACTGGCTCTTTTACGAGCTGGAGCCCGAGATTTCCTGGCCGAGGAAACCCGAGGGGGGGTATACCGCTGCCCTTGCCCTCACGTTTCGCCTCGAAGTCGTGTTCCGGGGGTCGGCTGCCGGGAAGGAGAAATCCCCCGGGTCGTCTTGAGCAGGAGACCCGGTGAGAAATGCGGGCTAGTGCTCCCCGCGTACGACGCAGGTCCGGGCGTAGTTCCGCTTGTTCGCGTATCTTGCGTGGATTAAGATATTCTAATGCACATCTCCCTGTTGAAGGTGACGACCCTTTTCTACCTGGTCGGCGCTCTTCTCTACCTCTATTTCATCATCACGCTCCACGAAAGGGGGGCGCGCCTGGGCAGGATGTTCCTGCTCATCGGGGTCATCCTCCATGCGGCCGGTTTCGTGGCGAGGTACTTCGCGGCGGGATACACGCCCATCACCAATCTCTTCGAGTCCCTGTCGTTCTTCGCGATGGCGATCGTGGGAGTGTTCCTGCTGACCGAGCTGCGGTACAACCTTCGCATCCTCGGCTCGTTCATCGCCCCCCTGGCTTTCGTTTTCAGCATATTCGCCGCCTTCCTCCCGGGGGAGGTCGCGCGTCTGGCGCCCGCGCTCAACTCGTACTGGCTCCCCGTTCACGTCATCCTGCTCTTCATCGGGGACGCGGTCTTCGCCATCGCTTTCGGGGCGGGGATCATGTACCTCCTCCAGGAGAAGGAAGTCAAGCGCAAGCGGCTGGGGGCGATCTTCAAGCGCCTTCCGTCCTTGGAAGTACTCGACGAGATCAACTACAAGTCCCTGACCATCGGGTTCCCCCTCCTCACGCTGGGGATCATCACCGGCTCCATCTGGGCGGAGTACGCCTGGGGGTCGTACTGGAGCTGGGACCCGAAGGAGACCTGGTCCCTGATCACGTGGCTGCTGTACGCGGCGCTCCTCCACGGGCGGCTGACGGTCGGCTGGCGCGGGCGGAAAGCGGCGATCCTCGCGATCCTCGGGTTCTGCGCGGTGCTGTTCACGTTCCTCGGGGTCAACCTGCTGCTGCCGGGTCTTCATACCTACTCCAGTCTCTCCGGTTGACGGAAGGTACCGCGGGCGTTTCATGGGCAGCATCGTCATAGTGGGGCTCAATCACCGGTCCGCGCCGGTCGAAATCCGGGAGCGGCTCGCCTTCCCGGCGGACACGATCGGACACGCGCTCCGGGGGCTCGTGGAGCGGGAGGGGATCGCCGAAGGGGTCATCCTCTCCACCTGCAACCGGGTCGAGGTGTGCGTGCTGGCCGACGAGTCCTACAAGGGGACCAAGGCGGTCAAGGAGTTCCTGTCCTCCCACCATGGAATCCCGCTTCCGGAGGTGAACGAGTACCTTTACCACCACGAGGGGGAGCAGGCGGTCAAGCACCTCTTCCGGGTCTCCAGCAGCCTTGATTCGATGGTGCTCGGCGAGCCGCAGATCCTCGGGCAGGTCAAGGACGCCTACGGGTACGCCGCCGAGTTCCGCACTATCGGCCCGATCCTCGAGAAGTTCTTCACAAAGGCCTTCTCGGTCGCCAAGCGGGTGCGCACCGAGACGAAGGTGGCGAGCAGCGCCGTCTCGGTGTCCTACGCCGCGGTGGAGCTCGCGCGGAAGATCTTCGGAAGCCTCAAGGACAAGACCGTCATGCTGATCGGGGCGGGGGAGATGTGCGAGCTGGCGGCCCGCCACCTCCTCTCCGCGGGCGTCAAGGGGATCATGGTGACGAACCGGACGTTCGAGCGGGCCGTCAAGCTCGCCGAGGAGTTCGACGGCATGCCGGTCCGGTTCGACGAGCTCCTTTCCCACCTCAAGATGGCGGACATCATCCTGTCCTCGACCGGGGCCCCCCACTTCATCCTTTCGAGGCCGGAAGTGGAGGAGGTCATCCGGATCCGGAAGAACCGCCCGATGTTCTTCATCGACATGGCCGTCCCCCGGGACGTCGACCCCGACGCGAACCAGATCGACAACGTGTACGTCTACGACATCGACGACCTGAACAACGTGATCGAGACCAACATCGAGGAGCGGCAGAAGGAGGCGGCCCGGGCCGAGGAGATCGTGGCCGCCGAAGTGCTGGGCTTCTCCCGGTGGCTGGAGGCGCAGCAGGTCACGCCCACCATCGTGATGCTGCGGAAGAAGTTCGAGGAGGTCAAGAACGCGGAGGTGGCCAAGGCGGTGGCGATGCTCGGGGCCGAGGACCCGAAGGCGAAGCGGGTGGTGGAGGCTCTGGCTTCCGCGATCCTCAACAAGGTCCTGCACCCGCCCATCGCGGCCCTCAAGAAGGATCCCGAAGGCCGCAACCTCATGGAGCTGGTGGCCACGGTGCGCGAGATATTCGACCTGCCTACGAGCGGGCCGCAGTCCCCTCCGGCGGGGCAGCCGAAGGAAGGAGAGAGGGTTGAATAAGGGAAACGGCGTTATCCGCCTCGGCAGCCGGGGGAGCAAGCTGGCCCTCTGGCAGGCCGAGTTCATCCGGTACGAAGTGGAGCGCAAGACCGGCGGAAAGGTGGAGATCGTCCGGATCAAGACCACGGGCGACATGATCCTCGACGTCCCGCTGGCCCGCGTCGGCGGCAAGGGGTTGTTCGTCAAGGAGATCGAGGAGGCCCTTCTCTCCGGGCGGATCGACCTCGCGGTCCATTCGATGAAGGACGTCCCGACCGACCTTCCCGGAGAGCTCGAGATCGTTGCGATCACGAAACGGGAGGACCCGAGGGACGCGTTCCTCTCGCTTACGGTGAAGCGGTTCGAGGACCTTCCGCGGGGGGCCGTGGTGGGCACGAGCTCCTTGCGCAGGCAGACGCAGCTCTTGGGCCTTCGACCGGACCTCCGGGTCGTCGACAACCGGGGGAACCTCGACACCCGGATCCGCAAGATGGAGGAGGGGAAGTTCGACGCGATCATCCTGGCCGCCGCGGGATTGCGGCGCCTGGGCTGGGAGGGGAAGATCACGCAGGTCCTCCCCGAGGAGATGTCCCTCCCCGCGATCGGGCAGGGGGCGCTCGGGATCGAGATCCGGCGGAACGACGGCGAGACCCGGGAGGCCGTCTCGTTCCTCAACGACCGGGACACCGCGTTCGCGGTCCGGGCGGAGCGCGGGTTCCTTCGGCGGCTCGAGGGCGGCTGCCAGGTGCCGATCGCCGCTTACGGGCGCACGGAGGGGGCCGCCGTCTTCCTTCAGGGGATGGTGGGACGGCCCGACGGATCGGAGATCGTCCGCGGAAGCGCCAAGGGGACCGTGGCCGACCCCGAAGCGCTCGGCGTGGTCCTCGCCGAGCAATTGCTCGCCCAAGGGGCGAAGGGGATCCTGGACGAAGTGTACCGGGCCGCCGACTGAAAGGAGCGGCCGGATCGATGACGCTTGCGGGGAGGACGATCCTTGTGACCCGGGGCGAGGAGCAGGGGGAAATCTTTTCCGCCCTGATCCGCGAGCGGGGCGGGGTCCCGGTCCTCTTTCCCACGATCCGGCTGGTTCCCCCCGAAGACCCGGGCCCCCTCGACGGTGCGATCGCCCGGCTGTCTTCCTTCGACTGGATCCTCTTCGCGAGCGCCAACGCGGCCCGATTCTTCTGCGAGCGCGCGGCGCGGGCGGGGATCACGGCGCCCCCGGAAGGGGTTCGCGTGGCGAGCGTCGGGCCGGGCACCGGCCGGGAGCTCGCGCGGCGGGGGTTTCCCGTCCACCTCACGGCGGAAAAGCACACGGCGGAGGGGCTGGTCGATGCCCTCCGCCGCTTCGGGATCGCCGGGAGGCGGTTCCTCCTGCCCCGGGCGCTGGAAGGGCGCGAGGCGATCCAGGAGGAGATCGCCCGCGAGGGGGGATCCGTCGAGACGGTCGCCGCTTACCGGAACGGCCTTCCCGAGCGGGACGAGCGGGCGGCGCGGAACATCGTGGCGACTCCGCCCGACGTATGCACCTTCGCCTCCCCCTCGGCGTTCCGGAACTTCTTCCGGTTGCTGGGCGAGGGCCCCGCGGCGGAAGTGCTCTCCCGGAGCCTTATCGCTGTGATCGGCGAGGTGACCGCCCGGGCGGTGTCGGAGAAGAACTTTGCGGTGGACATCATGCCCGAAAAATATACGCTTGAGAGGATGCTCGACGCGATCGAAGCGCGATTGTCCGCCGAGCCCTCTCACGGAGGACCGACAACATGAACTTCCCTGAATACCGGCCGCGGCGGCTCCGGAAGAACGAGACGATCCGCCGGATGGTCCGGGAGACGGCGCTGTCCGTGGACGACCTCATCTACCCGCTCTTCGCCGCCGCCGGCAAGGGGATCCGCAAGGAGGTCCCCTCGATGCCGGGTGTCTTCCAGCTGAGCGTGGAGAACCTCGTCAAGGAGGTGAGGGAGGTCAAGGCGCTGGGCATCCCGGCGGTCCTCCTGTTCGGCATCCCGGCGAAGAAGGACCCCGTGGGATCGGACGCATACTCCGACAAGGGGATCATCCAGACCGCGGTCCGGGCGATCAAGGACGCGGTCCCCGGTGTGATGGTCATCACCGACGTCTGCTTCTGCGAGTACACCGACCACGGCCACTGCGGGATCCTCACCAGGGACGGCGACGTGGACAACGACGCGACCCTGGCGATCCTGGCGCAGAGCGCGGTCACCCACGCGAGGGCGGGGGCCGACATGGTGGCCCCTTCGGACATGATGGACGGCAGGGTGGCCGCCATCCGGGAGGCGCTCGACAAGGAAGGCTTCCCGGGGGTCCCGATCATGTCGTACGCGGCCAAGTACGCCTCCGGCTTCTACGGCCCGTTCCGCGACGCCGCCGAGAGCACGCCGAAATCGGGCGACCGCCGTTCGTACCAGATGGACCCGCCCAACGCCCGCGAGGCGCTGCGGGAGGTGGCCCAGGACCTCCAGGAGGGGGCGGACATCGTCATGGTCAAGCCCGCCCTGGCCTACCTCGACATCATCTACCGCGTCCGCGAGGCGTTCGACCTCCCCGTGGCGGCCTATAATGTGAGCGGGGAATACTCGATCGTCAAGGCGGCGGCGAAGCTCGACTGGGTCGACGGCGAGCGGATGATGATGGAGATCCTCGTGGCGATCAAGCGGGCGGGGGCGGATCTCATCCTCACCTACTCCGCCAAGGAAGCGGCGAGGATCCTTTCGAAGTGAGCCGGCAGGCCGATGCGGCGGGCGCAGCGCCCGCTTACAAGGTCGTGGAAGTCGCCGACGTCACCGACCAGGAGATCGAGGGCGCCCTGAACCGGCTCTCCGGGGAGGGATACCGGTTCGAATCGATCCACTTCGTGACGCAGCCGGGAAACCGCCGTCCCACGATGGCGTTCCTCTTCTTCACGCGAGCCGGGGAGTCCGCGTAGTGCTGCGCTTCATAATTACGGCGACGTATTTGTTTTCGACACGGCACCGAGAGCGTCGATGCGCCGGTCCGGCAAGGCGCGCGACTGAGGCGTACTGTTAAGTACGGCGCAAGGAGCGCAACGCAGCCGGGGCGGATGCAGCGGCGCTCGAATGCAGGCGTAATTATGAAACGCAGCACTTAGGAGCGATGCCGATGGCCTTCCGCTGGCAGGACCAGAGGGAGTTCTTCAAGGACGCGCGCCGGGCCAGGTACCTGTCCCGCCTGGTGGCCAAGGCGGCGGACCTCATCATCGCCATGTCCCTGTGGCACCTCCCCGGGGCCGCCGGGGCGTTCGCTTCCCTGTTCTACGTCCTCATGTGCGACGGCTTTCCGGGGGGTCGCAGCGCCGGGAAATGGCTGACGGGGCTCAAGGTCGTTCGCCTGGACAGGGAAGGCATGGATTTCCAGTCGTCGCTGCTGCGCAACCTCACCGTGGCCGCGCCGTTCCTGCTCTATCTCATCCCCGTCGCCGGACCTTTCCTGGCCTACACCATCGGGCTGGCCGTCCTCCTCATCGAGACTTACCTCGGTTTCTACGACCCCGACGGCCAGCGGGCGGGCGACACCCTAGCCGAAACGCTCGTGGTGGAATACCGGCAGGTGTCGGATGCCAACCCTCTATCTGATCGACGGGCATAACGTCCTCTACCGCACGTTCTACGGGGTCCCGCGGCTTACGGCCCCCGACGGCACGCCGACCAATGTCGTGCTGGGGGTGGCGAGGATCCTGCTCAAGATCCTGAGAGAGGACCGTCCCGCCGCCATCGCCGCCGCCTTCGACTCCCGGGAGCCCACTCCCCGCCACACGCTGTACCCGGAGTACAAGGCGAACCGCCTGAAGGTCCCCGAGGACCTCGCGGCCCAGATCCCGCTGGTCAAGGAGGTCATCGACGCGCTGGGGGTCCCCCGGATCGAGCTGCCGGGCGCCGAGGCGGACGACATCATCGGCACGCTCTCCCGGATGGGGGAGGAGAGGGGGATGGAGGTCATCATCGTCTCCTCCGACAAGGACCTCTACCAGCTCGTCTCCCCGAAGGTGCGGGTGCGGGACGGGCTGAAGGAAAGGACGGTCGGGGAAGACGAGGTGCGGGAGACCTTCGGCGTCTCTCCCGCCCAGGTGGTGGACCTCCTGGCGCTCTCCGGCGACCCCTCCGATAACGTACCCGGCGTCCCCGGTATCGGGGAGAAGACGGGGGCCGAGCTGATCCGGGAGTTCGGTTCGCTTACGGAGCTTCTCGCCCACACCGACCGGCTCAAGGGGAGCAGGCGGGAGAAGATCGAGAAGCACGCCGACACGGCGAGGCTCTGCCGGAGACTCCTGGCGATCGACCGCCGCATCCCCCTCAAAGAGGGCCTCGCCGACCTCAGGCCCCGCGGGATGCAGGCCGAGCGGGTCTCCGCCCTCTTCCGGAAGCTGGGTTTCCGCCGGCTCCTCGAGGAGCTCGCCTTGGAAGAGGTGCCCCCGCTCCCCCTCCAGGCGGCCCCGTCCAAGCCGTCCGCATGGGCGCGGGTGGAACGGGCGGAAGATCTTTTCCCGGGGGTCGGAAAGGGAGGACTCGCGGGCGCGGCCGTCGCCTTCGCCGAGGAGGGGGTCGCCGCGGTGTCCGCGGCGGGCCATGGCACGTTTGCGTTCCCGGCCGGGGAACTGGCGGCGGCCTTGAGGCGCCTGGGCGAGCGGGGGGCGAGTATTTTCCTCTTCGACGGCAAAGCGCTCTTTCGCCTCCTCGGCGGGATCCCCGGGGGAGAGCCCTTGCCGCTCTTCGACCTCCTGGTGGCCGGATACCTCCTGTCCCCCGACGAGGGGACGCCTACCCCGGCCAAGCTGTTCGGCCGGTATCTTGCCTCCGCGGCGGGGGCGGCCGAAGGCGTGCCGCCGGAGGCCCGGGCGGCGCGGGAGGCGGAGTCGCTCCTTGCATTAGGCGGCGTCCTGGAGGGGAGACTTGACGAGGCCGGCCTCACGCAGATCTTCCGCGACGTCGACATGCCCCTTCTGCCGGTGCTCTACAGGATGGAGACGGCCGGCATCCGGCTCGACCCGGAGATCTTCCGGAAGCTGTCCGGGGAGCTGGCCGAAGGGACACGCCGGATCGAGGAGAAGGTCGGTCGCCTCGCCGGCGCGGAGTTCAACATCAACTCCCCCAAGCAGCTGGCCTTCCTGCTTTTCGAGAAGCTCGGACTCCCGCCGGTGAAACGGACCAAGACGGGCTACTCCACGGACGTGGAGGTGCTGGAGCAGCTCAGGAACGTGCACGAGATCCCCGCGCTGGTCCTCGAGTACCGGACGCTCGCCAAGATCCGGTCCACTTACGTGGACGTACTCCCGGGGATGGTCGACCCCCGCGACGGGCGGATCCACACGACCTTCCACCCGACCCAGACCGCGACAGGCCGTCTCTCCTCCTCCGACCCGAACCTCCAGAACATCCCCATCCGCACCGACCTGGGGAAGCGGATCCGGTCGGGGTTCGTCGCGGACCCGGGCTGCCTCTTCGTGGGCGCGGACTACTCCCAGGTGGAGCTGCGCCTGCTGGCCCACCTCTCCGGCGACGCCGCGCTTACGCGCGGATTCCTCGCCGGGGAGGACATCCACACCGCCACGGCGAGCGGCGTCTTCGGCGTTCCCCCGCCGCTGGTCACCCCCGAGCTCCGCCGGAGGGCCAAGGTGATCAACTTCGGCATCCTGTACGGGATGAGCCCGTTCGGGCTCTCCCGGGAGCTGGGTATCGGGGGGAAGGAGGCGAAGCAATACATCGATCAGTATTTCCGCCGGTACCCGGGGGTGCGCGACTTCATCGAGAAGTTGAAGGAACAGGCCAGGAAGGACGGTTGCGTCAGGACGATCCTGGGCCGGCGCCGGTACCTGCGGGACATCAATTCGCAGAACAAGGTGCTCCGGGAGGCGGCGGAGAGGATGGCGATCAACGCGCCTATCCAAGGGAGCGCCGCGGACATCATCAAGCTGGCCATGATCCGCATCGACCGGCAGCTCCTGGAAAAGGGGATGCGCGCCCGGTTGGTCCTCCAGGTCCACGACGAGCTCATCGCCGAGGCCCCCGAACCGGAGGCGGACGATACCGAGAGGATCGTCCGGGAGGCGATGGAGGGGGCGGCCGTCCTTTCGGTCCCCCTGACCGTTTCCCTCAGCCGGGGGAAAAACTGGGGGGAAATCCATTGATTCGGTCCGCTCCGCGGTGAATAGATCGGTGAAGAACAGCGTCCTATGAATGAAAAAGGCAGGGGCGGCGCCCCCGACGAGAACCTGATCCGCGCGGCCCTTGGCGGAGACGACGAGGCGTTCAGGGAGCTGATGGAGCGGTACAGGAACCGGGCATTCAACGTGGCGCTCGGAATCATAGGCGACCCCGACGACGCGCTCGACGTGGTCCAGGACGCCTTCGTGAAGGCGTATTACAACCTGAAGGACTTCCGGTTCGGCGCGAACTTCTACACCTGGTTCTACCGCCTTCTGGTGAACCAGGCGATCGACCGGTGGCGGAAGAAGTCGAAGTCCCCGACGGTGGCCCTCGACGAGAAATGGCTCACCGAGGAGGTATCGCAGCCCGAGTCCGTGATCTACCCCAGGACCCCCGAGGAGCTGGCGCAGAACCGGCAGCTTTCGGAAGCCATTTCGTGCGCGATCGCGGCTTTGCCGGAGCATCACCGGGCGGTCATCATCCTCCGCGAGGTGGAGGGGCTGGCCTACGAGGAGATCGCCGGCGTTCTCCAGTGCTCGGTCGGGACCGTCATGTCGCGCCTCCATTACGCCCGGGCGAAGCTGAAAGAGGTGCTGAAAGGTTATCGGGAAGGATAGGGCGATGGACTGCAAGAAGGTATTACAGGTGCTCCAGGACGATATCGACGGAAAGCTCCCCCCCTCCGAGGCGACCGAGCTGCGGGGCCACCTCGAATCCTGCCGGACGTGCGCCGGGGAGGCGGAAGGCTACCGGCGGGTGGGCGATCTGCTCCGGATGTGGACCGCGGCCCGCGTGGATGAGAAGCGGCCGCAGCTCGAGTCCATGTGGATCCGGGTGCAGGCCGGCATCGAGGAACTTCGGTACCGGCAGGGGGCCGCTGTGTGGCTCCGGAGATGGTTGTGGGTGACGGCGGCCGCCGCGCTTGCGGTTTTGATACTCCTGTTCTATCCTTCGGATGTGAGCAGGTCGCCATTTCACCCGAGCAGCTTCGAGGTTTCGGTGGAGGACCTTGAATCGGACACAGCGACCGTGGCCCTCGTGGACAAGGGGGACGACCTTCCTCGGGTGATCTGGATCATCGAAGATGACAAGACGTGAAACCCTGCGGGGGCTTCCCCCTCCGGCGGTCGCCATGCTCGCTCTCCTCCTTCTCACGGCAGCCGCCGCCGCGGCGGCTGCGCCGGCCCCGGTGACCGTCGACATCGGCGTGGTAGTCGCCTCCAACCAGGGAAGCTCGGTCGACCCCGCCCTTTCCACCCTCCGGCCGAAGCTCCAATCGATGTTCCCCTACTCGTCCTACAAGATGCTCGACCGGAAGCGGCGCACCCTGGCGGTGGGGGAGACCGGAGACTTCGACCTCCCCGGGAACCGCATGATGCGGGTGACCCCTCTCCCTGCGCCGGAGCGGAAGGTCCGCCTTGCGATCCAGATCATGGAAGGAGGCCGGAACCTCCTGACCACGACCCTGGCGTTCCCCCGGGGGGGAATGGCGCCGGTGGTGGCGAACCCCTACCAGTCCGGGGTAATGATCCTCCTTCTCTCCGCTGAATGACCCTCGTTTGAATAAACGTTCTCCTCGCTTCGTCCCACGGTCGGAAACGGAACTTTTCGATGGGCGGCCGGGTTTATACCCGCAGGGCCGAACAGGTCCCGACGCCGGGAATGCGGTTTGAGGGACGAGCCCCGAAGGAGGAAATCGAGAGATGAAGAAAATCTTGGCCATTATCGTTGCGGCGGGCCTTCTGGCGGCCCTCCTGCCCGCCCCGGCCTCTGCGGGGGACCGGGAATGGGCGACGGCCGGGAAGATCCTGACCGGGATCATCGGCCTCAACATCCTGGGGCATGCCATCGCGCACCCATATCCCTATCCCGCTCCGATGTATTCCCCGCCCCCGAGGGTCTATTATCCGCCCGAGCAGGTGTGGGTGCCGGGGCATTACGAGACAAGGTTCCAACGGCAGTGGATCCCGGGGCATTGGGAGATCCAGCGGTACGGAGGGGACCGGGACGGCGATGACGATGATGACGATGATGACGATTACGACGACGGCTACCGCGCACGCAGGGTCTGGGTCCCCGGCCACTATCGGAATGTCGAAGTCAGGGTGTGGATTCCGGGCTACTGGGAGGGTTAATGGCGTCCTGTCGGCCAGTCAACCTGTCTGATGCGACCACCCCCGGAGGGCCTCCTCCGGGGGTTTTTTTTTTAACCCGCATTTCTCACCAGGGTTCGTCGCGAGGCGGTGGAGACGGGCGTGGAGCGAGGTTCGGTCCGCACGCATGGGGAACAGTGGAACCGAGCTCCGAGGCAGGCGCCGACCGACGGGAGGAAGAGCGGCCATGGATGGCCGCGGAAGCCTGCCGAGGCGGACGCGA
>JACRIV010000133.1 GCA_016220005.1 Deltaproteobacteria bacterium
CGGGCGCAGGGAGTCCGACAAAGGGCTGGCGGTGCAGACCGAGCCGCAGGCGCCGGTCGCCCAAAGGGCTGCCTTTTCTGCTGCGACAAGCGATACCCGGGCTGCGTCGGGCGTGCTCGTCGCTCGCTTGTGCGGCGTACTGAAAGTACGCCTCCGCGCTCGCTCCTGCGCTTGCCCGCCTTAGCCAAAGGGTCTCCCTTGTCTCGCGACGAAACCCTTCCGGGGACAGGCCCCCAGCAGCGGCGTTCGAATGCCAGGTTATTTGCGAGACGGGGCACTAGGAGATGAACGGGGGGAACCGGTTCGGCAACGCGGTCGGCGGGATCCGGGAGAGCAAGTGGATCGTCGCCGTCACCGTGATGCTGCCCACGCTGATCGAGATCATCGACATAAGCGTGGCGAACGTCTCCCTCGACCACATCCGGGGGTCGCTCTCCGCGGGGATCGACGAGGCGGCGTGGGTGCTCACCTCCTACCTTGTCTCGAACGCGATCATCATTCCGATGACCGGCTGGCTCGCCCGCTCCTTCGGCCGGAAGCGGTACCTGATGTTCTCCCTGGCTCTGTTCACGGGGGCCTCCTTCCTCTGCGGATCCTCCACGAGCCTGGGGATGCTCGTCTTCTTCCGCGTCCTGCAAGGGATCGGGGGCGGGGCGCTCCAGCCGCTTTCCATGGCGATCCTCCTCGAGTCGTTCCCGCCGAAGGAGCACGGGATCGCCATGGCGATTTTCGGGATCGGGGCGATGTTCGGGCCGATCGCAGGGCCCCTCATGGGCGGCTACATCACGGACACCCTCTCCTGGAGATGGATCTTCTACGTCAACCTCCCGATCGGGCTCCTGGCCGCCTTCATGATAACGCTCTTCATCCATGATCCGCCCTACCTGAAGCGGACGGAAAAGGTGAAGGTGGACACGTGGGGGATCGCCCTTTTGACCGTGGGGATCGGGGCCCTCCAGGTCGTCCTGGACAAGGGACAGCGCGAGGACTGGTTCCAGTCCGACTTTATCCTCGTGTTCTCGGCGGTCTCGCTCCTCGCCCTCACCCTGTTCGTCATTGTCGAGCTCTACTTCGCGGAGCACCCGATCGTCGACCTGCGGGCGTTCAGGAACATCTCCTTCGGCACCGGCAACGTGGTGATGTTCATCGCCTTCTTCAACCTGTTCGGAAGCATCGTGCTGCTGCCGCTTTACGCGCAGATCCTCCTGGGGTACACCGCTTTCCTGGCCGGGCTCGTGCTCTCGCCGGGGGGGGTTGCTACGCTCCTCGCCATGCCGATCGTGGGGAAGCTCATCGTCAAGCGGAACCCGAAGTACCTGCTCGCTTTCGGGATCGTCGTGTGCGCCTTCTCCACCTATGCGATGTCCCGCTTCAACCTGGGGGCCGACTTCTCCGCCCTGATGTGGCCGAGGATCTACCTCGGGATCGGAATGGGGTTCCTCTTCATACCCCTTACGACGTTGACCCTTTCGTCGATCCCGAAACCCCAGATGGGAAACGCCACCTCGATCTACAACCTGCTGCGCAACCTGGGCGGTTCCTTCGGCGTGGCTTTCGCCACGACGATGTTCGCCAGGAGGGCCCAGGTCCACCAGAGCCATCTCACCGAGCACCTGACGTGGTTCGACCGGGGGTTCCGGTCCGCCGTCGACCTGGGGAAGGGCGTCCTCGCCGGCCGCGGGGTCCCCGACGGGGCGTCGGAAAAAACGGCGATGAGCGCAATCTACGGGCAGGCAGTGAAGCAGGCCACCGCGATGGGATTCAACGACGCCTTCTTCATCCTCTCCGTGCTGATGGGCTGCGTCCTCCCGCTGGTCCTCCTCCTGCGTCGCCCCGCCCATCAAGAGCGAGAATCCAACACGCCGGAATAGATCCGGATTCCGGTATACTATAAAAAGTTACAGGCGCGTCGTCCGTCCACTCCTCTACCCAACCTTCCCGTGCCGGGGATCACCGCCGTGAACTTTTCCTTTTGAAGGAAGGAGGAGGAACCGATGCCAACGTACATCATGCTCACACGCCTCTCCCCGGAGGCGGTCAGCGAACCCAAGTTCGTCGAGAAGCTCGAGAGGAAGGTCGCCGACCGGATCCACAAGAACTGCCCGGAGGTGAAGTGGATCGGCAGCTACTCGGTGCTCGGCCCCTATGACTACGTGGACATCTTCGAGGCGCCGGACGGCGATTCCGCCACAAAGGTGGCCCTGCTCGTCCGCTCGTTCGGCCACGGCGTCACGGAGACCTGGGCCGCCACCCCGTGGGATCGGTTCGTCCAGATTGCCAAGGAAGCCACGAAATAGGCGCGCGAACGGAGGACCCCCATGAGCATCCCCCCGAAGCTTGTCGCGTTCCTGGATGAGCGGAAGATTCCCTACAAGGCCGAGATGCACGCGGAGGCTTTCACCGCCCAGCAGACCGCCCAGGCGTCCCACGTGCCCGGGCGGTCCTTCGCCAAGGCGGTGATCGTGAACGTCGACGGCAGGATCTGGATGGCCGTCGTCCCCGCGACGGAGCGGGTCGACCTCAAGCGCCTGCAAGGCTGCCTCGGCGCGAAAAAGGTCCGCTTGGCCGCCGAGGCCGAGTTCGCCCACGTGTTCGACGACTGCGACCCGGGGGCGATGCCGATCTTCGGGTCGCTGTACGGCGTCCCGGTACTGGCGTCGCACGAGCTCACTTCGAGCGCCGAGATCGCCTTCACCGCCGGGACACACCGGGACATCGTCCGCCTGCGGACGAGCGACTTCCTCGCCGCGGAGCAGCCCAAGGTGTGCGAGCGGGAGGCGATCCTGGCCGGCGGGACTCCCTGAGAGGACTCGGCCGCCCTCGCCCATCTTGACTTCCCCTTGTCCTCCAGTTACGATTTTTGGACCGACTGAGCACTCACTCTGTAAGCCGGAGGAGGAACGGAGCCATGGGGGAGACGCAGAAGCGCGCCGCCATCCTGGCGGCGGCATCCCGCCTGTTTGCGGAGAAAGGGTACGGCAACACCCCCACCTCGGAGATCGCGCGGGAGGCCGGCGTCGCCGAGGGGACCCTCTATCATCACTTCGGCAGCAAGGACGGGATCTTCCTCACCATCTTCGACGAGACCGCGGACGGATACGTCGCGGGGGCCGAAAGCCTGGTCCGGGAGGGAAGGCCCGGCGCAGACACGCTCCGCGACTTCATCGGCTTCCACTTCGACTACCTCGGGCGGCACGCGACGCAGTTCCTGATCATCCTGCGGGACTTCCCGGAACGCATCTCCGGAGAAAAGACCGGTCCGGCCGCCTTCCGCAGGAAAAAGTTTTCCCGCCTGACGTCCCTACTGTCCGAGATCCTCGACCGGGGGGCCGCCGACGGCACGCTCCGATTGCGCCACCCCGCCCGGGACACCGCCGAGATGCTGCGGGGGATCCTCTACGGAACCACGCGCCACAAGATGCTGGGGATCATCGACGTCCCGCTCCCGAGACTTGCGACGATGATCACCGATTTCTGCGGTCAGGCGCTTTCTCCGACTCCGGAAACGTGTGGAAAGCGGCCAGGAGGAGGAAGACGATGACATCCCGCCGGAAGGCAATTGTCGCATCCGCCGCGGTCCTGCTGTGTTCGCTTGTCGTCCGGCCTCCGTGCCTCGCGGCGCAAGGCAACGGTCCGGCTCCCTCCGCCCCCGCGGAGGCGGGACCGGCGGCGCCGGGAACGGAGAGCCGGCCGGCAGGGGGAGAGCGATGGGACCTCGACAAGGTCGTGGAGATCGCGCTGTCGCGCCACCCCCGGGTCAACCAGGCCGACGCGGAGACCCTCGCCGCCGGGGCGCGGAAGGGGCAGGCGCAATCGTCATACTACCCTGCCATCGATCTCGCAACGGGGTATTCCTATTTCCAGGGGTACTCTTCCAGTGTCGGACGCAGCTTTTCCACAACGTCCCTATCCGCGCAAGGGAAGCTCTCGCAGATCATCACCGACTTCGGGCGCACAAGCGCGGCGGTGGGCCGGGCCGACGCCCTGCTCTCGTCCACCCGGGAGAGCGGAAACTCCGTCCGGGAGGACGTCGCCGTTGACGCCAAGGTCGCGTACTTCAACGTGCTCCGGGCCAAGCGGATCCTCGAGGTCAGCCGGGAAACGGTCCGCCAGCGGGAATCGCTCCTGCGCCAGGCCCAGGCCTATTACGAGGCGGGGATCCGGGCGCGGATCGACGTGGCCCGGGCGGAGGCCAACCTGTTCCAGGCCCGGGCGGAGCTGACCTCCGCCGAGAACGACCTGCGGGTCGCGCGGATCACGCTCCTCAACCGGATGGGGGTCGACGGGCCCCGCGATTTCGAACTGGTGGATACGCTCGCCGCCGAGTCCCTCCCCGGCTCCCTTGAGGAGTGGATCAAGGACGCGGAGGAGAACCGGCCCGATCTCCGGTCGTTGGTCGAGAGGGAGCGCGCCGCGGAAATGGCCCTCCGCGGCGCCCGCGCGGGGTACAACCCGATCCTCACGGGAAACGGCGCTTACGGGTACTCCTCCAACGAGTTTCCCCTGGAACAGACCTACAACGTCTCCGTCCAGCTTTCGGTCCCCCTCTTCACGGGATTCCTCAGCCGTGAGCAGGCGGCGGAGGCCGCCGCACAGCTCGCCTCGGCGAGGCTCGCCGTGACCGATTTCAGGAGGCTCGTCCGGCTCCAGGTCGAACAGGCGGCCCTCTCGGTGCGGGCGGCAGCCGAGCGAAGCGAGGCGAGGCGCAAGGAGCGGGACGCCTCGGCGGAGAACCTCCGCCTGGCCACCGGCCGGTACGAGGTCGGGGCGGGGGACATCATCGAGATGATCGACGCGCAGGTGCAGATGACCCGTTCGGACACCTCCATGATCGAAGCGCTCTACGATTACAGCGTCTCGATCGCGTCCCTGCTGCGCGCGATCGGCCGATAACGCCGTGAAAGGGGACACGCAACCGCCATGAAGAGCGCGATATTCCGGCCCGTCCTGCCGATACTCCTCCTTGCGAGCCTCGCCCTCCAGCCCGGGTGCGGGAGAAACGACGCGGAGTCGAAGGCGCCCGCCGCGAAGGGGGCGGCGGAAGCGGTGGAGGAGGTGCCGGTCCGCGTGGCGGCTGCCCAGCGCACCGCCATCCAGAGGAAGGTCGAGTTCGTCGGGTCGCTGGCCGGCGTCGAGCAGGTGACCCTCTCCTCGGAGGTCGAGGGGACCATCGAGAAGATCCACGCCGACCTGGGGGACCCGGTCCGGAAAGGGCAGGTCCTCCTCTCGGTGGCCGCCGACGAATTCCGGTTCCGCAAGGAGCAGGCGCGGGCGGAGGCCGAACAGATCGCCGCGAAGCTCGGGATCGCGTCCGACGCCGTCACGGCGGACATCGACGGGACGTCGCTCGTCCGGAAGGCGGTGGCCGAGTACGAAAACGCCCGGACCGACCTCGACCGGCGCAGGGGCCTCTTCGGGAAGAACCTGATCGCCCGCAAGGAGGTGGACGACGCGGAGGCCCGCTACCTCGTGGCGGAAGCGAACGTCCGGGCCGCCCGGGAAGAGGCGAACAACCTCCTGGCCACCCTTCGGAGCAAGCGCGCCCAGCTCTCCCTCGCGGAGAAGAAGTGGAGGGACACCCAGGTCCGGTCCCCGATCGACGGCTCCGTGGAGGCGCGGCTGGTGTCGGCGGGGGAATACGTGAAGGTGGGGACCCCGATGTTCCGCCTGGTGAACGACCGCCCGGTCCGCATGCTGGGCGAAGTCCCCGAATTCTATGCCGCGGCGCTTACGCCCGGGCTCGCGGTGGATCTCACCGTCGACAGCCGCCCGGGGAAGGTCTACCGCGGGACGCTGAAGCGGATCGCCCCGTCCTCCAACGTGGCCAACCGGGCAATCCAGGTGGAGGCCTTCTTCCCGAACCCCTCGCAGGAGCTCAAGTCCGGCTTCTTCGGCAAGGGCGCCATACTTCTCCGCGTGGACCGGGACGGAGTGGCCATCCCGAAGCAGGCCGTGGTCACCTTCGCCGGCATCGAGAAGGTATTCGTCGTCTCGGCAGGGACGGCCCGCGAGCGGAAGGTGAAGCTCGGCGATGACCTGGGCGACCGGGTGGAGGTTGTCGAGGGCGTCGCGGCCGGCGACAAGCTGGCCGTCTCCAACACCGGGAAGCTGGTCGAGGGGGCGAAGGTGCTCGTGTCCGCCGAGGAAGGCCGATGAAGCTTTCGGAGGTCTGCGTCCGCCGCCCCGTCTTCGCCACCATGCTCGTGGGAGTCCTGGTGGTGGTGGGATTGGCCTCTTATTACGGGCTGGGCGTGGACCTGTTCCCCAACATCGACCTTCCGATCGTCACCGTCACCACCACGCTGAAAAGCGCCAGCCCCGAGGAGATCGAGACCAGCCTCACCAAGCCGATCGAGGAGGCGGTCAACACCGTTTCGGGGATCGACGAGCTGCGCTCCACGTCCCGGGAAGGGGTGTCGCAAGTCGTGATCCGGTTCCTCCTGGAGCGTAACGGCGAGGAGGCCGCCCAGGACGTGCGCGACCGGGTGGCGACCATCGTGAAGAAGTTCCCCGAGGGGACCGACCCCCCGGTCATCGTCAAGTTCGACATCGACGCCGCGCCGGTCATGACGATCTCCGTCTCCGGGAGCCGGGACCTGCGGGAGATCACCAAGATCGCGGACGACCGGATCAAGCAGAACCTGGAGACGGTGAACGGCGTCGGGGCGGTGAGCATCGTCGGGGGGCGCAGGCGGGCGGTCAACATCTACGTGAACCCGTCCCGGATGGAGGCGCTGGGCCTCACCGTGCCCCAAGTCCAGGCGGCGCTCGCGGCGCAGAACC
Source organism: Deltaproteobacteria bacterium (assembly GCA_016220005.1). Classification (GTDB taxonomy): domain Bacteria; phylum Desulfobacterota; class Deferrimicrobia; order Deferrimicrobiales; family Deferrimicrobiaceae; genus JACRIV01. The sequence goes on from JACRIV010000133.1 coordinate 6,784, forward strand.
TGGAGATCCCGGGGGGCCGCGTCGACACCGGCACGCGGGAGCTGGTGCTGCGCACGATGGGCCGCATGCCCTCCGTGGAGGACTTCCAGCGGCTGATCGTCGCCAACATCAACGGCCGGCCCGTGATGGTGCGCGACATCGGGTGGGTGGAAAACGGCCAGGAGGAGCCGCGCTCCCTGGCCCGCTTCGACGGGCGCCCCTCGGTCAACCTCGTCATCCAGAAGCAGTCCGGCACCAACACCATCGACGTCATCCGGAAGGTCAAGGAGCGGATCGCCGCGATCGGGAAGACGCTCCCGGCCGACATCCGGATCGATCCCATCCGGGACCAGTCGACGTTCATTCTGCGGTCGATCCGCGAGGTCAAGACGCACCTGATCCTCGGGGGGATCCTCACGTCGCTGGTCGTGCTCCTGTTCATGGGGAACTGGCGCTCCACCCTGATCGCCGCCGTGGCGATCCCCTCCTCGATCGTGGCCACCTTCACGATCATGCGGGTCCTCGGGTTCACGCTGAACAACATCACCTTCCTGGCGCTCACGCTGTCGGTCGGGATTGTCATCGACGACGCCATCGTGGTGCTGGAGAACATCTTCCGGCACGTGGAGGAGGAGGGAGTCCCGCCCCGCGACGCCGCCGTCGAGGCCACCGCCGAGATCGGCCTCGCCGTGTCGGCCACCACCTTGTCCCTCGTCGTCATTTTCCTCCCCGTGGCCTTCATGTCCGGCATCGTGGGGAGGTTCTTCCATTCCTACGGCATCACGGTGGCGTTCGCGATCCTGTTCTCCTGGTTCGTCTCGTTCACGCTGACCCCCATGCTCTCCTCCCGGTTTCTGAAGGTCTCGCGTCGAAAAGGCAACGGGAGGGCCGTTGCGTCCTCCAAGGAGAACCGTTTCTACAGGGCCGTCTCCGACGGCTACCTCGCCGTGCTCAGGAAATCGCTGGCGCACCGGTGGGTCGTCGCCGCCGTGACGGTCCTCGTCATCTTCTCCATGGTGCCCCTGGCCAGGGTCGTGGCGAAGGATTTCCTCCCCTTCGACGACCAGAGCGAATTCGAGATCTTCATCCAGACGCCGGAAGGGTATTCCCTGGAGAGCGCCGACGCCGTGTTCCGGGAAGTGGAGGGCGACGTGCGGAAGGTCCGGGGCGTGAAGCACCTGCTCACGCAGGTCGGCGACGTCGCGGAGGGCGACGTCACCCAGGGGACGATCTACGTCCGCACCGTGGACCTGAAGGAGAGGAAATACTCCCAGTTCGACGTCATGAAGGACGTCCGGCGGGCGCTGGCGAAGTACCCGTCCCTCCGCGTCTCCGTCCAGAACATCTCCGCGATCGGCCGCGGAGGCGGGATTCGGCAGACACCGGTAAGCTTCGTGCTCCGCGGGCCCGACCTCGCCAGGCTCGAGTCGTACAGCAGCCGCATCACGGACGAGATGCGCAAGATCAAGGGGTTCGTGGACGTCGACACGTCGCTCTCCAACCGGAAGCCCGAGGTGCGCGTCCACGTGGACCGGAAGAAGGCGTCCGACCTGGGGGTCCAGGTGCAGAACGTCGCCGCGTCCCTCAACGTCTTCGTCGGCGGGGAGAAGGTGACCAAGTACCGCGAGGGGGCCGACCAGTACGACGTGTGGCTGCGGGCCGACCTCCCGTTCCGCAGCTCCCTCCCCGAGGTGTCCAACCTCCCCGTCCCTTCCTCAAGGCTGGGGAAGGTGCGTATCCGCGACGTGGCGGGCCTTCTACCTTCGCTCGGTCCCGCCCAGATCGACCGGGCCACGAGGGAGCGGCAGGTCACCATCACCTCCAACCTCGACGGCCTGGCGCTCGGGACCGCTACGGAACGCGTCAAAGCCATCGTGGGCCGCATGGAGCTGCCGCCGGGGTACCGGATCGAGTTCTTCGGGAGGGCGAAGACGATGCAGGAGACGCTCGCGAGCTTCCTGGTCGCCCTGCTGCTCTCCATCGTGTTCATGTACATGGTGCTGGCCGCCCAGTTCGAGAGCTTCCTGCACCCCGTCTCCATCATGCTCGCCCTGCCGATCTCGATCCCCTTCGCGCTCCTTTCCCTCCTCCTGCTGGGGGAATCGCTGAACATCTACAGCATCCTGGGGCTGTTCCTGCTGTTCGGGATCGTCAAGAAGAACGGCATCCTGCAGGTCGACTACACCAACACGCTGCGGGCCCGCGGGATGGGCCGGGACGAGGCGATCCTCGGGGCGAACTCGGCCAGGCTGCGCCCGATCCTGATGACCACCGTGACCCTCATCGCGGCGATGATCCCCATCGCCCTGGGCAAGGGCCCCGGCGCGGCGTCGCGGGCCTCGCTCGCCAAGGTCATCATCGGCGGCCAGGCGCTCTCCCTGCTGCTCACCCTGATCGTGACGCCCGTGGCCTACTCGCTCTTCGACGACCTCGGCAACCTGTCGTTCCTCCGGGGATGGCGGAAGCGCTTCGAGCGGAAGGAGGACCGCTTCTGGAGGAAGATCAAGTTCTGGCACCGGGCGAGGCAAAAACAGCGCAGGCGGCGCCGGGATCGGACCGCTACGTAGCCTTCTTCGTCGAGGCGCTCTCCGCATAGGCCTGGCGCGACACCGGGAGCGCGGTGGACAGGCCGCGAGCGAGGACACGGCCATCGCCCGCCGTGACGGTGAGCTCGCAGACCATCGACTGCCGCCCCTTGTGGAAGACGCGGGACTCGCCGATCACCTCCTCGCCCGGCTTGGCGGCCCGCATGACGTTCAGGCTCCACTGGACCCCGACCGCGTCGGTCACCGCGTTGACCGACAGGGCGAAGGCGGCGTCCGCGACGGCGAACAGCAGCACCCCGTGCCCGATGTTGTGGGCGTTAAGGAACCGCTCCTCCACCTTCACCGACACCCGGGCGTATCCGTCGCGGGCCTCCAGCAGCTTCATCCCGAAATCCCCGATCAGCCTGTCCCCGTTCCAGATCTCCTCGATCCGCCCCATCTCCCCTCCTTGGTTATTACTGCCGGTACGAATGCGCGTACTCCACGTAATGGTCGGCGGTGACCCGGTTGGAGTCCACCGACTGGGGCGAGAGGATCTTCGCCACCTTCCCCGGCACGCCCAGGACGAGGGCGTGAGGGGGGACGATCGTCCCGGGGGCCACGACGGCGCCCGCGCCGATCACGCTTCCCCTTCCGATCACCGCGCCGTCGAGCACCACCGATCCGATCCCGATCAGGCAGAAGTCCTCGATGGTGCAGCCGTGGGCCACGACCCCGTGGCCGAAGGTCACCGAATCGCCGACCGTCAGGGGGTGGGTCTTCGTCACGTGCAGCGTGCAGTTGTCCTGCACGTTGGTGCGCTTCCCGATCCGGATCCGGTTGATGTCCCCCCGGACGACGCTGTTGAACCAGACGCTGGAATCCTCCCCGATCTCGACGTCGCCGATGACCACCGCCCCTTCGGCCACGAACACGGTCGGATGACAGACGGGAACGATCCCCTTGTATGGAGTGATCACGGGTTCTCGCCCTCCCCGGAGTTGATCCGACCATTTTACAGGACGCCGGGTGGGCGGGGGAAACCCTTATGCCGGCACGGACGCCTCGAACCCTACGTCATGCTCCAATGGTCGGGTTCTCGTGGTCGGGTTCTCGCTCTCCGGAGCGACCACGACGCGGTTACGGCCCTCGGCCTTCGCCCGGTAGAGGGCCACGTCGGCCGCCCGCAGGAGACTGTCCCCCGTATTGCCGTGGTCCGGGAAGAAGGCGACTCCCATGGATGCGGTGATGGGCCCGAGCGTCTGCCCCTGGTGAACGACCGCCAAGTCCCGGACGATCTCCTCGCGCAGCTGCTCGGCCCGCTGCATCGTTATCGCGTTGGGGGCGTCCGGCAGGACGAGGGCGGACTCCTCCCCCCCGTACCGGCAGGGGATGTCGCTCCCGCGACAAGAACGAGGATTCCCAGGAGGACGATCTCCGCGCGCACGGGGAGGAGGGTCGCCGACGCCAGGAGCACCAGCGCGATCGCCGCCGGGGGGACCATCAGGAGGTAGATCTTGTCTTTCAGTGAAACTCTCAAAATTTCGACACCGACCGTCCCAAATTTACCTCATGCACGACTGCTCTATCCCTGGGAAACGACGAGGATGGATGGGCTTACGTTCCTTCCCGGGCGAAACCGAGGCTTTCCCAAAGACGAAAAGCCCAATCCTATATATGTTTTCGGACAAAACGAGTAAAAACTTCAGGGAAATATGCTTTTCCGGAAAAACCCCATCCGCTCATCCGGGCCCGCCCCCAGGTTTCCGGAGGGTCGGCGGATGTCCGCACGTCGGGCACACCGCAAGCGAGGCGAGCTTGTGGGCGTATTCGAGGAAAGTCGAAACGAAGGCCGCATGGCTCCATGTCAAGGGCGAGACCGAGAGCGGCGCATTGGTGAAGGGATGGACTTGCTCGGCGAGCATCCCGCTCGGGAGGGCGCGGGATGCCACCCATCTCAGGATGTCGAGCGCCGGTCGCAGATCCTCCTCGCTTTTCGCCAACGCAATGTGCCACTGGGCCAGCCAGAGCGTGCAGATGAACCACGGGTTTCCGGGCACACGCTCGATGTCCTTGGTGACCTGGTGGTAATAATCGTTTTCGTATCGTGCCACTCCGCCGACCTCGGTCTTGACCCACAGCCTCCCCCGCACCGCCTCCATCGTGCGCACAATCCGCGGGTCGTCGGGGCCCC
>JACRIV010000134.1 GCA_016220005.1 Deltaproteobacteria bacterium
GTTCCCGCGCATTCCCTCTGCCCGGTATAACCGACGATGCCGCACATCAGCCGGTCTCTCCTTTCGGGAGCCGCGGTATCTTCAGCCCCCCCTTTCTCAAAAGCTCCGGCTTCTTCCGGACCACCCAGTTCTCCAGGTTGCGCTGCTCCGCCCGCGACAGGGCAAGGGCATAGGGCGGCACGTTCTTCGTAATCGTCGCGCCGGCGCCGATCACCGCCCCCCTGCCGATCGTCACGGGGGCGACGAACTGCGTGTCGCTCCCGACGAACACCCCGTCGCCGATGACGGTCGGGTGCTTGGCGATGCCGTCGTAGTTGCAGGTGATCGTCCCCGCGCCGATGTTCACCTTCTTCCCGACCTGCGCGTCTCCGATGTAAGCAAGGTGGTTCGCCTTGGACCCCTTGCCCAGGCGGCTTTTCTTCACCTCGACGAAATTGCCGATGTGCGCCCCTTCCCCAATGTCGGCCTCGGGACGCAGGTGCGCGAAGGGGCCGACGACCGCCCCCTTGCGGACGTGCGCGCCGTTCAAGATCGAATAGGGCCGCAGGTGCACGCCGTCCTCGACCCGGCTGTCCTCCACCACGCACCCGGCCTGGATCCTCACTCCGCGCCCGATCCGCGTCGATCCCGCCAGGACCACGTCCGGCTCAATCACGGAGTCGGCGCCCACGGAGACCTCCGTCTCGACGTAGACCCGCGCCGGGTCGAGGAACGTCACGCCGGCGTCGAGAAGCGCATCGACCTTCCCCCGCAGGAGGAGGGCCGCAGCCTCCGCCAGCTCCCGGCGGGAGTTGATCCCCCGGACCTCGTCGGGGTCCGCCGCCACGACCGGCACGACGATCTTCCCCTCCTCGAGCGCCTGCACGACGAGGTCGGTGAGGTAGAACTCCCTCTGGACGTTGACGTCGGTCAGGCGGGGGAGGTTCCTTGCGAGGAACGCCCGGTCGAAAGCGTAGGTGCCGGAGTTCACCTCCTTGACCTGGCGGATGGAGGCGTCGCCGTCCTTCTCCTCCACGATGCGGGCGACTGTGCCATCGGGGTTGCGCACCACCCTGCCGTAGCCCGAGGGGTCGGGCAGCACCCCGATCAGCACGGAGGCCGCCGCCTTCCGCCTCCGCCTGGCGGCGATCAGCGTTCGGATCGTCCGGGGCCGGAGGAGGGGCGCGTCGCCGCACAGGACGACCACCTCCTTCGCCTTGGGGGACAATACCTTCAGCCCCGCCCGCGCGGCGTCCCCGGTCCCCAACGGCTGCTCCTGCACCGCCACCTTCCCGCCGAAAAGGTTCGCCGTTTCCATCACCTTCTCCCGGCCGTGGCCAAGGACGAAGACGATCTCGGAGATCCCCGCCGCCTTCGCCGCTTGGGCGACGTGCCACAGCATCGGCCGCCCCAGGACGGGGTGGGCGACCTTGGGGAGGGCGGACTTCATCCGCTTTCCCAGGCCCGCCGCCAGGATGATCGCCGAAATGCCCTCCATCGACCTGCCCTTCTCCCGATGCCGGCCGGATGCTAGAATGACTGGCGCGTCTGACTAAGATTTAGATTCTACTAACTTTCGCCGGGATTGGTAATGCCGAATGTCGGCGACATGAAGGAAGCGCTGGACCGGATCGAGGCGGAGATCTCCGAGGTCAAGCGCCAGTACGACCTGTTTTTCCAGGGGATCCGGCGCCAGGAGCCGTCGGAGAAGCGCCGCGAAGTCGAAGAGACGGTCCGCAGGTTCGGGCAGCGCAGGATCATCAATACCTTCGACCAGTTCCGGTTCAATGCCCTCCAGAGCAAGTTCTATTCCCTCGTAAACCTGTGGGTGCGGACCGTCCGGGACATCGAGGGAGGACGCCTGACGCGGGACCCCTCCGGCGCGCTCGTGCGAACGCCGCCCCCTCCGATGGACCCGGTGGACCCCGGCCACCTCGACCAGGTGATCGATAGGCTTGCGGGCGCCAGAAAGGAGTGCGGCCTTCCCGCCGAGGAGGCGGACCTCGCCGCCATCAGGGAGACGCTTCTTGTCCGCGCGCGGGAGATCGCCGGGAAGTCGGGCGCAAGCAAGGTGGAGTTCCGGGTCAGCGTGGAAGA
>JACRIV010000135.1 GCA_016220005.1 Deltaproteobacteria bacterium
CCCGATCGTCTTCGCGATGGCCAACCCCGACCCGGAGATCATGCCGGAGGAGGCGGCGCCCTACGTGAGGATCATGGCGACGGGGCGTTCCGACTACCCGAACCAGATCAACAACGTGCTGTGCTTCCCCGGGATCTTCCGTGGCGCCCTGGACTCGCGGGCGGTCACCATCAACGAGGAGATGAAGCTCGCGGCGTCCTACGCGATCGCCTCCTGCGTGGGCAAGGAGGAGCTCTCCGAGGATTACATCATCCCGTCGGTCTTCAACCGGAAGGTGGCGCCGGCGGTCGCCCGGGAGGTTTCCCGCGCCGCCCACCGCACCAAGGTCGCCCGTCGGACTTCGAGGTCCTACGCGGAGATCAACCTTGAGTAGGGGGCCCGCGCGATGATCAACCCCCACATCTTCCGGGAATATGACGTCCGCGGGATCGTCGACAAGGACCTGACCCCGAACACCGTGGTGACCCTCGGGAAGGGGTTCGGCACCTACGCGGTCCGGAAGGGGGTAAGGACGGTCACGCTGGGAAGGGACTGCCGGCTCTCTTCGCCGGCGTTCCGGGATGCGATCGTCGAGGGCCTCGTGTCGACCGGCCTCTCCGTGGTGGACGTGGGGATCTGCCCCACGCCGCTCCTCTACTTCTCCATCATCCAGTTCGGCGCCGACGGGGGGGTGATGATCACGGGGAGCCACAACCCCCCCGAGTTCAACGGGTTCAAGCTCTGCGTGGGCCCGTCGACCCTGTACGGCGAGAAGATCCAGGAAGTGCGGCGGATCATCGAGCGGGGGGAGTTCCACACGGGAGCCGGCAGGGTGGAGACCCGGGAGGTGATCCCCCGGTACAGGCAATACGTCAAGGCGATCCTCACCATCCCGCGCCGCTTGAAGGTCGTCGTGGACGCCGGGAACGGGACCGGGGGGCTGGTCGCCCCGGCCCTCTTCCGCGAGATGGGGATGGAGGTCGTGGAGCTCTTCTGCGAGATGGACGGCCGGTTCCCCAACCACTTCCCCGACCCGACCGTCCCCGAGAACCTCCGGTTCCTCATCCGGGCGGTGCGGGAGCATGGAGCGGACGTCGGGGTCGGATACGACGGCGACGCCGACCGGATCGGGGCGGTCGACGAGAAGGGGAACGTCATCTACGGGGACTACCTCCTGGTGCTCTTCGCGCGGGAGATCCTCTCCCGGAAGCCGGGCGCGGCGATCATCTCCGAGGTCAAGGCCTCCCAGAACCTGTACGACGACGTCGCCCGCCACGGGGGAAGGCCGGTCATGTGGAAGGCGGGGCATTCCCTCATCAAGCAGAAGATGAAGGAGGAGGCGGCCGAGGTGGCGGGAGAGATGAGCGGCCACATCTTCTTCTCCGACCGTTACCTGGGCTTCGACGACGCGATCTATGCGTCCCTCCGGCTGTTCGAGATCCTCGCGAAGTCGGACCGCCCCTTAAGCGCCATGCTCTCCGATCTTCCCTCCGTGGTGGCCACGCCCGAGATTCGCGTGGACTGCCCGGACGACCGGAAGTTCAAGGTCGTGGAGCGGGTGGCCTCCATCGTCCGGCCGCAGGCGAGGGAGGTGATCGACGTGGATGGCGTAAGGGCCGTCTTCGACGGAGGGTGGGGCCTCGTTCGCGCGTCGAACACGCAGCCCGTCCTGGTGCTCCGCTATGAGGGGAAGGACGAGGCCACCGTCAACGGGATTCGCGCCGTCATGGAGGATGCGGTGGCGAAGGCGCAGGTGCAGGCGTGAAATAGCGGCAGGCCCTGTTGAGTCTTCTCCAGGCGATATTCCTCGGCATCCTGCAGGGGGCGACCGAGTTCCTGCCCGTGAGCAGCTCGGGCCACCTTTTGCTCGCCCAGCGGCTGCTGGGGATTCGCGAGCCGGAGCTCGCCTTCGACCTCCTCCTGCACCTGGGGACGCTCTTTGCCGTCCTCGTCTTCCTGCGCCGGGAGATCGTCGAAATCCTCGGCTCCCTCCTTCGCAGGGAGCGGGGAGGGCAGACCGGCGGGTGGGGCCGGCGGGAGCTCCTGCTCCTTGTGCTTTCCACGATTCCGACCGGCATCATCGGCATCGCCTTTCACGATACGGTGGAGACGGGGATCAGCTTCCGGGGGATGGGGGTGAGGTACCTGCTCCTGACCTCCTTCCTGCTCATGAGCAACCTCCGGTTCCGGCATAAATGGGATCCCGAGCGGATCGAGATATGGGAGGCCGTCGCGATCGGGATCATGCAGGGAGCGGCGATCTTCCCCGGCCTGTCCCGGTCCGGCTCGACGATCGTGCTTGCGCTGCTGCTCGGGACCTCCCCCTCCCGGAGCGCAAAGTTTTCCTTCCTCATCTCTCTGCCCGCCATCCTCGGCGCGGCCCTGGTGAACGTGCACAAGGGCATATCGGTCCTCCCGGGCGCGGTACCGTCCATCGCCGGGTTCCTATTCTCAATGCTGGTGGGGTACCTCGCACTCCTGGTTGTCGCGCGGCTGGTGACGCGCGGGAGATTCATCCGGTTCGCCCCCTACACGCTCCTCCTCTCGATCCTCTGCTTCTACCTCAA
>JACRIV010000136.1 GCA_016220005.1 Deltaproteobacteria bacterium
GCCGAGGCGACCATCTTCGAGGGGGGGGTGTTCCCCGCCCACGCCGAGGCGCTCGCCGAGTCCGATCTCGTATTCCTGCCGAAGCGCCAGTTCATCGACATGCTGGAGAGGAACTCCCGGATGGCGCTGCGGATGCTGGCGACCCTCTCTAAATGGCTCAAGCGGATGACCGACCTGGTGGAGAGCATCGCCCTCCGCGACGTGGAAACGCGCCTCGTCCGGTACGTCTCCGAGGACTTGAAAAGGCGCGGCGTGCCGCTTGCGGACGGAACGGTGTACGAGCTCGAGGTCAGCAAGAACGTCCTGGCCTCCCGCCTCGGGACGGTCCCGGAGACCTTCTCCCGGACGCTGAAAAAGTTGCAGGAAGAGGGAAAGATCCGGGTGAAAGGGAAACAAATACGCATATTGAAGGCGGACTCCCTTTTTTCCCTGATAAGCCACTGAACCCACGCGGCCGGCTGCCGGGATAATTGATCCAGGTCAATTACTCCCTGCCGGTTTTCGGCAATGATTCCACCCGGTTTTCGACGGAAAACGATCGGCATGAACGGTTCGATCAACCAAGAGGAGGGGACCAGGATGAAGAGGCCTGCGCTCGTGTTCGTCGTCCTGCTGGCTGCGGCAACCGTTTATTTCCTTTCCGGCAGCGCGATGGCGGTGAGGGAGGCGCCGGTAAAGGAAGAGAAGTGCTTCGAGTGCCACGACGAGATCAAGGCGCTGAAGACGGGGGGCAAGCACGCGAAAGTCAATTGCGCCTCCTGCCACTCCGGCACCGCGGCGCACCTGGGGGACAGCGACAAGAAGCCGGCCACACGCGTCGATCTCGAGGCGTGCGGCGGCTGCCACAAGGACCAGTACGAGAGCTTCGCGACGCTGAACCTTTCGAAGCCGGCCCGGGTGGAGAAGTCCCAGCTCACCGAGCGGTCCCCGAACCCCTTCTGGGACAAGCTCATGATGGGGCACGGCTTCACGAAGGAGCATAACGCGCCCAGGAGCCACAGCTTCATGCTCGTCGACCACCTGATCGTCGACCGGGCGTACGGCGGACGGTTCCAATCGAAGAACGGCTGGCAGTACGTCTCCACGACGGGCGCGGTGAAGGCATGGGACATCCTGGAAGACCGCTACCCCGATTCGAAGGAGCACAAAGCCTTCATTCCGGAGAGCGCGCCCGCGGCCAACCCGACCTGCCTCCAGTGCAAGACGCAGGACCAGATCCTCAAGTGGAAGTACATGGGCGACAAGGACCCGAAAGCGAAGTGGGACCGGACCTCGAACGTCGTCGAGTTCGTGAAGGACCTGAGCAACGCGATGAACTGCTTCTACTGCCACGACCCGCACGCCGCCAGGCCCCGGATCGTCCGGGACGGGCTCATCCAGGCCCTGGGCCGGCCGGAGAAGGACACGCTCTGGCACAAGGATCCGATGGCGACGAAGATCGACGTGCGGGATTTCCGGGGAGGGTTCCGGAAGATCGCCCTCCTGGAGAAGTACGACGCCAAGCTGCAGTGCGGCCAGTGCCACGTGGAGTACAACTGCAACCCGGGCTTCGACCCGAAGACCGGGGAATACTCCATCAAGGCGGCCGACCCGCGGACGAACCACTTCCCCTTCAAGGATGTCTTCCAGATCTACGATCACTATAATGCTCTGGGATTCCGCGACTTCAAGCACCAGCTCACCGGCGGGCTCCTGTGGAAGGCGCAGCACCCCGAGGCCGAGACCTTCTGGAACTCCCGGCACGACAAGGTGGGGGCGAGCTGCAACCACTGCCACATGCCGAAGGTGAAGAACAAGCAGGGGAAGGTCTACACCTCCCACTGGCAGACCAGCCCCAGGAACTACATCAAGGAAACGTGCCTGACGTCGAGCTGCCACCCGAAGCTTACGGAGGCGCAGGCGGTCTACGAAATCGACTCCGTCAAGAACTTCATCCGCGGAAAGCTGCGGAAGTCCGAGTTCTGGCTCTCCGCCCTGATCGACAAGATCGTCGAGGGGAAGAAGGCGGGCCTCCCGGACGACGTCATCAAACAGGCGCAGGAGCAGCACCAGAAGGCCCACATCTACTGGGAGTGGTGGACTGCCGAGAATTCCGACGGGTTCCACAACCCCGACCAGGCGCGCCTGTCGCTCACGAAGTCGGTCGAGGAGTCGAAGAAAGGGATCAAGCTGATCGCGGACGCGATGGAGAAGAAGACGGCGGCAAAGTGACCACATGGCGCGGGGGCGGCCTTGTTCCGCCCCCTTTCTCTTCCCGCCCGCCGCCGTGCTATCATTCTACCGGGGTTACTGAAGGGAAAGGGGGGATTCCGGGATGGGACATTTCTCGGTAAGCGTCGTCGGAAAGGACAGGCCGGGGATCGTCGCGGAGGTGAGCCGGATCCTCTTCGAACAGGGATGCAACATCGAGGATTCCACCTGCACGATCCTTTCGGGCCAGTTCGCGATGATCCTGGTGATCCATCACCCCAAGATCACCACGGTCGCCGAGCTCGACCCGGCGTTCGACGGGGCGCGCGAAAGGATGCGGCTCATCGTCACCGTGCACGCCTTGAAAGAGGAGGAGGTCGCCCACGAGAAGACCTTCCTCGGGCGCCCGCACATCATCTCCGTCTACGGCGCCGACCGGCCGGGGATCGTCTACATGGTCACCCGGGAGCTCGCCCAGCGGAAGGTGAACATCACCGACCTGAACACGCAGGTGGTGGGTTCGAAGGAGCGGCCGGTCTACGTGATGGTCCTCGAGGTGGACATCCCCGAGGGAACCGACATGAAGGAGCTGGAGAAGGAGTTCGACCGGATACGGAAAGAGCTTTCCGTGTCCATCACGGTTCGGCCGATAGAGACGCTGGAGCTATAGTGGCCCGCCACTAGCCGCCGACCGTCATGGCCATTCTTCCGATCCTGAAGTTCCCCGACCCCGTGCTGAAGGAGAAGTCCGCTCCCGTGGAGCGGATCACACCCGAGTTGTCGGCAGCGATCGACGACCTGTTGGACACGATGACCGCGTCGCCCGGAGGGGTGGGGATCTCCGCCCCCCAGGTGGGGATCCTCCAGCGCATCGTGGCGGTCGATGTTTCGGCGCACCGGCGCGGGGGCCAGGAGGAGAACCACGGACTGCTCGTCCTCGTCAACCCCGAGATCCTGGCGATGGGGGGCAGGCAGATCGTGCGGGAGGGATGCATGAGCATCCCGGACTACACCGCGAACATCGAGCGGGCCCAATGGGTCCTGGTGGACTCCCTCGACCGGGAAGGGAAGCGGGTCATCCTGGAATCGGTCGGGTTCGAGGCGGTGGCGATCCAGCACGAAGTGGACCATCTGGACGGTATCCTCTTCCTGGACCGGGTGGCGTCCCTGAAGACCGACCTGTTCCGCCGGAGGAAGTACCGCTGAGACGGTCGCCCGTCTCCGTTCCGCCCGGCACGCTGCAAAATACGGTTTAATCGGCCCGACCGCGTCGAATAAAACCGGTAGGGGAACGTATTCTCCCGTTTGACAGGGCGGGAAAAAGGGTATAAATGAGGGGGAAATCCGGGGAGGGGGTCGAGGCCCATCCTGCGCATGCTCTTCATCGTCGTCGCGGTCCTGTCGATTTCCCTTCTCCTGGCGGCCACGGATTTCCATCCGCGCGCCAATCCCCATTCGCATTTCCAGAAGCCCGGGCATTGCCCGAAGTGCCATCTTTCCACGAGGGGAAAGTTCGACCCCGACCGTTTCTCCGCGGAGTGCGATGCCTTCTGCCTGCAGTGTCACCCGAGCGAGCGACTGGGCCGGTCCCATCCGGTCAATGTCCGGCCAAGGGACAAGTACTGGAAGATGAAGATCCCGGACGACTTCCGCCTGACCGATGAGGGGAAGATGATGTGCCTCACCTGCCATAACGCCCACGGTCCCTTCCTGTCGACGGTCAAGACCTATAAGACGCAGAAGCCGGAGAGCGAGGGCTCCCTCCGGGGGAGCTACTATAAAACCTACTTCCTGAGGCGTTCCAGTCCCGTCGGCGGGTTCGACCCCCTTTGCGACGCATGCCACAAATACCTGTGAGCCCGAGCCCCATGCAGAATCAGCGCAGGGTGATTCTCATCAACCCGAGGTTCCAGGGGCGGGTCGCCCTCCTCTTCGCCGCGGTCATTCTCCTCGGGGGGGCGGTGCTTGCCTTCATGATCTACCGGGAAGCCAGGGAAGCCCTCTGGGACGCCTCCGTCCGCGGGCATTTCCAGGCGGGCCTGACGCCGTACCGGATCGTCGAGGAGATCCTCATCCGGCACCTGGCCGTCCTCGTTGCAGGAATCCTGCTCGCCAGTTTCCTCCTGTTCTTCCTGCTGATGCGCAGTATCGGGGCGGGAATCCAGCGGCTCGTGGACGTGTTGCGGTTGTCGGGAGAGGGCGACCTGTCGACCCCGACCCGGGCGCCCGGGCCGGGGGAGATCGCCTCCTTCGGCGAGCAGCTCGACGGGATCCGGGCCAGGACCCTTACGCTCATCGATGAGATACGCTCGGAGGCGGGTTCCCTCCGCAACGAGGCGCTGCCGCCGGAAGCGTTCAGGCAGCGATGGGAGGAGTTGAAGACGAAGGTCGGGAGGCTTGCCCCATGACCGGGACCGCGCCGGGAAGGGCCGCCATGAGCGGCGCGGGGGGATACCGGGCCCGCTTCCTGCTCCGCCTGTCGCTCATCGTCGCTCTCGGGACGGTCCTCCTGTTTGCAACGCTCTTCGCGGTGTTCTCGAGCCCCCTCTCGGGCGATTACGAGGGCGTCTTCTTCGCGCTGCGCCACCTGGCGGCGTTCCTTTTCCCGATCATCGCCTTCTCCTTCCTCGTCTACACGCTGCTGGTGTGCGGGGCGACCGCCGTTCTCTGCGTCTATGCGCTCCACAAGGTGGCGGGCCCTCTCTACCGGATGGAGCGCGTCGCGGAGAGCTACGTCTCCGGGAATCCCGTCCCGCGGGTGGTCTTCCGCCAGGGGGACCAGGGCGCCGCCCTGGCAGAGGCGTTCAACGACTTCGTCGCACGCCTGCGAGGGGATAGGCATGAGCTGGCAGAGGCCATGGAGCGTGCGGAAGGCGCCTTCCCCGGGGACCCGCCGGCAAGCCGGGCGGAGATGGAGAGGTGCCTCGGGGAGATTACAACCCTCCTGTCCAGGTACCGCTGACCGGTCTATTCCTCGTAGGCCACCACCCGAATGAGCCCGATCGCCTCGCCCTTCTCCCCCGTGGTCGAGGTATCGCTTACGCAGATGACCTTCTTGATCCCCCGGGAAGCCAGGAAATCGTTCACGGTCCTGTCGAGTTCCTCCAGTTCGTGCATGGTGTGGAAGATCTTCAACTGCGAGGTGAAGGTCCTGACCCTGATCATCCGGCCTACCCCCTCCTTCTTGATGACCATTGGATTGGTCGGAGGGGGACGAGGTTTCCCGCCGCAAGGCGGGGGTCGCTTACCGCAGGCTCAGGGATGCGTCGGAGCGGCCGCCATGGTCCCCGAGTTGGTGGCCGGACCTCCGGCGGAGCCACGCCTTTTCGCCCGGACGGCTTCCCGCAGATTGCCGACGAGCCTGGATATGCCGGAGAGGGAAAGGTCTTCCGAACCGCCGGACGGAGCGGCGACTGCGTTCCTTTCCCGAAGGCTATCCGAAAGGGTTTTCATCAATGTCTCGCCGTGTTCCGCGGCCTTCCCGGCCTCCATCGGGCTGTCGGGGATCCTTACGTAAGGGATCGCCTTCATCTTGTTGTCCCCGGAAGGCAGGATCTCCACCCATGCCTGGATCCCCTCGCTCCCGCCGCCCAGCGGAATCCTTCTGCCGGTCTCGGCCGCAAGGGCGGAGATGGCGGGCATGCAGAGCGAAAAGAGAGCGGAAAGGACGATGCATACGGATTTCTGCAATGTGTCATCTCCTCCGGCGGACCGCCTGTTCCAAGAAGAATCCTCCCGATCTTCGGGTATTCTCTTTCGCAGGAGACATGCCGGTCACCGAAGGAAAAAAGTCGATTGCAAACAGGATGTTCTGATTTTGGGGCGGCAGGGAGAAATTCATTTTAGTAATTTCTCCCCGGATTGATTTCACTTATCGTACGCGGCCCCGCGTTTCCGGTTTTCGCGATCCGCCCGCAGGCTGCGCCGGAAACGAAGACGGGCTCAGCCGGGGTGACACCTTGGACCGGTTTCTTCGATCAGGCCGTAAACCTCGCCGCTCACGAAGACGGGGTCGAATTGGATGAAGCCGTGAAGACGACCATGGTGAATCAGTTCGGCCAGAGA
>JACRIV010000016.1 GCA_016220005.1 Deltaproteobacteria bacterium
AATCCCCGACGATAGACAAAGAGGCCGCTCCCGGGACGATCGGACCGTCGCACTGCGGTAACCAATCCGCGCATAGAAGGTTGATGTACCGTCGTCAACAGCGTTGCTTCCAGGTTCCCCCTTGACAGGCCGGCCAGTCATAGAAGGATTATGACATTTTACAGGAAGGACCTGGTTCGAAATCCGGCCAGGATCGGCAGGGGTTCGAGGTTATTCCGTGCGTTCCACCATTACCTTGATGTCTTTCATCGGGTAATGCTTCCCGTTTCCCGTGGATAGAACCGCTTTATGAACAAATGCCGTCGCAGCGACCAGGCAATCGTCAAGCTCCAAGTTGTGGCCCCTTGCGCTACGCTTGTAATGCCCGGCTTTCTCCGCCACGTCCCGAGTCACGTCCAGCACCTCGATTTGGCCAAGGAATGCCATTGTTCGATCTTCCTCGCCCGAACGCATGCCGGCGGCAATCTCCGCCACGGTGATCGCCGAGCAGAAGATGCTTGATTCTTCCAGGAGCATGGAAAGGAACTCTTTTGCCTTCCTTTTGCCCCTTAAGAAATTGATGAGGATATCCGTGTCGACGAGGGTGTTCTTCATCCCCGACGTTTCGCCCTCGTCGATTTCCGAAGATTCCGGACGAAAGTCTCCGCCCCCCTTGCAAGCTCGGGGTGATCGGATTCCTTCCAGGCGCCGAAGCTCGTCTCGATCGCCTTGGCAAGGCGGACGCGCTGAAGCTCCTTCTTCAGGGCCTCGGCGACAAACCGGCTTTGCTGTCTCGGCGAGACGTTGGCCTTGAGCTCCTCCAGCAGGTCCTCGGGCAGCAGGAAATTGGCCTGGCGCGTCGCGCTTCCCATGAGATGCACCCCCATTTGTAGGTAACTATATAGGATATTAAATAGGATAACAATGGAGCCCGAGCGTCATCCCCCCAGCAGGTGCAGGAAATCGTCCCTGGTGATCGCGGCGGTCCCCCGGCCTTCGGCCTCCCCCAGCAGCGCCGCGTACAGAGCCGCCTTGCGCGCCTTGAGCTCCATCATCTTCTCCTCCACCGTATGGCGCATCAGGAGCCTGCGGACGGTCACTCTCTTTTCCTGCCCGATTCGGTGCGCGCGGTCGGAGGCCTGGTTCTCCACCGCCGGGTTCCACCACGGGTCGAGATGTAACACGTACCCGGCCCGGGTCAGGTTGAGCCCCTTCCCTCCCGCCTTGAGGCTCAGCAGAAACAGGGACGGACCCTCCCCCCGCTGAAACGACTCGACGAGCCGCTTGCGCTGCGGAACCGGCGTGGACCCGTCCAGCCGGAGGAATTCAAACCCGGCGGCGGCAAGCTCCTCCCCGACCAGGTCGAGGAAGGAGGTGAACTGGGAAAAAACCAGGGCGCTGTGCCCTTCCTGCTTGAGCTCGGCCGCCTTGTCCAGGAGGTAGGAGACCTTTGGTGACGCCTCCTTCGTCCTCGGGGCCAGCAGGGCCGGGGAGAGGCAGAGCTGCCGCAGCTTGAGGATCGCCGTGAGGGCGATCACACGGGCCTTCGCTTCCGTCTTCGTGCGATAGGCGTCGTCCACGGTCCGCCGGACCTCCTCTACGGTCCTGCGGTAGAGCGCCTTCTGGCGTTCCGTGAGCTCCAGGTAGACGTCGTCCTCCGTCTTGGGAGGGAGGTCGGTCAGGATCTGCCCCTTCGTCCGGCGCAGGACGAAGGGACGGGTCTTCCGCTTCACCTCCATCACGAAACCGGGGCTTTCCCGGCGGATCTCCTTCTTGAGGTCGTCGTACTCTCCCAAAAGGCCCGGAAGCACGAGGTCGAGGATGGAGAAGTATTCCCCCACGTGGTTTTCCACGGGCGTTCCGGTCAGCGCCAGCTTGAAGGCTCCCCGGAGCCGCCTGACCGCCCCCGTGGTTCCCGCGAAGAGGTTTTTGACCGCCTGGGCCTCGTCGAAGACGATCACATCGAAGGGCGCCTCCCCGAGCGACTCGATGTCCCGCCGAGCCAAGTCGTAGCTGGTCAGCACCACGTCGGTCCCCGAGAAGTCAACCGACCGGTCCTTCCCCCGGTACGTGCGGACGGAGAGGGACGGGTAGAACTTGCGGATCTCGTTCTCCCAGTTGAACAAAAGGCTCGGCGGCGCCACCACGAGGCTCGGGGAGCCTGCCGCGGCCCGGGAGCGGATCCTGCTCTCCCGGATCCCCGCCACAAGGGCGATCGCCTGGACCGTCTTGCCCAGGCCCATGTCGTCGGCCAGGCACGCCCCGAACCGGTTCTCGTAAAGGAAGGCGAGCCAGGAATACCCTTCCTTCTGGTAGGGACGAAGCGGTTGCGCCAGGCCGCCGGGAAGGGCCCGTTCCTCGATGCTTCGGAAATCCGCAAGCCGCTCGACGATCCGCCGGTCCTCTTCCGCAAGCCGCACCTTGACGCCGAGATCCCGCCAGCGCATCACCTCGAGGATCGCCAGCCTCGGAACGCGGACGAGCCCTCCCGGGGAGATCTTTCTCGCCTTCTCTCCCGCCCCGTGGATGGCGCAGAGGGCCTCGTGGACGGAGGGATCGAGGATCCGGACGATCCCGTCCTGTTCCACGAAACCCGCCCGGACCAGTGGGCCGCTCCACTGCGCCTCGGAAAGGAGCGCGCCGTCGCACCGGATCTCGGGACGGATCTCGAACCAGTCGATACCCCTCTTCGTTGCGTCGATCTCGATCTCCCAGGCGGCGGGGCGCACGGCCTTCTCCTCGAAGGAAAGCTCGATCCCGCGCTCGGCAAGCCGCGCGTAAAGCAGCGGCAGCTTTTCCCGGAGCTCCCTCTTTCCGACCTCCATCTCGCCGGGCCGCTCCGCACCGGCGAAGATTCCGGCCCCAAAGAGGCGGTACGGGGTCTCAAGCAGGAGGGCCTGCCGCAGCCGGTCGCCCCGGACGAGGCGCCATCCCTCCTTCGCGATCCGCACCCGGGTCTCCTCCTCCCGGCACCGTTCGACGTAGAAGTCGACGATCTTCGCGCACTCCCGGGCGACAAAGGGCTCCAGGCGCGCCCGGCCGATCGCCTCCCGGATCGCCTGGCTCGTCTCCCGGCCGGCCTTCGCCGCCAGCCCGTCGAAGAAGGCGTCGATCGGCGCCCCGTGGAGCTCAAACGATCTGAGCGGCCGGGGAAGCCCGTCCCGGGTAAAGAGATGGAACGCCGACCCGGTGAGCGGGAAGATCCGGCCCTCGTGAAGGCATTCGGCCCTCAAGCCGTATCGATCCTCCCTCCGCGGGGAGGGAAGGATCGAGATCCGCAAGGAAAGCGCGGTGGAAAGATCGGGCGCCGCCGTCTTCCCCTCGACCCGGAAGACTGCCGCCGCATGGAACTCCTTCCCGAACTGCCCTTCCACGATCAGTACGTTTTCCTCGAACGCCTTGCGGCGGATGGCGAAGCCCTGCGTTCCGTCGGGCGACTCCTTGGGCTCCACCCCCACGTCCCGGAACGCTTCGTACGTCGTGCGCCACAGCTTCGAGCCCGCGTCGCCCCGGATCATTCCGAAGACGCTGCGACCTGGATCGAAGCGGAAGCACTCCCGGAGGAAGGCCCCCTCCGCCGACCCGCCCTCCGCCGCCGCGGCGTGGGTCACCAGGACCCTGCCGCCCGAAGCGTCGAAGACGGTCTCCGTCCCGCCCGGCAGCTCCCCCATCCAGCGGATTTCCCGCTCCTTCCCGTCGGTCCGCAGGAAGACGGGGACGGCGTTCCCATGTTCGTGCAGGTACCGCTTCAACGTCTCCCACCAGGGAGCGGCGAAGGAAGAAAAGGTCTGGAAGACCCGCAACGGCCGCGGGACTTTATGGGACGGAGCGGTCACCTTCTCCCCGTTCAGGAGGACCCACACGCCCGTACGCCCTCCGTCCATTTCGATCCGCAGGGCCGCGGAAGGCGGCGCCGCGCCGGATTCCTCGCCGTTTTTTGCGACCAGGCAGAGGTTCTCCCAGAGGAGCTGCCTGTACCCTGCGTTCATTGCCACCATTCGGAAGGCGTCTTCGTCGAGCAGCTTCTTGACGGTGACGAGCGCGCAGACCAGGTGGGAGCATCCCCGGTCCGGAGAATCCTCCCTGCACGTGCAACGGTACGCAAGCCGCCCGTCCCCGAGCGAGATGTTGACGCGGCGGACAGGCGAGAACCCCACCTCCACGGTCATGGCCGCGCCCTCGCCGTTGCGGGAGAACCGCCGGACCTCTTCCCGGGCGAATTTCCGGAACCCGTCCTCCACCTCCTCCTTGGAGGCCAGCGCGTACACCGATCCTGCGGGAAGGACCCGGAAGGCCTGAAGCAGGGGGTCCTCCGGGAGCGGTTCGGGCGGCGGTCCGGGAGGACACCTCATCCGGGCGTCCGCCAGCCGCTCCAGACCGCGGCCGGGGCGGAATCGCCGGGGGCTCATTGGTCGCCTTCCGCCAAGAGGAACCGGAACCGTTCCCCGGGGATCGCTTCCAGGATGGCCCGCATGTCTTCGAGGTCGTCCGCCACAGAGGGATACTTTATCAGAATTCGACGCGCGCCTTGCCGCCGACAATAGTCGAGATCTTGAGGTCGCAATTTGCGACCTCAAGATTATGGGGGGGACGCTCTCGAAGGAAAGTATGACTCCCAATTCCGCGTGGTTTTCGACGCGATCCGCGCCCTGATGGAGCCACCCAAGACCCCACGGCGGCGGATCGGATTCTGACACTTCCCCGTGAGGACCTGGTTCGAAATCCGGTCAGGATTGGCTGGGTAGGTGTACAAAAGGATGCTTTTCCTGGTGCGGCCAAAGTGATACACTTTAACTTGCCAGGAAGGAGGACCATGCCCATGCCTGCCAGAAATCCAAGGGTGAATGTCGTGCTGGAAAAGCCGCTCTACGAAGCGGTCGGTCACCTTGCCAAGGAAGAAGGCGTCTCCCTATCGACGGTAGTTCGCGACCTCGTCAAGGAAGCGATCGAGGTCCGGGAAGACATCGATCTTGCCCGCTTCGCCGAAGCCAGGGAAAAGACCCTGAGACGCTCCCGTGCAATCCCGCACAAGGATGTCTGGGAGTAGCGTGGCGTTCACCGTCAAGTACCACCCCGACGTGAAAAACGTCGATATCCCCCTGATCAATGTGAAAATGCGGGAGCGCATACGGAAGGCCATCGAGTCCCGCTTGATGACCTCGCCGCACGAGTATGGGCTCCCGCTCAGGAAGAGCCTTAGGGGATATTGGAAACTGCGGGTGGGAGATTACCGCGTCGTCTTCAAAATCGAAGGAGAGATCGTTTACATCCTCGGCATCCGCCACCGGAAAAATGTATATAAAGACGTAACGGGTCGGATCGAATAGTCCAACGAGTACGTGCTATCCATGGACGGCGTGTCCGACCTCCCGGGACAAGCACGCTTGAGGTCGCAATTTGCGACCTCAAGATTATGGAGCCGCTTATCTCCTTTTCCTGACCGGCGCCCTCCCCTTCCCTTTGAGCGCCGCGGCCTCCTCCATTTATATATCAGGCGGGGGCAAAGACCCTGTCGCGGCAGTCGTCCCGATGTGAGAGGTGGCTCACAGTACGCCTTCATCGGGGGCGTGGAGAAGAGGGGAGCCGCAACTATGCGGCGAAACGGACGACCTCGAGCTCCACGGAGGCGTCGGCTTTGGCCAAAATAGCCTCAACCCTCGCCATGATTGCATCCTCGATCAGGAACTCCCGGCAGCTCTCGCATTGCAGCACGGGAAGCCCCTTCAGGATGACGATGGCGTTTTCGGAAATTTTGTTGGTGTCAGCGTGTCCACTCTGCGAAACTGGGAGCAGGGACGGCGTGTCCCGGAAGGCCCCGCCCGGGCTCTCCTCCGCGTCGCAGCGGAAAAACCGCAGGCCGTCATCGAGGCTCTGTGGAAAGTCGGTAAGCCGAACGTCGCATAGCCTGCGTCAGCCGGTGAAAGACAGGACTCCCTTGAGGTAAACCGGCAGGTCGGCGAGGGCTAACTGGATCGCCTCGAAAACCTTTGCGGGGTCGATGTCGTCGTACTCGTGCACGATGCGGTTGCGCAGGCCCGCCGAGGAGGCGATCTTCGACGCGAAGACCGGCTCGAGAACCCCCCATCTTCCCGAGCTCGGTGAAGCTCTCGTAATAGTCCCGGGGCGGGGGACGATCCGACCCCGTGATGAGGTGGTAGTTGACGTCGATCATCCGCGTGATCGTCCGCTCGAGGAACCGCTCGGCCAGGACCTCCTTGTAGGGCTCGGACAGGTATTCCCCCAGCCCGCCGGCGACGAGCTTCCGGAGCTCCTCGAGGTCCTTTCCGATCAAGAGGACTTTGCGCGTGACCAGTTCCCGGTCGATCATCGGGCGATCTTTTCGACGTAGCGGCGTGCAAAGTCGCGCTCCATCGCGAGGTATCTCCGGTGGTCCTGGTACCGCTTGAAGGCCAGCAGCAGGAAGGCGTCCGCTTCTCCGGGCTCCTCGTAGAGGACCAGGAAGCGTTCGCCGATCTTCTTCATGAAGAGCGGGTCGGCCCGTTCGAGGGAGGCGACGTCGATCTTCCGGCCGGGGAAGATGCCCGAGAGCTCCCTCTGTACATCGAGCAATCGGCGCAGGGTCGGCTTCCGATCCCGGAAACGGACCGCAATGTCGACGTCGCTTTCCTCCCCCGCATTGCCGGCCGCGAAGGAGCCGAACAGAAGCACGAGGGTGATTCCTTGCTTCCGCGCGACGGCGGAAGCAGCGTCCCGTGTTTCGGCGGCGATCTCCATGAACCGATCGTATCAATCGCCGGAAAGGAAGTCAAAACAGGGTGTTGCGGTATCCCTTTCTCTCCCTCGTTTCGGGCAACGGGCAACCCTCGAGTCACGTTGGACCGTCGAGAGCGACAAGACCACGAGCGGATCGCTTCCCCGAGGATTTCATGTTCCACTTGACGACCGAATAGGCGGCAAACTTGAAATCACAATTTGTGATTTCAAGTGGCTGGGGGGGCCGCCGGCCGGCCGCCTTCGCCCCGACCGATTACCGGCGATACTTCCCCCGGGTTCGGAGCGCAAGGGAGCGGACGACAAATCCGGGGAGCGCCTTCAACAGGAAAACGTAGAACTTGTATCGCCAGCCGGGCACGACGACCAGTTTTCCCCGCGCGAGGCCCCGCA
>JACRIV010000017.1 GCA_016220005.1 Deltaproteobacteria bacterium
CCCAAAGAACCGTTGGACAAACGGTCAGGGATATGATTAAAAATATGCGAAAATAATTCATTATTTGAAATTGTAGTGAGATGGCGTCCCCCTGTCAACCGCGGGGGAGGCGAAGTGGGGAGGCATCGGGATGGAACGGGTGTCCAATTTCCTGGTCATCGGGAGCGGCATCGCGGGATTAAGTTTTGCCCTCCGGGCGGCCTCGAAAGGGACGGTTCATATCGTCACGAAGAAGGAGGCCGAGGAGTCGAGCACCAACTATGCCCAGGGGGGGATCGCCACGGTCTGGAGCGGGGAGGACTCCTTCGAATCGCACATCGAGGACACGCACCGGGCCGGCGCGGGACTGTGCCACACCGACGTGGTCGACCTGGTCGTCCGGGACGCCCCCGCCCGGATCAAGGAGCTGATCGGCTGGGGCGTGGAGTTCACCAGGCGCGAGGGGATGGACGAGTTCGACCTCGGCCGCGAGGGGGGGCACTCCCGGCGCCGGATCTTCCACGCCAAGGACCTGACGGGCCGGGAGGTGGAGCGGGCGCTCCTCGCCAGGGCAAGGGACAACAAGCGGATCCGGATCTTCGAGAACCAAACCGCCATCAACCTCATCACACGGCAGAAGCTCGAGTCCTTCGACCGCAACCGGGCCGATGAGGTCCTCGGGGCATACGTCCTCGACCGGAAGACCGGGGCGGTCCACACGTTCACGGCGGACGTCACGATCCTCTCCACCGGGGGGGCGGGAAAGGTCTACCTCTACACGAGCAACCCGGACATCGCCACGGGGGACGGCATCGCAATGGCGTACCGCGCGGGGGCGACGATCGCCAACATGGAGTTCGTCCAGTTCCATCCCACCTGCCTCTACCACCCCCACGCCAAGTCGTTCCTGATCTCCGAGGCGGTCCGCGGAGAAGGAGCGATCCTCCTCAACCGGGCCGGGAAGCGTTTCATGGAAGGGGTGCACCAGATGGCCGAGCTCGCGCCCCGGGACATCGTGGCGCGGGCGATCGACGCGGAGCTGAAGCGGACCGGCGAGGACTGCGTTTACCTCGACATCACCCGCAAGGGGGCGGCCTTCATCCGGAAGCGGTTCCCGAACATCCACCAGACGTGCCTCTCCTTCGGGATCGACATGGCGAAGGAGCCGCTCCCCGTCGTCCCGGCGGCCCACTACCAATGCGGCGGCGTGCGGACCGATTTCTACGGAGAGACCGACGTCCAGCGACTGTTCGCCGTGGGCGAGAGCGCCTGCACGGGGCTGCACGGGGCCAACCGGCTGGCCTCCAACTCCCTGCTGGAAGCGCTGGTGTACTCCCAGCGGGCGCTCGCCCGCGCCGTGGAGGCATACGTGGGCAAGCCCCGGGCGTCTCTGTCCATCCCGAAGTGGGACCCGGGGAACGCCCAGGACTCCGACGAGGCGGTCGTCGTCTCCCACAACTGGGACGAGATCCGACGGCTGATGTGGAACTACGTGGGGATCGTCCGCTCCAACAAGCGGCTCTCCCGGGCGCTCGACCGGATCGAGATGTTGAAGAAGGAGATCTCGGAGTACTACTGGAACTTCAAGATCACGGGCGACCTGCTCGAGCTGCGCAACATCTGCACCGTGGCCGAGCTGATCGTGCGGTGTGCGATGCAGCGCAAGGAGAGCCGGGGGCTGCACACGACGATCGACTACCCCTACCTGGACGACGAGCACGGTCGGAAGGACACGGTCATCCGAAGGACGTGGTTCTAGTGCAGCGTCTCGCAAATAGGCTGACGCACCGAGAGCGTCGATGCGCCGCTTCCGGCAAGGCGCGCGACTGAGGCGTACTCGTTGGAGTACGGCGCAAGGAGCGCAACGCAGCCTTCGCTGCCGCAGCGGCGCTCGAATGCCAGGTTATTTGCGAGACGCTGCACTAGCCCGGCCGAGCCGGGTCGGTTTATCGTCCCGGATTTCAATCGACCGGTTGTTCTACGTATCCCGGCGATCGCTTCTTCCCCACATGGACCCGCGGAGGAAGTATAATCGTGCCTGATGCTCACCCTGGATCACCTTAAGGTCGCCCGGATCGAGGGACGACGCGTCCGCTCCCCCCTCAAGCTCTCGACCGCCCGGGGGGACGGGCTCGGCGATTTCGTCGCCGACGAGGCGCGCGTCCGATTCCAGGTCGTCCTCCTGCCGGGCGAGGAGGCTCGGGACGACCTTCTGTTCGAGAAGGCCGGGCCCCGGGAGTTCCTCTGCTTCCCGCCCCGGGAGACCCGAGCGGCCATCGTCACGTGCGGCGGGCTCTGCCCCGGAATGAACAACGTCATCCGGTCCCTGTTCTACGCACTCTCCCACAACTACGGCATCGGGGAGATCCTGGGCATCCGATACGGGTTCCGGGGCTTCAACACCTCGCACGGCATCCCTCCGGTGCGGATGACCCCGGCGTACGTGGAGAACATTCACAAGCATGGTGGGACGGCCCTCGGGTCCTCCCGAGGTCCGGAGGATCCCCGCGTCATCGTGGATTTCCTCGAAAAGGGGAAGATCCAGCTCCTGTTCTGCATCGGGGGCGACGGCACGCAGAGGGGCGCCCACACGATATACGAGGAGTCCCGCCGCCGCGGGTTCCCTCTTTCCGTGGTCGGCATCCCCAAGACGATCGACAACGACATCCTCTACGTTTGGCAGACGTTCGGTTTCTCGACAGCCCTCGAGAAGGCGCGGGACTTCATCGGCAGCGCCCATGAGGAGGCCCGCGGAGCGCCGAACGGAGTCAGCATTGTCAAGGTCATGGGGAGAGACGCCGGCTTCATCGCGGCCGGGGCGACGCTGGCCAGTCAGGAAGTGAACTTCACGCTCATCCCCGAGGTTTCCTTCGAGCTCGACGGCCCCGGGGGGTTCCTCGAGGTCCTCAAGCAACGGGTCCTCGACAGGAAGCACGCGGTGATCGTCGTGGCGGAAGGGGCGGGGCGCAACCTCCTGGGAGGCCCCGTCGGCTGCGACGCCTCGGGCAATCCCAAGTACCCCGACGTCGGGATCTTCTTACGGAACGCGATCGCCGCCTTTTTCGAGCGGTCCGGCATCCCGCTCAACCTGCGCTACTTCGACCCGAGCTATCTCATCCGGAGCGCGCCCGCGAACATCGACGACAGCCTGCTGTGCGACCAGCTCGCCCGGAACGCGGCCCACGCCGCACTCGCGGGCAAGACCGACGTCCTCATCGGATACTGGCACAACACCTACATCCACGTTCCCATACCGACCGCCATCGCCGGGAAGAAGCAGGTGGGCCCGGAGAGCGAGTTGTGGGCCTCGGTCCTGGCGGCCACGGGACAGCCGAGCCGGTTCGGCGAGGCGCCCGGTTAGACGTACGACCCGGCGGCCGACGCACGCTCAAACGTTCAATTACCTCCAAGGGATCGTCCGTTGGAACGACTCGGCCCGCCGAATCCGGGTCACGTGAGAAGATGGACGTTCCCGATCCGGACGTTCGCAAGCCCCGCATCGCGCGCGGCCCGAAGGCATTCCCGGGCAAGGTCTCCCGGCGTCCGGGGGAGATCACTCATGTAGAAATGAGGATGGAAGGCAAGCAGGCTGTACGGGATGGCGGGGTCGAGGGAGGCCAGGAACCCGGCGATCCCTTTTACCTCCTCCTCGTCGACGTATCCGGGAACAAGGAGGGTGCTCGCCACAAGGAGCGGCGGAACGGGCCTCTTTCCGATCTCCTTCGCCGCCCGGGAAAGATTCTCGAGCGTTTTCTCGTTGGTGACCCCGGTGAGGGCCACGTGGACGTTCTCGTTCCACGCCTTGAGGTCGAACTTGATGCACCCGCCGGACGCCATGGCGATCTCCACCATCTCGTCGAGGAGACGCTCGCACATCGAGCCGTTCGTCTCCCAGCAGATCCGCAGGATCCCCCCTTTCCTCCGGTCGAGGGCCAGGCGGGAAGCCTTGAGGGAGAACGGAAGCTGCGGGGCGGGGTCCCCTCCGAAGTAGCAGATGCATGACGTCCTGTCGTCCACGTCGGCCGCCAGGGCCTCCGCCGGGATCGTCGCCGGCTTTTGCGTCTCCCGGCGGTATTGCCAGTTCTGGCAGTAGAGGCAGTTGAACGAGCAGGCGTGGAAGAAGACGGCCAGGTTGGAATACCCCGCCTCCGGGCCGGGTCGATGGGCGAACTTCGGGTATCCCGCCCCCGTACCGCCGGGGCACACCCAGTCGGCCACGCAGTTCGTGGGCAGGGGATCGTGGTACCAGGAGAGTTTCCCTTCCCCCGGAGAAACCCCTTCCAGCTTTCCGCCCACGTTTCTCCGCACCCCGCAGTACCCGATACCGTTTTCCGGGATCCGGCATTCGTTCACGCAGAGGTTGCAGGAAACGCCCCCGTGGTCGTTCGGCGGCTCTTCGGGAAGCCCGAAGGCGGCCCTGCTTCGGGCGTGCGCCTTACGAGCAAGCGGCATGGCGTCCTTCGGGTTCTCCCGGATGCACCGGAGGCACACCGAAAGCTCCCCGGCGATGAAGGGGGAAGTCGTCTTGCACAGCAGGCAGGTTCCCATATTTCCCTTCGACCGCACTTTCGTTGTTCGGATCCCCCCTAAGTGATACGATATCATCACCTTGTTACCTGAAATGTCCCGATCCTCGCTCCGATGAAGCGCCCCCTTTTACCGAAACGGCTGATCGATTCCCTGGGCGGCGGCTTTTCCCGCGAACTTGGGATCGACCTTTCGAGCGCCGATCCGGGGCGGATCTTCCGGTGGTTCCTCGCCTCCAAGCTGATGGGCGCCCGGATATCCACGAAGAACGCCCTGAAGACGTACAAGGAATTCGAGGCCCGCGGGGTCGTCACGCCGGAGAAGGTCCGCAGGGCCGGCTGGGACGGCCTCGTGGAGATCCTGGACGTAGGCGGATACAGGCGATACGACTTCTCCACCGCCACGAAGCTCCTCGCGATCGTGGGCGACCTGATAAAGAGCTACGGAGGGGACCTCAGCGTCCTTCACAAGAAGGCGGATACCCCCCGCGACCTGGAAGAGCGCCTGAAGAGCCTGGGAACGGGGATCGGGGACGTGACCGTCAACATCTTCCTCCGGGAGCTGCGGACGGTCTGGCCGAAGGCCCGGCCCGCCCTCTCCCCCCTCGTCCTTCTCGCCGCCCGGGACCTCTCCCTTCTGCCGCCCCGGGAGGAGCCGATCGAGGCGCTGGAGAGGTGCTGGGCCGCAGGTAAGGTCCCCGGGTACGATTTCCGCGACTTCGAAGCGGCCCTGTTGCGGCTCGGGAAGGATTACTGCCGGAAGGCCCGGTGCGGCCCCTGCCCGATGGGAGAGGTGTGTCCCTGGCGGCGCACCAGTGCAGCGTCTCGCAAATAACCTGGCATTCGAGCGCCCCTGCATCCGCTCCGGCTGCGTTGCGCTCCTTGCGCCGTACTCCAACGAGTACGCCTCAGTCACGCGCCTTGCCGGAAGCGGCGCATCGACGCTCTCGGTGCGTCAGCCTATTTACGAGACGCTGCACTAGTGCTGATTCACCGGTATAGCAAAGGCGAACCTGCTTCCCTTCCCGGCTTCGCTCTCGGCCCAGATCCTTCCGCCGTGAAGCTCGACGTAGCTCCTCGACAGCGCCAGACCGATGCCGGCCCCCGCGTGCCTTTTCGTATACGGGCCTTCGAGCTGGACGAACTTGTGGAAGAGCCGGGGTATGTCTTCCTGTTGGATCCCGATGCCGGTGTCTTCGACGGAGACTTCCACGAAATCGCACCCCCGATCGAACCGCGACCCACAGACCCGTCTCGCCGCAAGCCGGACGCTGCCCCCGTCGGGGGTATACTTCATTGCGTTCCCCAACAGATTGAAGAGCACTTTCTTGATCTTGTTTATATCCGCTTCGACCACCGCGTCGGCGGACGGTTCCAATTCGAGGGTCAAGCGCATCGCGCGCATTTCCGCCTCTTCCCTGAACAGATTCATCGACGAGTGAAGAAGGTCCTTCAGGAGGAACCCGGCGACTTCGAACCTCCTCTCGCCGAATTCGAACTCCGACATCTCGAAGATGTCGAGGATCATGCCGAGCAGCCGCTTCCCTGCGGAACGGAGCTCTTCGATATAGTCCCGCAGTCTTCCGTCGGGCTGCCCCGCCAGCTCGTCCTTGAGGACCTCCGTGAAGCCGATGATGGCGTTCAGAGGGGTCCTCACCTCGTGGCTCATGTTGGCGATGAATTCCGTCTTGGCCCTGCTGGCGACCTCGGCGGCCTCCTTGGCCCGGATGAGTTCGGAAGTCCGCTCCGCCACCCTGCATTCCAGCTCCCGGTCGTAAGCCGACAATTTTTCCCGGTTTTCCTTCAGTTTCCCGGCCATCCTGTTGAACGAGGCCGCCAACAGGCCGATCTCGTCCGCCGAGGAAACTTCCACCTTGACGTCCAGGTTTCCCCTGCCGATTTCGACGGAAGCATCGCTGAGTTTCATGATGGGTCTTGTGATCTTCCGGGAAAAGGCGGAGATGATGAGAACGGTGATCGCACCGATCCCCAATGAAATGACCGCCAGCCGGTCCCTCGATTCGATGGCCGGTGCGAATGCGATTCTTGCCGGGACGTTGAAGTGCAGCGTCCAGTCGTTCCCCTTGTAATCCCTGTAGCCCGCTTCCCGGGCATGGACATGGATTTCCCCTTCTCCGGCACGGAAGTACCGTTCGCTGCCCGTCCACTTTCCTGTGGAACGAAACGCCTTGACATGTTCCCAGTCCGTCGATTTCTCCTTCAGCATCCCCTTCGGGTCATAGCTGGAATAAAGGACGATCCCCTCCTTGCTGACGAGCTCGACTTTCAGCTCCTCCCCAATCGCATGAACTCCCCCCGCGTGAGCGATGATGTTGCGCAGGACATCCAGGGGAATTCGGGAAACGACGACGCCGATAGGCGTGCCGTCCCCGTCCTTTACCACGGATGCGAAATGAAACACGTTCTCCTTCAGCGACTCGGATTCGAACAGATCGACGACGACCTCCTTGCCCTGAGCGATGCCCGGCCAATACTCGGTAAACGGGTGCCGCTCCCCGACCTTGATTCCGGCCGTATCGGCGATCCTTTTCCTGTTGATGTCGAACAGGGAAAGGGAACCGTACATCGTGTTATTGGCCTGGTGTCTCTTCAACACCTCCGCGAGCTTTTCCGGGGTCGAACTTCCCGAGCGGAGAATCGGGTCGGCGGCGAGGAGTCTTATGTCCGCATACCGCTCGTAAAGCATTCGGTCGATCTTGTCCAGGGTATGGACCGCCTTGAACTGAAGTTCGTCGATTATGCTTCCCTCGAGCGCCTTCGTATTGGAATGGTGGCCATAATAGATGAGGATCGCGCAGCTTACCAGATAGATGCAGGAGAACAGCGCCGCAAGTTTCGTCGAGAACTTCATGCGCCCGCCGTATCCGCCGCTCGTGCGCGTCCCTGCGACCGCGGCACTAGGCCATCCCTGGCCGTCGCACCGCTCCTGCGCGTCCCTGCGCCCGCGGCACTAGGCCATCCCTGGCCGTCGTTAATTCTTCATCGTCTCGAAGGTTTCCTCGAAACGCCCGGCCGTCTCCTCGAAAACCTTCAGCACCCGGGGATCGAAATGGTCCGGGATCGTCCTTCCATCGCCCTTGGTGATGATCCGGCAGGCGGTTTCGTGATCGAAGGCGGGTTTGTACGGGCGCGAGCTTCGCAGGGCATCGTAATTGTCCGCGATGCTCGTGATCCTGCCCTCGATCGGGATCCGGTCCCCCGAAAGCCCGAAAGGGTAGCCGCTCCCATCCCACTTTTCATGGTGGGTTATTGCGATCGACTTGGCCATCCGAAGCCGCGCATGGTCCCCCACGATCCGTGCGCCGTAGATGGTGTGCCGCTTCATCTCCTCCCATTCGGTGGGCTCGAGCCTGCCTCGCTTCCGGAGGATATCCGGGTGCGTATGGATCTTCCCCACGTCGTGCAATGGCGCTTGGCGGCGGATCGTCTTGACGAAATCCTCCGGCATCCCCAACCGCTCCGCCACGAAGGCGC
Organism: Deltaproteobacteria bacterium; assembly: GCA_016220005.1. Taxonomy (GTDB): domain Bacteria; phylum Desulfobacterota; class Deferrimicrobia; order Deferrimicrobiales; family Deferrimicrobiaceae; genus JACRIV01. The sequence goes on from JACRIV010000017.1 coordinate 8,001, forward strand.
TGTACTCGCCGACCCGTGTAATATGGTTCCCCGTATCCTCGTCATTCGCCTCCGACGCCCGCGCGAGAGACTGAATGGTATAAGAGAAGGCTTCTTCGGTCTCCTTGACCTGACCGGAGAGGGATTTCAGGAACAGGCTCTGCATAACAAGGCTGTTCAGGAACGAAGCATCATAGGAAGTGACGTCCCTTCCGTAGTTGACGGCGAAGATGCACAGGTTATTGCTCAGGTAGCAGACGAGGTTTTTCGTCGGCATCAGCAGGTCGTCGAGCCTTCCGATCAACGGCGACAACCGGCTGCCGCCCAGGTCGGTTTCGTTCAGAAAGACGATCTCCGATTTTCCGGTCCTGGGCAGCCTCAGGCGGTCATGGATGTTCAGGTCGAGCGCGACCCTGTCGAGCCTTCCGGCGACCCTTTCGTACCTGTACCACCGCCAGCTCCGGCCATTGTCCGAGAGGCCTACCAGGATCATCGCCGGTTTTTCGATACCGTCGCTCTCCTGCCTGATGACCCGGTTCACGATGCTGTCGACCTTCGCCAGCAGGTCGAACCCCAGCGGATCGAAGGTCTCCAGGATCTCCTCGCCGAAGGAGATCAGGCTGATGATATTGCTGTAGGCCTCCTTGAGCCTCTCGTTGAGCTCCTTGATCCGGAGCAGCATCTTCACCCTTGCGAGGACTTCGCCCTGGTTGAAGGGCTTCGTGACGAAATCATCGGCGCCCGCCTCGATCCCCCTGATGCGGTCCTGCCTCGACGATAAGGCCGTGATCATGACGACGGGGATGTGCATGCGGCCCTCATCCCCCTTGATGGTCCTGCAGACCTCGAAGCCGTCCATTTCGGGCATCATCAGGTCCAGAAGCACAATGTCGACCCTCTGCTCCACGATCTTCTCGAGCGCCTCCCTGCCGTTCTGCGCCTTGACGATCTCATAGCCCCGTGGCTTGAGCATTGCATCGAGGAGCATCAGGTTCATGGGCTCGTCGTCCACGCACAGGATCCTCGCACCGCCCGGCTCCATGCAGACCCCCTTTCAGCGGAGAAGCATTTTGACGATTCGGGGCAGTTGTCTCGTGTCGATGGGCTTGGATATGTAGCCATCGAACCCCGCGTCCATCACCTTCTCCCGGTCTCCCTTCATCGCGGAGGACGTGATCCCGAATATCTTGATGTCACGGGTCCCCGGATCATTCTTGAGGATTTTTACGGCTGTGAATCCATCCATGACCGGCATCTGCAGATCCATGAGAATGAGATCGGGCCTCTCCTCTTTCGCCAATTCCACGCATTCCGAACCGTTTTTCGCCTCCACCACCGTGTATCCGTAATAGGCCAGCAGGTCCCTTATGAGGATTCGATTGTTCTCGACGTCTTCGACCACGAGTATCTTCCTAGGCATCGTCTCTCTCCTTGCTCCCGGGGATTGCGGGAAAGGTCGGGAGCGTGACCGCGAACCGGCTGCCTTTCCCGATCTCGCTCTCCACCTCGATCCTGCCGCCCAGGAGATCGAGCAGCCGTTTCGACAACGCCAGTCCGAGTCCCGTCCCCTCGTGCTGTTTGGTGTACACGGACCCCAGTTGCGTGAACTCGTTGAACAGTTGCGGGAGGTCCTCGGACCGGATCCCGATGCCTGTGTCTTCCACGCCGATTTCGATGAAATCGCCCTGCCGCCTTGCCGATACGCGCACGGTCCCTCCGTCGGGCGTGAATTTCACGGCATTGCTCAACAGGTTGAACAGGACCTGCTTCAATTTCCTTTCATCCGTCGCAATCTCGATGTCTCCATCCGGAGCAACGTCAAGGTCCAGCCTCACATTGTGCTTAATCGTTTTCTGCTTGAACATCGACGCGGACGTATTCAGAACGTCCCTCAAGACAACCTTGGTCATCTCGACCGTCATCTTCCCGGACTCCACTTTCGAGAGGTCGAGAATATCGTTGATGAGATTCAACAGGTGCTTCCCGCTGCCGTGGATATAGGAGATGTACTCCATCTGCTTTTCGTTCATCTCCCCGAAGAGCTGGTCCAGAAGCACCTCTCCGAACCCGATGATCGAAGTCAGGGGTGTCCGGAGCTCGTGGGACATGTTGGCGAGGAAGTCGGTCTTGGCCCTGTTCGCAATTTCCGCATTGAGCTTCGCCTCCTGGAGCTGCTTTGTCCGCTCCTCCACTCTCTCTTCGAGGGTCGCGATTATCCTCACGTTCTCGGCGTTCAGGGCGTTGAGCATTTCGTTCTGCTGGTGGATCAGCAGCTCCGTGCGCTTGCGCTCCTTGCGGGCCCACAGGGTGCAGATGCCGTACGCCAGGTCGTCCGCCAGTTCCGTCAGCAGCTTGACCTCCTCCGCATCGAAGGCGTCCGGATCGGCCGCGTAGATGTTCAGCGCCCCGAAGGAGCCTTTCGCGTCGGTCAACGGAAGAGCGATGGACGAGGCATAGCCTCGCGTTACCGCCTCGGCGCGCCACGGGAGGTAATCGGGGTCCGTCAGGACGTTCTTGGCCGTGCAGGGCCTGCCCGTGCGGATCGCCGTGCCCGTGGGACCGCGCCCGAACTCGTCGTCGGCCCAGGAGATCCTTACCGAATCGAGGTAGCCCTCCTCGAATCCCCTCTGCGCCACGGGCCGCACGGTCTTTTCCTCGTCGTGCACAGCGACGCCGATCCAGGCGAAGGGGTATCCGCCGACATCGACGACGATCCGGGGGATTTCGTTCAGCAGACTCGCGTCGTCGTCGGCGCGCACCAGCGCCTGGTTGCAGTCGATCAACGCCTTCAAGGCGCGGTTCGCCTTCCTCAGCCGATCCTCCGCCCGCCTGCGCTCTATGGCGTAACGGATGGCGCGACTTAACAGGTTGCCGTCCACCTTTCCTTTCACAAGGTAATCCTGCGCCCCTTCGCGCACCGCCCTGATTCCCAGCCACTCGTCGTCCAATCCGGTCAGGATGATGACGGGCACGTTCGGTCTTCGCGCGTGGAGCCTGGTGAAAGTGTCGAATCCCCCGCTGTCGGGAAGGCCGAGGTCCAGGAGAACCACATCGACCTCCCCCTTCTCCATGCAGCGGATCCCCGCCTCGAGCCGGACCGCCCACTCGAACTCGAACCTTGGACTCCCCGCGTCGTTCAGGGTCTCCCGGATCAGGCGGAAGTCCCCGGGACTGTCTTCGATCATCAGGACTCTGATGAGCGCCTCTTCCATGGTTCTCACTCCGGGGGGAGCTTCACGACTTCGAACCAGAAATCGTCGACCTTCTTGACGACCGCAATGAATTTCTCCAGGTCGACGGGCTTGGTGATGTAACAGTTCGCGTGCAGGTCGTAGGATCTGACGATGTCCTCCTCGGACTTCGAGGTCGTCAGGACGACCACCGGGATACGCCGGAGGTGCTCATTGGCCTTGACTTCCGCCAGGACCTCGCGCCCGTCCTTCTTCGGCAGGTTCAGATCAAGGAGGATCAGGTCGGGGCGGGGGGCGTTTTTGTGCTTTCCTCCTCCGCGCAGGAAGGCCATCGCTTCCACACCGTCCCCTACCGAGAACAGGTGGTTGCGCACCCTGCCCTCCCTGAGGGCCTCCCTGGTGAGGCGGACATCGCCGGGGTTGTCCTCGACCAGAAGGATTCTCACCAACCTCCCTCTCTCTCCGGAATCCATTCCTCCCACCTCCTATACGGTCGGGATCGTGAAGCGGAACGTGGACCCTTCCCCCGCCTTCGATTCGACCCAGATCCGCCCGCCGTGCCGCTCCGCGATCTTCCTGCAGATCGCCAGTCCGATCCCGGTGCCCGGATACGTCTCCCTGTCGTGCAGCCTCTGGAAGACCCGGAAGATGCGGTCCCCGTACTCCGGCTCGATGCCGATGCCGTTGTCGCGCACCGAGAAGACCCACTCGCCGTCCCTCTTATTCGCCGAAACGTGAACGCAGGGCGGCCTGTTTCCGTGAAACTTGACGGCATTGCCGATCAGGTTCTGGAACAACTGCACCATCTGGCTGCCGTCGGCCAGGACGACAGGCAAGGGATCACGGGTTACGGACGCCCCCTTTTCCTTGACAAACAACTGCAGGTTCTCCAGGGCCTGTTCCATCGCCGCCCCCGCGTCGGTGGGCCCGAAGGTCCTTCCGCGGGTGCCGACCCGGGAAAAGGTCAGAAGGTCGTCGATCATCTTCTGCATGCGTTCCGCGCCGTCCACCGCGAAGGCGATGAACTCGTCGGCGTCCTTGTCGAGCTTCCCCTTGTATCGCCGCTCCAGCAGCTTCACGTAGCTCGCCACCATGCGCAGGGGCTCCTGGAGGTCGTGGGAGGCGACGTAGGCGAACTGCTCCAGGTCCTTGTTGGAGCTTTCCAGCTCCGCCATATTCTTCCTGAGCGCGTCCCTCAACGCCTTCAGCCTTTCCGCCATCCGGTCGAACGCCCTGGAGAGATCGCCGATCTCGTTCCGCTCCCTCGCGATCAGCCGGAAATCGAGGTCCCCGCCGGCGATCCTGTCCGTCCCCGCCTGCAGCTTCGACAGCGAGCGGATGATCTGCCTGCCGAGGAGGAAGGAGACGCCCGCCAGAAGGGAGACGGACAGGACGGCAACGGAAAAGAAGACCTTGCTGTACGTCTCCTGCCAGGCGATCAAGGCGCCCCTGTTTCTCCTGATCGAGCGAAAGGCGTCCGAGATCATCGCCTGCGATCGCGTCAACATCTGTCCCGCCAACAGGTCCCGGGATGTTTTGCCGACGGGGCTCCGCGCCCCGGCATTTTCCATCAATTGCGAGAAGAGCGTTTCGAGGTGGTTGTGATTCCGGAGGATGGCGTTCGCGGCTTCCCTGTTCTCCGCGGCCAGGTGGTCGAACCTGCCGAAAAGGTTCGACAGAGACGCGTGCTTCATGTACCACTGCTGCCTGGAGCGTTCTTCGGGATGCAGCAGATAGTCGTAGGTCAAGGCCCGGAGATCCATGATCCCGATGACGATGTCGTCGAGCAGGGCATTCTTTTTCGATCTATCGAGGATTTCGATGCGGATCGCATACAGGATGACGCCCATGCCGATGGCCGTGAAAACGGAGATCACGCCGATCATCCGGAGCTTGGTCCTGATTTTCACGGACGTCCCTCCTGGCGGATCACGGTGACCGCTTCCGGTTTCACCGTTACCAGGCAGTCCGGATGAATGAACTGCAGGAAATTGGGAAATTGTCTTTTCTCGGTCATACGGCTCCCGATCGCCCAACGGGCCTGGTTCTCCATGTTGATGATGAGGGATTGATCGAGAGTGACGCGGAAATTGTAGAACGGCCAGATCTTCCGGATCAGGTCCTTGTCCGTCCCGATCGCGTCCGCCACGATCCCTTGCGATCGATCGGGATTTTCCCTTTGGAACGTTTCCGCGCGGATCAAGGCGCGCAGGACCTTCGGGATCACCTCCGGTTTCCTGCCGATGTAGTCCCTGGTGGACACCAGGCCAAAGGCCTGCGGATAGATCGTTTCGCTGAAAAACGTCACCGCCCCTTCGCCCAGGGCCGACCGCAGCCGGATCGCATGGGGGTTCCACGTCGATGCCGCGTCGACCTTCCCCGCGATCAATGCCTCCTCCAATCCGCCCGGCACCAGGTCCACCGCGGATACGTCCCTTGTCGCAATTCCGTGGGTCGTCAGGAAGGAGTTGAGGAAGAAATCACCGGTCGTGCCGCGGGTCACCGCGATCCGTTTCCCTTTCAGGTCGGCGGGACGCGAAATACCGCGGTCCTTTCTTCCGACGATCACCGTGTCCCTGTCGGAATCCATGATCGCGGCCAGGACCCGGATGGGCTTCCCCTCGATGGCCGCCAGCGTGATCGGCGTGTCTCCCACCGTCCCGATGTCGGCTTTCCCTTCCAGCATGGCCTCCAGCGCAGCCTTCCCGTGCGTGCAGGGATGCAGGGTCACCGCCAGGCCTTCCTCGACGAAATAGTTTTTCGAAGACGCGATGTGCACCAGGCATGCGTTCGGGTTCCGGGAAACCGCGATCGTCACCTTTTCGGGGGGGCCGGCGGTCTTCGGGGCGCAGCTCCAAAGAAGAGAGAACGTGACGATCAGGAGAGCCACGGACGTTCCGGTCCTGACGACAACCGTCCCGGTCATTTTCACAGGTCCCCTCCTCGCTGTCGTCCAAGGCGCATCTGGTATCCTTCTCTCTACGCGGTCCTGTCCAGGCAGACTTCCACGACGTCCGGATCGAGGTGGGTTCCGGAGAGGGAGCGGATATGCGCCCGGATCCTGTCTTCCGGCCAAGCGGGCCGATAAGGCCGGTCCGACGCCAGGGCGTCCCACGTGTCCACCGCCGCGAAGATACGTGCCGCGATCGGGATCTGCTCCCCCTTCAGGCCGCGAGGATAGCCGGCTCCGTCCCACCTCTCGTGGTGGCAATAGGGGATGTCCAGCGCGTTTCGGAGGTAAGCGATCGGCGACAGCAGCTCGTAGGCGTAGGACGGATGGAGGCGCATGATCGCCCACTCCTCGTCGGAAAGGGGGCCGGGCTTGAGAAGGATGCTGTCGGGGATCCCCATCTTGCCGATGTCGTGGAGGAGCGCCCCCCGGCGGATGTCCACCAGGTCGCCGTTCCCGTTGAGGAGAATCCGGGCGAGCGCCAAGGTCATCTCGGTCACGCGCCGGCAGTGTCCTTCCGTCTCCTTGTCCCGCATGTCCAGCGCGCGCGACCACCCTTCTATGGTGGTGTCGTACGCGAGCGTAAGCTCGACGTTGGAACGCTGCAGCCCGTCGAACACCCCGCTGTTGTCGATGGCGACGGCCGCCTGCGTGGCGAGGGCGTCCATCAGCTCAATCCATTCCTGGGCCGGATCGAACGGCGCCCGATGGAAGACTTCCAGCACTCCCTTGGTCTGCCCCTTTGCGATGAGCGGAACGCCGATGTAGGAAACGAACTCCTCCCCCCCAAGCAGCGGCGACCGCTGGAATAACCCGGGGTCCTTCCTCAGGTCGGGAACCACTGCGAGGCAGCGTTCGGACGCGACGCGGCCCGCGTGCCCTTCGGTCAGGCGCAGGCGGGTATTCTGGAGGACGACCGTGCGGAACCCCCGTCCGGCGGCAAACTGCAGGACCTGAGAGTTCGGATCGAGCAATAGAATCGCCGCCGCATCCACTTTCAATTGCGCCAGGAACTGATCGAGGAAAACATCGAGCGTGACCCGCAGATCGAGACTGGCGGTAATGGCCATATCGATCGTGCGCAACGCGTGGAGGTGCCGCATCCGGCGCTCGTTCTCGCCGATCAGGCGCGCATTCTCCAACGCCGCCGCGGCATGGTGGGCGAACGCCTCGAAGAACCCGACGCGCTCGGCGGTGAAGTAACCGATCTGATCGCTGTAGAGGTTCAACGAGCCGAACGGCCGGCCGCGGCTGATCAGCGGGAAAGCGGCGCTGCTCCTCAATCCGTGCGCGCGTGCCGCGGAGATCCAGGGGGTAAAACCCGGTTCGGCGTCCAAGTCCTGGCAAACCATGGAAACTCCGCTCCGGATGGCGCGCCCCGTCGGTCCTTGGCCTTCCGGGGTGTCGTCCCAGCGAACACGGATCTCCTGCGGGTATTGCATCTCCGGGGGGAAATAATACAGCGGACAAACCTTGCCATCCCGCTCGGCGGTTCCGATCCACGCGAGCCGCGCGCCGAACTCCCGGACGGATTGCTCTGCGATCCCTTCGGCCAGTTCGCGGAGGTTCAGTGTCCTGGTCAGGCTTTTCGCGCTGTCGTAGAGGGTTTTCAACGTTTCGATCTGGCGCCGCATCTGCGATTCCATTCGTTTGCGCTCGGTAATGTCGCGCAATATCGCGGTCAAGGCGGTCCGGCCGTTCTCCTGATGCCTCGAAACGCCCGCTTCTACGGGGAACTCGATTCCGTCCTTGCGCAGGCCGAACAGATCGAGGTCCTTGCCCAACTGTCGCGAGGTGCTCGGACCGGCCTGGAAGCGACGGACGCTCCTGCGATGATCTTCGACGAACCGCCCCGGCATCAGGATATTGGTCGACTTGCCCATGACCTCGTCGGCGCGATAGCCGAAGATTTTTTCCGCGCCCTTATTGAAAAGGACGATGCGCCCTTCTTCGTCCGCAGAGATTATGGCGTCGGTGGAGATGTCGAGAATGCCGGCAAAACGCGCCTCGACGGCCCGCTGCATCGCTTCGGCCGCCTCGCGCCGCTTGATCTCCCGTGATGTCAAACGATCCAGCACGACGGCGCTTGCCGCAAGAATTGCCCATCCATGGAGGATTTCGAGGACAGCGTTTTGGTCCGGATCGGGGACGAGGTCCTTCGTCAGCGCATCCGTGGCGATGATCCATATCCCGCCGAGCAGGACGTACAGCAGGGATATCCTAACGAAGGGTCTCATCGTAAAGCCGTTCATCGGTCCACCCTCCTTCCTTCGAGGAGTTCGATCCCCGATCCCCCCCGCGCGATTTCATCAACGATTCGTGTCGGCTTCCCTTCCTCCTTGACGGGCTAGGAATTCAGAAAATCCTCGATTCGGAGCACGGCCCGCACCGGCGAATCCTCCGGCAGGAAGTGCCCCGCGTCCTCGAACTCGTGGGTAACCGCCTGCGGGAAGATCCGCTGCCACATGCGCAGGACCGGCTCCG
>JACRIV010000137.1 GCA_016220005.1 Deltaproteobacteria bacterium
GTAGTCCCGGTGGCCGGACGACACCCTCTCTTCCCCGTGATCGGGGACGGTTCCCTTGGCAAGGTATCGCACTTTCGGTTCCTGGGCAGGATCGGCGCGGAGGCGGCTGGTCGCGGCGGGTCCCCGGACCATGTAGAGCCCCACTCGTAGCGCATCCGAGATGTAGGGAATCTCCTCGCCGGCATAGGCATGAAATCCTTCGTTACGCCAGTCCTTCATCCGCTCGACCAGTTCCGGCGAGATCATCCGCTCCTTGAGCAGGAGGGCCAGGACGTTGGCCTGGAATAGGTCCCGCAGGACGACGGTATCGAAGACGGGGGAGTGGACGAAACTGCCGTCCGTCCGGCCGCTCACGCCCATCCCTGGGCTACGCGGCACTAGGCCATCCTTGGCCGTCGGAAGGCGCCCGCGGGAGCCAGGACATGCAGGTGGGGATGCCAGTTGAGGAACTCCCCGGCGGTCTGGACGGACGTACTGGTCCTGGCCGTCCCGGCGTTCGCGGCGGCGTCCGCCCTCGGCCCCCTCGACCCGCGGCTGACGGAAGCGTTGTCCGCCATCCCCTACTCCCCGATCTCGGTCGTGGCGCTCGGGTACGACAAGGTCACTCTCGGAAATTCGCTCGACGGCTTCGGCTTCCTCATCCCCCGCGGGGAGAAACGGAAGATTTTGGGGGCGCTGTGGGACTCCAGCGTCTTCCCGAACCGCGCCCCCGAGGGGAAGGCCCTGATCCGCGCGATGGTGGGGGGGGTTCGCAACCCCGCGCTGGCCGCGCTACCCACCGATGAGATCGTCGGCCTCACGAGGGCGGAGCTCACCGCGACGATGGGGATCACGGCCGCGCCGACCCTCTCGCGCGTCTTCTTCCATGAGAAAGGGATCCCCCAGTATCTCGTGGGGCACGGGAAGGTTCTGGACCGGATCGACGCCCGCCTGGCCGCGTATCCGGGCCTCTACCTCAACAGCAACGCCTACCGGGGGATCTCCCTGAACGACTGTGTCCTTCAATCCCGGCTGACCGCCGAGCGGATCGCCCGGGAACTGTACGTTTCAAGGCGATAACCCAAATAAAACAAAACGTTCCCATCGAATAAGGGAGAAACAATCCCACGGCTGGGAAAATGTTTGCCAATTATTACCCAAAAATATTTCCTGCATGTCTCCCCCGTGATCATACCTCATTGAATAGACACGAGAATTAATACCAGCACGAGGCATGTTTCTTGCCTATATTGCCTTATTCCAGTTCCAGGCAATGCCAAGGGGGGGTGGGGGATGAAACGAAGGGCGGTTGTAATGCAGGGGATAACGTTCGGAGCGGCGGCCTTGATCTTCGGGCTGCTGGCTCTTCCCTGGCCGGTGATGGCGGCCGACGGAGGCCGGCAGATCGTTAGCGGACCCTATTCGTTGACCATACGCGCAGGAGGAGAAAACAATTCCGAGGCGGCGGGCGCAGACGGCAGGGTGGATTACTTCAGCCGCATCCTGAACGTCCACCTTTTTGGAACCTACGACTTTCTCAACTCCGGGCGGGGAGCCGGGGAGATCGACAACAAGCGGTACGGGGCGGGGCTGGCCCTCTCCCACACGTACCCGGGCAAGGCGAACGCCTTCGTGGGCACCTCCTTCGTCCGGGAGCTGGGGGAGAACTTCGGACACGCCTACATCGGCGGGAAGTTCAAGCTGACCGACTACGCCCTCCTCTCCGCCACCTACGGCTTCGGATTCGGGCAAGTCAAGGAGATCCGGAAGCTCACCTCCAAGTTTGTCGCCGCGGAATCGGCGGACTGGGGAAAGGTGGGAGTCGTGCTGGTCAACCGGGACGGGTGGAAAGCCAACGCCTACTACTACCTCACCGATCCGGGCGACCTGAAAATCTCCGGGGTGGAGGGGGAACTGTCCTACCCGGTCCTCGACTTCCTGACGGTCGGCGTCACCGGAAGCTCCGACCTGACGAAGAAGACCGACGTGGAGCGTAACTGGCGCGGCTTCCTCTTCCTCACCTACGCCTACGGGAACCAGAAGGGGAGCCCGATCGACGTGGCGCTCGACAAGAACAGTCCGGTCGAATATCCGAGGGTGGTGCGGCGGGCTGTCAGAACCGCCGGCTCCACGCTCGCCGTTTCTCCGACCAACGTCTCCGCCGTCGGCTGCTCCACGGACACGGTCACCTTCACGGCCTCCGGGGGCACGCCGCCATACACGTGGAGCAC
>JACRIV010000019.1 GCA_016220005.1 Deltaproteobacteria bacterium
CGGGGTGCCCGAGGGCGCCAAGGAAGAGGATATCAAGAAGGCGTTCCGGAGGCTGGCCAGGAAGTACCACCCCGACGTCAACCCGGGAGACAAGTCCGCCGAAGCGCGATTCAAGGAGATCAACGAGGCCCACGAGGTCCTTTCCGACCGGAAGAAGCGGGAGGAGTACGACGCCCTGCGGAGGGGGGCTTTCTCGGGCGGCTTCGGCCACGGCGGTCCCTTCGAGTGGCCGGGCGGGTCCGGCTTCGAGCCGGGTGGGAGGTTCTACCGCTCCGAGACCGTGAACTTCGACGAGATCTTCGGGGACATCCTCCGGGGCGGCGCGGGCGGGTTCGCCCAGGGCGCGGAGGCGGGACGGGACATCCACCTGGAGCTTTCGGTCGATTTCCTGGACATGGCCCGCGGAACGGTCCGGGAGATCCGTTACAGGCGGCCGCGGGCCTGCTCGCTCTGCCGCGGGACCGGCCGATCGGGACGCAAGGGATGCCCCCGGTGCTACGGGGCCGGGGCGGTGGAATCCGAGGAGCGGATCAAGGTGAAGATCCCCGCGGGGGCGCAGGACGGGTCCAAGATCCGCGCGGCGGGAAAAGGGGAGGAGAAGTCGGCGGAGGGAAAGACCGGGGACCTCGTGATCACGCTCCGGATGATCCCCCACCCCTATTTCCGGCGGGAGGGGGGCGACATCCTCCTCGACGTCCCCATCCACTACTCGGAGGCGGTGAAGGGGGCGAAGATCTCGGTTCCCACGATCGACGGGCCGGTCATGATGTCGATCCCCCCGGGCTCCTCGAGCGGACGGAAGCTCCGGCTCAAGGGCAAGGGGGTGCCCACGCCGGGCGGCCCGGATCGGGGAGACCAGTACGTTATCCTGCACGTCGCGGTCCCGGGCGCCCGTTCGGAGGAGTTCCTCAAGCTTGTCGAAAAGATCGCGGCCTTCGAGGATCCGAATTTGAGGAGCGGCTGGAACTGATCCGGCTATAATGGAATCAATACGGACAGGAGACTGTACGTATTGTTCAGGAGAACCGCAAAAAGCGGGTGACAGGAGAGAATCCGAGATGAGCAATACGCTGAAAACGGGTCTGCTGCTGGCCGTCCTGACGGCCCTGTTTCTCCTGATCGGTGACGCGGTCGGGGGGAAAAACGGCATGGTGATGGCCTTCGGGCTGGCCGTGCTGATGAATTTCGGAGCGTACTGGTTCTCCGACAAGATCGTCCTTCGCATGTACGGCGCCCGGGAGGTCTCCGAGGCGGAGGCCCCGGAGCTGCATGGTGTCGTCCGGGCCTTAAGCCTGGCCGCCGGGGTTCCGATGCCGAAGGTCTATATCATACCCACGGATTCACCCAATGCCTTCGCGACGGGGCGGGACCCGCAGCACGCGGCGGTGGCGGTGACGGAGGGGATCCGGAGGCTGCTCTCCCCCGATGAGCTTACGGGGGTGCTGGCCCACGAGATGGCCCACGTGCGCAACCGGGACATCCTCATCGGCACGGTGGCGGCCACGCTGGCGGGGGCGGTGATGATGCTCGCCCGGTTCGCCCAGTTCGCGGCGATCTTCGGCGGCGGTCGCGACCGGGACGACGACCGCGGCGGCTTCGGCATGCTGTTCCTGGCGATCCTGGCGCCGATCGGGGCGATGCTCGTCCAGATGGCGGTTTCCCGCTCCCGGGAGTACCTGGCGGACGAGACCGGGGCGAAGTTCTGCGGCAGGCCCGAATCGCTCGCCCGGGCGCTCGAGAAGATCTCGGGAATCTCCCGTGCGGTCCCCATGGAGGCCAGCCCGGCGACCGCGCACATGTTCATCGTCAGCCCGCTGACGGGCGGCGGAATCCTGTCGCTCTTCAGCACGCATCCGCCTGTCGAAAAACGGGTGGAGCGCCTGCTTGCCATGACGGCGGCCAGGTAGCCGCCGCCCGAGAGGAGAAACCTAAAACCCCATGATGGAAATCTCGTTCTACCGGGAAAAACTTTCGGATTCCGGCCACCGGATGCTCAACGCGTCGATCGAGGAATCGCAGCGGCGGCACCATTATTACCTTGGCCTCGAGCATCTCTTCATCGCCTTCGCGGAGCAGGAGAAGCTGCTGTTCCGCGAGCTGATGTCCGCGATCGGGCTGAACGTGGAGGCGGTGCTCTACTCGGTGAGCGAGCACCTGAACATTTCGCGCCAGTACCTGGGGGTGGGGCTCAAGGTCCCTCCCGCGACCAAGCAGGTGTTCCGCGTGGCCTGGGAGACGGCCCAGCGCAACCGCCGCACACAGATCGACGCGGCGGACCTCTTCCTGGGGATCTTTCACGAGGTCCATTCCATCCCCGCGCGGATCCTGAAGAGCTACGGCGTCGATCCCGCCCTCGCCCTGTCCCGCTTCGCGTCGCAGCTGCGCAGCCGGGAGGAGAAGGTCGAGGAGTTCCGGAAGCGGTACGAGCTCCCCGCGAACCTTCGGACCTTCGGTGTGAACCTGAACCTGCTCGCCCGGGAAGGGAAGATCCCGCCGATCATCGGGCGCGAACGGGAGATCGACCGGATCGTCGAATACCTGTGCCACAAGGACCGCAGCAACTCGGTGATGATCATCGGCGACCCCGGCGTCGGGAAAACCGCCGTGGCGGAAGGGTTGGCAATGCGGCTGGAGTACGAGCCGCACCGGATCCCCGAGCGGTTGCGGGAGCACCAGATCGTCAACCTGCAGATGAACACGGTGGTCGCCGGGACCGTCTTCCGAGGGATGTTCGAGGACCGCATCGAGAAGGTGATCGCCGAGGTCAAGGAGCGGAGAAACATCATCCTCTTCATCGACGAGGCCCACACGCTGATCGGGGCGGGGTCCGCGATGGGGGTCCCCTCCGACGCGGCCAACATCTTCAAGTCGAGCCTCGCCCGCGGGGAAGTGCAGATCATCGGGGCCACGACGGTCACCGAGTTCAAGGAGATCATCCAGGAGGACGAGGCGCTCGCGAGGCGGTTCCGGGTGGTCAGGATCGACGAGCCCACGGTCGACGAGACCCGGGAGATCCTCTTCGGCCTCAAGCCCAGGCTGGAGGCCAATTACGGCGTCGAGATCCGGGACGAGGCGATCGACCTCGCTCTCACCATGTCCGACCGGTACGCCCGGTCTCTGCGCCTTCCCGACAAGGTGATCAACTGGGTCGACACGGCCTGCGTCCGCGCTGAGATCCGCGGCGACGAGGAGAAGACGGTGTCGGCCAAGGACGTCCTGGACGTCATCTCCGAGGAGACGAAGACTCCCGTGGACATCGTGAAGCGGGACGTCATCGACCGCTTCCGCAACATCGAGGAGATGCTGTCCCGGCGGGTGGTCGGCCAGAAGGAAGCGATCGGGGCGGTGGCCAAGGCGCTCCGGCTCAACAAGGGGCCCCTCAAGGCGAACGTCTACAGGCCCGACGGCGTGCTCCTGTTCCTGGGGCCCACCGGCGTCGGGAAGACGGAGATGGCCAAGGCGCTGGCCGAGTACCTGTTCGGCGACGAGCGCCACATGGTGCGGGTGGACATGTCCGAGTATCGCGACGGGACGCTGGCGGTCGACAAGCTGATCGGGATGCCCCGGGGGATCGTCGGCTCCGAGCGGGGAGGGATCCTGACCAACCAGGTCCGGGACAACCCTTATACGGTGGTCCTGCTCGACGAGATCGAGAAGGCCGATCCTTACGTGCACAGCCTCTTCCTGCAGGTGTTCGACGAAGGGTGGCTGACCGACGGCCGGGGGAAGAAGGTCTACTTCTCCGACACGATCATCATCATGACGAGCAACCTTGGCTCCGAGGAGCTCGCGAAGCTGACCCGCCCGCTCGGGTTCGCCGACGGGGCGGAGGACTTCGAGCCGGTCAGGAAGAGCGTGCTCAAGGCGGTCGAGAACCGTTTTACCCCGGAGTTCATCAACCGGCTCGACGAAGTCATCGTCTTCTCCCCGCTCTCCTTCGACGAGGTCCAGCGGATCGCCGATCTGTACCTCGGCCAGATCCGGGGGACGATGGCCGGGCACGGGAAGACGCTGGAGGTCTCCGATGCCGCCCTTTCCGCCCTGGCCCGAACCGGCTTCAGCGTGAAGTACGGAGCGAGGTTCCTGAAGCGGTTCATCGACGAGAAGGTGAAGATGCCGATCACGCTGCAATGGAGGAGCTCCGATCATTTCTTCGCCGAGGAGGTCGGCGGGGAGGTGGTCGTCATTACGCAGAAGGTGCCTACCTAGATGTCCGAAGAGGAATCGAAGGGGTTCAAAATCATCGACAAGCGAGGCATGTCCGACGAGGAGCGTGAGAAACAGGCTCCCCCCTCCCCCCCGCCTCTTCCGCCGAAGGATGCCGCCAAGAATGCCGGGAACCGGCCGGGTGCCGCGGGTGTCCAAGAGAAAAAAAGCCCTGGAAGCCAACCGTCCGCGGTGGGCGGCCCGTCGTTCCTGGACCTGGTGAGCACGCTGCAGTTCGGGGCGATGGTGAACCTGGGGATGGTCCAGTCGCCCGACGGGAAACGCTCGCCGGTCAACCTTCCGGCCGCCAAGGACTCGATCGACCTCCTCGGGGTTCTCCAGGAGAAGACGAAGGGGAACCTGACGACCGAGGAGGCCGGCGTGCTGGACGAGGGGCTGTACCATCTGCGGATGGCGTATCTCGCGATGGCGAACGCGGGACAGGGCGGAGGAGGGAAGGAGAAGAAATGAGGAAGAGCAAGGTCGTCGTTCTGGTGCTCGCGGCGGTGGCCGCCGGGCTTGTGATCTCGGCGGCTTTCAACCTGGCGCCGATCAGCAACGCGCTGTTCCTGGGGCAGAAGGGGAAGAACCCGGCGGTCCCGACCTCTCCGTCGACCCGCATGCTCCCGGTGGACATCCCGACCCTGTTCAAGGAGGTCTCCCCCGCGGTCGTCAACATCAGCACCACCCAGGTGGTCCGGTTCGACCGGCGCCCGCGGATGCGGCCGCCCTTCGGGCAGCAGGACCCGTTCGAGGACTTCTGGAACAACTTCTTCGGGAACATCCCGAGGGAGCAGAAGCGCAGGAGCCTGGGGTCCGGCTTCATCGTCTCGGAGGATGGGTACATCCTCACCAACAACCACGTGGTCGAGAAGGCGGACGAGGTCACGGTGACGCTCCTGGACAAAGAGGAGTTCAAGGCGGAAGTGGTGGGCACCGATCCGAAGACCGATATCGCGCTCATCAAGATCAAGGCCGGGAAGAGGCTGCCGTACGTGCATCTCGGAGATTCGGAGAAGCTCGAGATCGGCGAATGGGTCGCGGCGATCGGCAACCCCTTCGGGCTCGGGCACACGGTCACCGCGGGCATCGTGAGCGCCAAGGGCCGGATCATCGGCTCGGGGCCCTATGACGACTTCATCCAGACCGACGCGTCGATCAATCCCGGGAACTCGGGCGGGCCCCTCTTCAACCTGAAAGGGGAGGTCGTCGGGATCAACACGGCGATCATCCAGGGCGGGCAGGGGATCGGCTTCGCCACCCCCATACATCTCGCCAAGTCGGTCCTCGGGCAGCTCAAGGAGAAGGGGAAGGTCACCCGCGGCTGGCTCGGCGTCTATATCCAGCGGCTGAACCCGGAGATGGCCGAGTCGTTGAACATCCCCGGAAAGAAGGGGGCCCTGGTGGCGGACGTCACCAAGGACGGCCCGGCGGAAAAGGCGGGGATCCGGTCGGGGGACGTGATCGTCGCCTTCGACGGGAAGGAAGTGAACGACGAGCACGAGCTTCCCCAGATCGTCGCGTCGACCAAGCCGGGCAAGAAGGTCCACTTGAAGGTCGTCCGGGAGGGCAAGGAGCTCTCGGTCCCGGTGACCATCGCCGAGATGGAGGGGGAGGCTCCGAAGCGCGCCGGAGCGCCCGACCTGACCAAGGGGCTCGGCTTGGCGGTCCAGGACATCACCCCCGAGGTCGCCAGGCACTTCGATATCGAGAACAGCAAGGGGGTGCTGGTCACCTCCGTCGAGTCGGGAAGCCCGGCGGACGAAGCCGGGTTCCAGGAGGGGGACGTCATCCGCCAGATCAACCGGCAGCCGGTTGCGAGCACGGCCGAGTTCGGAAAGGTGCTGAAGAAGTTCAAGGGCGAGAAGACGGTCCTGTTCCTGGTGGAGCGGGGCGACGGGAGAATCTTCCTCGCGGTGAAGAACAAGTAACGACGCGATGATTTCCCTGGACAAGCTCACCATCAAGTCCCAGGAGGCGCTGCAGGACGCCGTCCGGATCGCTTCCGAGCGGGGTCACGCCCAGGCGGAGCCGGAACACCTCTTCGCCGCGCTCCTGCGCCAGGAGGGCGGGGTGGCGGCCGACCTGTTCGCCCGCGCGGGGGTGCCCCTTTCCCGCCTTCAGGCCGAAGCGGATTCCCTGCTCGCCGCCTTTCCGAAAGTGTCGGGGGTTGTGAGCCGGGGGCTCTCCCCCCGGATGGAGCCGCTGTTCTCCCGGGCCTTGTCCGAGGCCGACGCCTTCCGGGACGAGTACCTCTCCGCCGAGCACTTCCTGCTTGCGTTTGCCGCCGAGCCGGGGAAGGTCGCCGACCTTCTCCGGAAACACGGGGCGACCCGGGAGTCGCTCCTTTCCGCGCTCACGTCGATCCGCGGGACCCAGCGGATCACCGACGAGAATCCCGAGGCCAAGTACCAGGCGCTCGACAAGTACTGCAGGGACCTGACCGAGATGGCCAGGAGGGAGAAGCTCGACCCGGTGATCGGCCGGGACGACGAGGTCCGCCGGGTGATCCAGGTCCTCTCGCGCCGGACGAAGAACAACCCGGTCCTGATCGGGGATCCGGGCGTGGGGAAGACCGCGATCGTGGAAGGGCTGGCGCAGCGGGTCGCCCACGGCGACGTGCCGGAGGGCTTGAAGGACAAGCGGGTGCTCGCCCTGGACATGGGGGCGCTGATTGCGGGCGCGAAATACCGGGGCGAGTTCGAGGACCGGCTCAAGGCGGTGCTCAAGGAGATCGCGGCCGCCGAGGGCCGGGTGATCCTGTTCATCGACGAGCTGCACACGCTTGTCGGGGCGGGCGCGGCCGAAGGGGCGATGGACGCCTCCAACATGCTCAAGCCCGCGCTGGCCCGCGGGGAGCTGCGGTGCGTCGGCGCGACGACGGTGGACGAGTACCGCAAGCACGTGGAGAAGGACGCGGCGCTGGAGCGCCGGTTCCAGCCGGTGCTCGTGGACGAGCCGTCGGTCGAAGACACGATCGCGATCCTGCGGGGCCTCAAAGGGCGCTACGAGGTGCACCACGGCGTGCGGATCAAGGACTCGGCCCTGGTCGCCGCCGCGACCCTTTCCCACCGGTACATCTCCGACCGGTTCCTGCCCGACAAGGCGATCGACCTGGTGGACGAGGCGGCCTCCAAGCTCAAGATCGAGATCGACTCCGTTCCCACGGTGATAGACGAAGTGGAGCGGAAGAAGGTCCAGCTCGAGATGGAGAAGCAGGCGCTGGGGAAGGAGACCGACGCGGCGTCCCGGGAGCGGCTGGCGCGCCTCGACGCGGAGCTTTCGGCCCTTTCGCGCCAGGCGGCGGAGCTGCGCGCCCGGTGGGAGCGTGAGAAGAAGGCGATCGCGCGGAGTCGGGCGGTCAAGGAACGGATCGAGCAGGCGGCCGCGGAGATGCAACGGGCGGAGCGGGAGGGGAACCTGGAGAAGGCTTCCGAGCTCAAGTACGGGACGATCCCCGCGCTGCAACGGGAGGCGGAGGCCCTTGCCGGGGCGGCGCCCGCGGGAGGGAACGACGCCAGGCTGCTCAAGGAAGAGGTGGACGAGGAGGACGTCGCGCAGATCGTTTCGCGGTGGACCGGCATCCCGGTCTCGCGGCTGGTCGAGGGGGAGGTGCAGAAGCTCCTGCGGATGGAGGAGCGGCTTGCCGAACGGGTCGTCGGCCAGGAGGACGCCGTCAGGCTGGTGTCCGACGCCGTCCGGCGCGCCAAGTCCGGCCTGAAGGACCCCCGCCGGCCGATCGGGTCGTTCCTCTTCCTGGGCCCCACCGGGGTGGGGAAAACGGAGCTGGCCCGCGCCCTGGCGCAGTTCCTCTTCGACGACGACGCCGCCATGGTGCGGCTCGACATGTCGGAATACATGGAAAAGCACGCGGTCGCGCGGATGATCGGCGCCCCTCCGGGGTACGTGGGGTACGAAGAGGGCGGCGCGCTGACCGAGGCGGTCCGCCGGAAGCCGTACACGGTGATCCTGTTCGACGAGGTGGAGAAGGCCCACCCCGACGCGTTCAACATCCTGCTCCAGATACTCGAGGACGGGCGTCTGACCGACGGGAAGGGGCGGACCGTCGACTTCCGGAACGCCGTCGCGGTCCTCACCTCCAACATCGGCTCGCACTGGATCCAGGAGATGGCCGGCAAGGGGGAGGAGGTCATCCGCGACAGGGTGATGGAAGAGCTCCGGCGCGCGTTCCGGCCCGAGTTCCTGAACCGCCTGGACGAGATCATCCTTTTCCATGCGCTGGGCAAGGGACAGCTCGCGGCGATCGTCGACATCATGATCCGGGAGGTGAACGCCCGGCTCGCCGACCGGAAGCTTTCGGTGGCCTTGACCGCGAAGGCCAAGGACCGGCTGGCGGAGATCGGATACGATCCCTCGTACGGCGCGAGGCCGCTGCGGAGGGCGATCCAGAAGCACATCCAGGACCCCCTTGCGATGAAGATCCTTCGGGGGGAGTTCCGCGAAGGCGACGTCATCCGGATCGACGCCGACTCCAAATCGGGTTTTCTCTTTGAAAAACGGCAGTAACCATCCGTATCCCTCCCTCTCTTCCCGTGGCCGCTTTTACGTATTGACATAAGCCCGTTCCGGGGCGTAGGTTAACGGGAAACGTCGTTTCAAATGGGCCTTGCGTGAACACATCCGCCGGTATCTCCTTCCTCGCCCCCGCCAAGCTCAATATTTCTCTCCGTGTCTTCGGGAAGCGTCCCGACGGCTACCATCACATACGAACCGTCATGGTCCCGGTCGCCCTCTACGACGAGGTCTCGGTGGAGGAAGGCTTGGCCGGAATCCACATCGAGTCCACCGATCCCGCCGTCCCCACGGACAGCACAAACAGTTGTTATAAAGCGGCCGGCCTTTTCATGGAGTGGGCGGGGGAGCCGAAAGGGGTCCGTATCCGCATCCGGAAACGGGTCCCCATGGAGGCCGGTTTGGGAGGCGGCAGCTCCGACGCGGCGGCGACGTTCAAGGGGATGATGGCGCTCTCCGGCCGCACCCCTCCGCGGGAGGCGCTCCTTGCGATGGCGGCCCGCGTCGGGGCGGACGTGCCGTTCTTCACGGTGGGAGGGGCCGCCCTTGCCGAAGGGCTCGGGGAGCGGCTCACGCCGGTCGACTGCCGGGTCCCGTTCCATGCGCTGATCGTGAAGCCGTCTTTCGGGCTGTCAACGCGCGAGGGGTACGCGAGGCTGCGGCGGGAGCAGGGAGATCCCCCGGAGGATGCGGCGGTCCCCGCTTTCCGAGGGTGGGAGGACCTGGTTGCGGCCGTTTCGAACGATTTCGAGGCCGCGTGGGGGGACGCGCGGCCCGAGATCGCCGCGATCAAGGGGGAGCTGTTTGCCGCCGGGGCCAGGGCGGCGGGACTTTCGGGAAGCGGCTCGGCGGTATTCGGCCTGTTTGAGAGCGCGGGGGCGGCGCGCGAAGCGCGGGGGATGCTTTCGCGTGACGACGGGCGGAGGATGTTCATCGCCCGAAATATTTAAGCAAGGGGGGGGAGATGCAGATCACCGAGGTCAAGGTTTATCCCGTGTCGGACAACGAGAAGCTCAAGGCGTACGCGACGATCATCTTCGACAACTGTTTCGTCGTGCGGGACCTGAAGATCATCGACGGAAACAGCGGCCTCTTCGTGGCGATGCCCAGCAAGAAGAAGAAGGACGGCACATACCGCGACACGGCGCACCCTCTCAACAACGAAACGCGGGACATGATCGAGACGGCGGTCCTCGCGGAGTACGAGCGCGAACTCCGCAAGCTTGACGGTGTGGCGGTCGCCCGGTAAGATTTTCCGGTGCCATCCCCCCTCCCGAAGGGGGGATGGCTGGCCGGGCCGCGCACGCTGGGAGGTCGTCTAACGGCAGGACAGGGGCCTTTGGAGCCTCTAATGAAGGTTCGACCCCTTCCCTCCCAGCCATACCGTATCCCGCCATGACTCCCGGGCCAAACGCCGCCGCCGCCGATGCCGGAACGCGTTGCGCCTCCGAGGGCTCCATCGGCGTGCGAGGCACGCCTCACGGGGTACCCCTCGCAGGGGACGCCTTGCCCGTCCATCCTTGGACGGGCGGCGGCTCCGTCGCTCCTCGCTCCGACATCCCTGTCTCCCGCTTCGTCGCGGGAGGCCCCCGCGCGGGGCACCCCGTCTCGGCGGCTCGCCCGCCGTTCCCTGCTGCGCTTTCGGCACACGATACGTTAGCGTATTTATGAAACGCAGCACTTAGCGGCTCGGCATGCTTCCGGTAAGTGACCAGGATTTTATTTCTTGCCTTGGAGGGGGATAAACGTAATTATGTACGTAAATATATACATTAAATAATTGTCACAAGCGGATCGGGTGGGGGCCCTGGCTGTTCAGGGACGTGTGCCTTCAACCACGCAGGCGTCGGAGTGGCGGTGCCCGATATCGATCCGAAAGACACTCGGCCGGCGAGGGCCGGCTTGAAGACCGAGACGCTGGCGAGGAAGTTCATCGTCGCGTTCTCGGCGATGTTCGTCGTCCCCCTGCTCATCGCGGTCTACCTCTTCACCGAATACGCCGCAGGCGGCATCACCGACCCGACCCAGATCGCGGTGGTGGCGGCGTTCGTGCTGCTGCTCGGAACCGCCGGTTTTTTCGTGACCCAGTCCGTCGTCCACGCCCTCCTGCGCACGGTTAAAGAGTCGGCGGCGATCGTCGAGGGGGACATCACCCGCCGGCTGAGCACCGACTCGGCGACCGAGATCAGCGAGCTCGCGAAGAACTTCAACCGGATCACCAGCCGCCTCCAGCAGACGGTCGACAGCCTCCAGGCCTCCAAGAAACAGATGCAGACCTTGCTGGCGCAGGTCTGTTCCGGTACCAGCTACCGCCGCGACATGACGGACATGTTCAACGTGTTCCTGAATACGCTGCTCTCCCTGACCGGCCTCGAGGTCGGCGCGATTTTCCTGATGCCACCCGGAGGCAAATCGCTGAAGGTGCGTGTCTCGGCGGGGCTTAGCGAGGAGCTGAAGGCGACCGTCATTCCTTCGGGGGAGGGGATCGTGGGGTGGGTCGCCTCCCACGGCCAGCTGGTGACCACGTCCGAGTCGATGCCGTGGGGGAGGTCGGGGCTCTCGGAGCTGGAGAAGAGCATGCCGTGGGCGATCCACGTCCCCATGGGCACCGCAGGCAAGACCCGAGGGGTCATCAGCATCGGGTTGCGGGAAGGGCAGAAGGAGATCACGGGCGACGACCTGTTGATGATCCAGAACCTGGCCACGCAGGTTGCGGTTGCCTTGGAGAACGCGGATCTCAAGGCCGAGATGGAGAAGACCTATGTCGAGACGGTCTCCGCCCTCGCGATGGCGGTTGAAGCGCGCGACGAGTACACGCGGGGCCACTCCAAGCGGGTGACGGAGTTCTCCGTGGAGATCGCCCGGAGGATGAACCTGCCCGCGTGGTTCGTGAAGGACCTGGAATCGGCGGCGCTTCTCCACGACATCGGCAAGATCGGGATCCCGGACCAGATTCTCCACAACAAGGGCGCGCTTCCCCCGGACGGAGTCAAGTTCATTCTCGGCCATTCGATCGTGGGAGAGAACATCCTGAAGCCGGTCGGATCCCTGGCGCGCCTCTGCCCCATCGTCCGGCACCACCACGAGCGGTACGACGGCAAAGGGTACCCCGACAGCTTGAAGGGCGAGGAGATTCCTCTTGGCGCGCGCATCCTCTCGGTCGCCGACAGCTTCGACGCGATGATTTCGGCCCGTGCCTACAAGCCGACCCGGACCCGGGAAGACGCCATGTCGGAGCTGATCCGATGCAAGGGGACCCAGTTCGACCCGCAGTGCGTGGACGTTTTCATCGACTACCTGAAGGAGAACCCCGAGGCGGGCGCTCACGCTCCGTCCTGCTGATAAGGATGGGCGAGAGCGGCATCTCAAGCCGTCCCGGTCATTTCCAGTAGGGGGACCGGACTTCCGCGTAGGCCTGGTGGGCGGCGGTGGCCGCCTGGGCCACAGCCGTGACGATCATCTTCAGGTGGGACGAGACGTCGCCGATCGCGAAGATCCCGGGGACGCTTGTTCTCTGCCACTGGTCGGTCACCACCCGGCCCGTCCAGTCCACGGAGACGCGAAGTTCCCGCAGGAGGGCGGAGTTCGGCTTGGTGCCCACCGCCATGACCACGGCGTCGACGGGAAGATCACGCTCCTCGCCGGTGGTGGCGCTCCTGAGGCGGACCCCCTCGACGCTGTCGGCGCCGAGAATGGTTTCCACGGAGTGCGAAAGGAGAACTTCGACACCTTCCCGTTCCAGTTCTTCCGGCAGCGCATTGGGGGTTCGGAAAGTCTTATGCCTGTGTACGAGGGTGACGCGCGAAGCGATCCCGGACAGGCGCTTGGCATGGGAGAGGGCGGTATCCCCCCCTCCGACGATCACCACGCGCTTTCCGCGGAACCGTTCGCCTCCCGCGAGTACCTCCCCGTCCTCGGTGATCTCCTCCACCCTTTTTTCGACCAGGTCCACTTCCGCGCGCCTCGCGAATTCGAGAAGCGAATGGGCGAGTTCAACGGCGCGGATGCCCGGGCTCAAGCCCGGGTAGTCGTCGATCCGCTTGTCCGGGCACCATCGGGTCAGGATCCCGCCCCAGCAGTCCCCCTCGAACAACGCCGTACGGAGCAACTTCCTCCCGCAGAACGAGGCGGCGGAGAGCCCGGCCGGGCCTCCTCCGATCACCAGGACGTCGTAGTCTGAAACGGCGGGAGCCGTCCTTTCCCGTTTCCGTCCCGCGCCGGACATATCAGCGCCGCCATCCGCCGACTCCGCCGGGGAATCACCGGGGCGGTGTGCCGAACTTCCGCTCAGGTTCAGCGGCCTGGCATGAGATCGCGCCCTCCCAAATCCCATTCATCTTCTCCCGTTGGGACATACGCAAAGGTTCAGCGGCTTGGCCATGAGATTGTTCCCTTGACCCATAAAACGGGTGTGGGCCAAGTCCGCTGCAACCTGTTAGCCTGGCATTCGTCTTTTCCGCTTGCGCACCTGTCATTTGTTTAAATTATATTCCCGTTTCCCCGTGACGAAAGCCCTCCCCGGATTTTCGGGGATTTCCGCCGGGCGCGTATATTAGAATGAAAAGCGTCCAAGGATCGCACATCGAGGAGGAAGCCGATGGCCAGGGTTCCCTATGTGGTGAAGGAGGAGTGCACCAGCTGCGGAGTCTGCACCGACACCGTACCCACCGTTTTTCGGTTTGACGACGACATGAAGGCCGAGGTGTTCGACCCCGCGGGGGCGAGCGACCAGGAGATCCAGGAAGTGATGGACCTGTGCCCGGTGACCTGCATCCACTGGAGGGAAGAGTGACCGGATCTCGCGGCTCCGACGGTGAATGATCCGCCGCGTGCTTCGTCGAAACGGGAAGATGGGTAGCCGGATCGGGCATGGAAAGCTTTTCCTGTTGTGCGCCCTTTGTGTTCTCCTCTGGGGATGCGGAGGACGGACGGCGGTCGTCCGCGAGTCCGTCGCGCTTCCTCCCTCGACGGGTCCGAGGGTGGCCATCGCGCCGATGGAGAACCGGAGCAACGACCTCGACGCCCAGGAGATCATCCGCGGGGCCTTCGCCGCGGAGATCGCCCGGAACGGATGGAACGTTATGCCGCTGCAGGAGGGCGACCGGCTGCTGCGGGAGAAGCTTGGCATCAGCTACGGCGGGCAGCTTCCGACGACCACGCCTGAGGAAGTGTGCCGGACTCTCGGTGTGGAGGGGGTGTTCTACGGCGAGGTCCGGGAATGGAACAAGACGACCACGGGCGTCTACAACAACGTATCGGTGGTCGCGGCGTTCCTCCTCTACCGGAAGGACGGCGTCCAGGTGTGGGAAGGGAGCGACCGCCGGTTCCAGCAGCACGTGCCGCGCGGCGGCGGGCGGGACATCGGCGGCGAGATCATCGGCCACGCCGTCGTGAACCTGCTGCTCAACCCGATGACGCCTTACGGGAAGGCGGTCGGCAGAAATATCGCCAGCAAATTACCCGCGGGCGTGCTGAGCGGCCCCCAGGCCGGATCCGCCGGCCCGGACGAGGCCGGCGCGGCTCCGAAGGGCGACCCGCCCCGCACCACGAGCGGGACCGCCCAGGATCCTGGCACCCCCGGCGGAACGGGAGGAAACAAATGAAGAAGACGGTTCTGGAAGCGTTGTCGCTTGCCACTGTGCTGACCTTCGCCGCAGGATCCGGCCTGATCGCAGGGTGCGCCGCGCCGCAGCCCATCACCGGCCCGGCGGACCGCCCGTCCGCCCCCGCGGCGACCTATTCCCGCGCGGAGGCGGCCCCGGCGCCTATCGTGACCAAGGGCCCCAAAAAGCGGGTGGCCGTCGTCAAGTTCCAGGACAGGAGCGCCTACGGACGCGGCAGGCTGGGCGGAGCGATCCGGGAGATCCTGGAGACCGAGCTGTCCAAGTCCGGAGAGTTCATCATGGTGACCCGGGGCGATATGGACCTCATCCTGGACGAGCAGGACCTGGCCAAGTCGGGGACCATCAAGACGGGCACCGGCCCCAAGTCCGGCCAGGTGCTGGGACTCAACGCCATCGTGACGGGGGCGGTGACCCAGTTCGGTGTCAAGCAGAAGTCGGCGACCTACCTCGTCGGGGCGAGCAAGACGCAGACCGCCGAGGCGACCGTCGACATCAAGGTGATCGACGCCACAACCGGGCAGATCATCTACGCGGACAGCGGCACCGGTGTGCACGAGGAGTCCTCGACGCAGGTCCTCGGGATCGGCGGCGCGAAGGGATACGACGAGACCCTGGAAGGCAAGGCGTTCCGGGCGGCCGTCGGGAAGTTCATCGACAACCTGATCCGGAAGATGGCGTCGATCGAGTGGAGCGGGAAGGTCGCCGCCGTCGAAGGGGACGAGGTCACCGTCAACGCGGGGCGGAAGACGGGCTTAAGCCCCGGCGACCGGCTGAGGGTGTACGGCGAGGGCCGCGAGGTGATCGACCCCGACACGAAGGTGTCCCTGGGGCGCAAGCCCGGCAAGGAGAAGGGGGAGGTCGTGGTGAAGGAGTTCTTCGGCGAGGACGCCGCGGTCTGCCGCCTGGTGTCGGGCGAGGGGGTGGCAGTCAACGACATCGTGAAGCTGGCGAGATAGGGGGTGGGACGAATGAAAAGATTCCTTTTGGCCGGCGTGGGTGCGGTGGCGCTGGCCCTCCTCTCCGGCTGCTATCCCAAGGGGCAGATCTACGGCGTGGGAAACGAGGGGGGCCTCATCTTCGCGGTGAACCCGCCGGATGCCGAAGTGGTGCTCGACGGGGTGATCCAGGGGAAGGCCTCCGACTTCCCCGAGGAGCGGTACCTGAAGGTGGAAAGCGGCAAGCACGCCCTGGAGCTGCGCGCGCCCGGGTTCGAGACTTACCGCCGCGAGGTCTACCTGTCGAACTCTCTCCTGCGGATCGAGAAGACCCTCGTCCGGAAAAAATAAGGGGACGTTTTTTTAAAAAAAGTTGGGGACGTTCTTGAACTTTCACTACGTCTCCTGACCGAAAAGTTCAAGAACGTCCCCAACTTTTCCAACTTTTCCCCCTTATTTTTTCCGGACGGAGCCCCACCAGGCCTTCAGCCGCTCCGCGATCGTCTTCTCGTAGCCCGCCTCGGAGGGCTCGTAATATTTGCGCGGTCCCAGCGTCTCGGGGAAGTAGTTCTCCGGGACGAAGGCGTCCGCGAAGTCGTGGGGGTATCGGTACTTCTCTCCGTACCCCAATTCCTTCATCAGGTGGGTGGGGGCGTTGCGCAGATGCAGCGGCACCGGGTGGCTCCCCCCCGCCCGCACTTCCTTTAACGCGCGGCCGAACGCGACGTAGACCCGGTTGCTCTTCGGCGCGGTGGCGAGGTAGACCGCGGCCTGCGCGAGGGCCAGCTCCCCTTCGGGGCTGCCCAACGTGCGGTACGTCTCGGCCGCGGAGAGGGTGACCGGGAGCGCGCCCGGGGCGGCGTTGCCGACGTCCTCGGACGCGAACCGGATCATCCGGCGGGCGATGTAGAGAGGATCCTCCCCTCCTTCGAGCATCCGCGCCAGCCAGTAGAGGGCGGCGTCGGGGTCCGATCCCCGCAGGCTCTTGTGGAAGGCGGAGATGAGGTTGTAGTGCTCCTCGCCGTCCTTGTCGTAGAGCAGTGCTTTTCGTCGGAGCGCCTCCTCCGCCGTTTCCACGTCCACCTGCGCGAGGTTTCGGTGCTCCGCGATCGCCACCGCCGCCTCCAGCGCATTGAGGGCCACCCGGGCGTCCCCGTCGGCAATGTCGACGATGTGGCGGAGCGCTTCCGGGGAGAGGAACGACTCCGGCTTCCCCATCCCCCTCTCCGGGTCGGCCAGGCCCCGGCGAACGATGACCTCGACATGCGCCGGGGTCAGGGGCGAGAGGACGAGGACGCGGCACCGGGACAGGAGGGCGTTGCGGATCTCGAAGGAAGGGTTTTCCGTCGTGGTGCCGAACAGGGTGACCGTGCCGTCCTCGACGTAGGGGAGCAAGGCGTCCTGCTGGGCCTTGTTGAACCGGTGGATCTCGTCGATGAAGAGGATCGCGGGGCGTTCCCCGGAGCGCCCGACCCGTTTCAGCTCGGAGAGCGCGTCCTTGATCTCCTTGATCCCGGAGAGAACGGCCGAATAGGGGAGAAAGAGAGCCTTGGTCTCCGTCGCGATGATCCGAGCCAGCGTCGTCTTCCCCGAGCCGGGGGGGCCCCAGAAGATGAGCGAAGGGAGGGGACGGGCGGAAAGGACCGAGGAGAGGAACTTCCCTTCCCCCAGGAGCTCCTCCTGGCCGACGAACTCGGCGAGCGTCCGCGGGCGCATCCTGTCGGCGAGGGGCGCGCGCGGCTGCTCTGGGCCGGGAAACAGGGGCGATGGCGTCCTGGGCGCGGTCATGGGCTTTCTCTTTTCCTTCCGATATATTATCCTAATCCCCCATGAAGTGCGCCGGGATCATCGCCAAGCACACCGACCCCCGGGCGGAAAAGATCGTCTCCGACCTCTGTGCCTGGCTCGAATCCCGCGGGCGCGGCGTGGTCCTCGACAAGGAGACCGCGGCGCTCGTTCGCCGCGGCGACGCCGTCGTCCGATCGAAGATTCCCGAGAAGTGCGACTTCCTCGTCGTCCTCGGGGGGGACGGCACGCTCCTCTCCGCCGCCCGGGTTGTGGGGGCTTCCGGGAAGCCGATCCTGGGCGTGAACCTCGGAGCGCTTGGTTTCCTTACCGCCGTCACCTTGGACGAGCTCTATCCCGTCCTTGAGCGGATCTTCTCCTACGACTTCGACTACGACGAGCGGATGATGCTCATCGCCCACGTCCACCGACTGGGCGAGCGGGTGGCCAACTACACGGTCCTGAACGACGTGGTCATCACCAAGGGGGCGCTGGCGAAGATCATCGACATCGAGACGACCGTCGGCGAGATGTACCTGTCCACCTTCAAGGCCGACGGGCTCATCATCTCCACGCCCACCGGGTCGACCGGCTACTCCCTCTCCGCACACGGGCCCATCGTGTACCCGATGCTGCGCACGATCCTCATCACCCCGATCTGCCCCCACACGCTCACCAACCGGCCGCTCGTCATTCCGGACGACATGGTGGTCCGGGCGGAGCTGCGCTCGAAGGAGACCGACGTGTTCCTGACGCTCGACGGCCAGGTCGGCTTCGGGCTGCGGGAATCGGACGTGGTCGAGGTGAAGAAGGCGGAGGCCCCCCTGCGGTTCTTCCGTTCCCCCTACAAGGACTACTTCACCGTGCTGCGCACCAAGCTCAAGTGGGGAGAGCGGTGATCTTCCTCCCGCGATGCTGATCGAACTCTCCGTCCGCAACCTCGCCATCTTCGAAGACGTCCGCGTCCCCTTCGCCGCCGGCTTGAACGTCGTTACCGGAGAGACCGGGGCGGGCAAGTCGATCCTGGTGGAGGCGATCCGCCTGGCGCTGGGCGAGAAGGCGGACCCTGTGGCGGTGCGATCGGGGGAGGCCGAGGCGGAGGTGTCGGCCCTCTTCGACCTGTCCGGCCGGGAGGACCTGCGCGAGGCGTGGGAGGAGGCCGGGTTCCCGTGGGAAGAGGAGCTCGTCCTGCGCAGGGTGATCCCCTCCGCAGGGAGGAGCCGTGCCTATTTCAACGGGCGGATGGCCGCCCAGTCGGCGCTCGTGGAGCTGTCTCCGCCGCTCGTGGAGATGGTGGGCCAGCACAGCATCCCCTTCCTGCTCTCCCGGGCGGCTGCCCTCGCGGTGATCGACGAGTTCTCGGGGAGCGTGGCGCAGGCGCAGGAAGCCCGCCGCCGGTTCCGCCGCGTCTGCGCGCTGCGGCGCCAGGCGGAAGAGGCCGCCGCGCGGGGCGCGGGCGCCCGGGGGCGGATCGAGACCCTCGATTTCCAGGTCGCGGAGCTTTCCAAAGCGTCCCTTGCCCCCGGCGAGGAAGAGGAGCTTGCGGTGGCCCATGCCGTCCTGCGGAACGCCTCCAAGGTCCAGGCGGCGCTCCGGGACGCCGAGAGCGCCCTGTCCTCCTCGGAGCACTCGGCGGCCGCTTCACTGTCTTTCGCCGCCGCCAGGACGCGCGAGGCGGCCGCGGTCGATCCGCGCCTGGGCGACCTCTTCGAACGCATCCGGTCCCTCCAGAACGAGGCGCAGGATCTCTCCCGCGACCTGATCTCCCGGGCGGGGAAAGTGACCGTCGAGGCCGACCGGCGCGATCAGATCGAGGAGCGCCTGACAGAGATCCGGCGGCTGAAACGGAAGTACGGGAAGGAGGTCCCGGATCTGATCGCCCACCTTGCGGAGCTTAAGGCGGAGCGCGCCGGGCTGGACAGTGCGCTCGAGGAGGAGCGCCGATTGCGCGAGGCGCTGGAGGCGGAGGAGGAGGCGTGCGTCCGCGCCGCCGTCGCCTTGAGCGGGCGGAGGGGGAGCGAGGCGAAGAAGATGGCCGCCGCCGTGGAGAAGGAGCTGTCCCTCGTGGCCCTCGGCGGGGCGAAGTTCCGCGCGGAGATCTCCTCCCGCGAGCCGGCGCCCGCGTCGCTCGCGGCGTCGGGGCTCGACGAAGCGGAGCTTCTCTTCTGCGCCAACCCGGGGCAGGAGCTGCGCCCCCTCTCCCAGACGGCCTCCGGGGGAGAGCTGTCGCGAGTCATGCTGGCCCTGCGGAACGCCTCCTCCCGCGGGAAGGGCGGCAGGACGATGGTCTTCGACGAGATCGACACCGGGATCGGCGGCCGGGTGGCGGAGCGGGTGGGGGCGCGCCTGAAGGAGCTCGGGAGGGCGGCCCAGGTGATCTGCGTGACGCACCTCCCGCAGGTCGCCGCGTTTGCCGATAGCCACCTCCTCGTCTGCAAGGCCGCGGGGAAGGGGACCGTCACCACCTGCGTGAAACCGCTCGCGAAACAGGATAGGATAATGGAACTGGCGCGCATGATCTCCGGCGCGGAGGTTACCGGGGAGGCTCGGGCGCATGCCAGAGACCTGATAGAGAGGGCGGCGGGGGGATGATCCGCAAGGCAAGGATGGCGGACGTCAAGGCGATCCAGAAGCTGATCGCGGAGTACGCGCGCAAGGGGGACATGCTGCCGCGTTCGCTGAGCGAAATCTACGAGAACCTGCGCGACTACTTCGTGTGCGTCGAGGACGGGGGAGAGGTGATCGGCTCGGCGGCGGTCCACATCATGTGGGAAGACCTGGCCGAGGTGCGGTCGCTCGCCGTGCGGGACGACCGGATGCGCCGTGGGGTGGGCACGGAGCTCGTCGAGGCATGCATCTCCGAGGCGATCGTCCTGGGGATCACCCGCATATTCGCCCTGACGTACAAGCCGGAATTCTTCGAAAG
This sequence comes from Deltaproteobacteria bacterium, assembly GCA_016220005.1. Taxonomy (GTDB): domain Bacteria; phylum Desulfobacterota; class Deferrimicrobia; order Deferrimicrobiales; family Deferrimicrobiaceae; genus JACRIV01. Next base: position 20,010 of record JACRIV010000019.1, read on the forward strand.
GCTGGGATTCAAGCGGGTGGACAAGTCCGAGCTGCCCCACAAGATATGGACCGACTGCCTGAAATGCTCCAAGTTCCCGGACTGCGACGAGGTCGCGTTGGTAGCCGATTTCTCCGGGACGCGGCATGCCTGATACGCTTTTCGGCCTCACCCAGCGCGAAGTCGCGCGACGCGGCGGGGGAGAGGCGGATCTGTTCCTTTCCCGGGCGCGGGTACGCCGGTACGACGCCCGCGGCGGCGGGATCGACTCCATCTCCTTCTCGGACTCCCTCTCCCTGGGGGTTCGCGTCTTCCGGGACGGGCGGATGGGGTTCTCCTACGGATTCCGCGACAGCGAGGACGAGATCGTCCGGATGGTCGAGGCGGCGTTGTTCTGCGCCGACGCCTCGGACCCCGATCCCGCCTACGGACTGCCCGAGACGGTCGGCGGATACGCGGCCCTGCCCTTGTACGACCCGGCGTGGGAGAGCGTCGGAGACGACGAGAAAGCCGAGTTTGCCGCCGAGCTGGAGCGCAGGACGCTCGCCGTCGACCCGCGGATGAAGCGGGTCCGCTCAGCTTCGCTGAGAGAGACGGTGGCGGAGGTTGCCTTCCGGAATTCCGCCGGAGCCTGCGGCAGCGAGCGCGTCTCGCACTACTACGCTTACGTGGACTCGGTGGCGGAGGAGGGGGGCGAGGGGCAGACCGGGTACGGGTTCGCCTTCGCGCGGCGGTATTCCGACCTCGACGTCGACGCGGTCGCCGAAGAGGCCGCGCGGCGGGCGCTGCGGATGCTCGGGGCGGGGCGGCTCCCGACGGGCCGCTACCCGGCGGTCCTCGAGAACGGGGCGGCGGCCGAGCTCCTCGAGGTGCTCGTCCCGTCCTTCCTGGCCTCCCAGGTGGCCAAGGGGAAATCGGTCCTCGCCGGCAAAGTGGGGCGGGAAGTCGCCTCTCGGAACGTAACGATCGCGGACGACCCCCTCGCGCCGGAGGGGAGCGAATCCGCCTCGTTCGACGGGGAAGGGTCGCCCTCCCGCCTGAACGTCCTCGTGGAGGGAGGTGCGCTCAAGGGGTTCCTGGCCGACGCCTTCTGGGGGCGGAAGCTTCGGACGGGCTCGACCGCCAGCTGCCGCCGCCCGGGGCCCAAGTCGCCGCCGGGGGTGGGGATCTCCAACCTCCGCATCTCCCCGGGCGAGAGGACGAAGGCCGGGATGCTCCGGGAAATGGGGGCGGGCGTCCTGCTCACGGAGTTCCTGGGGATCCACACGGCCGACCCGGTGTCGGGGGACTTCTCCGTGGGGGCGGCGGGGATCCGGTTCGAGGAGGGGGAGGAGAGGGAGCCGGTCCGCGGGTTCGCCGTTTCCGGGGACATCCTTTCCCTGCTCGAGCAGGTCGCGGAGATCGGCTCCGACTTCCGGTGGTTCGGGAACGTGGGCTCGCCGTCGCTCGCCCTCTCCGGGATCGCGGTGGGGGGAGAGTAGCGATGACGGGGGGACCGCTGTTCGTCTTCGACCTGGACAACACGCTCTATCCTCCGGAGGTGACCCTCTGGAGGGTCGTGGACGCCCGCATCGAGCGCTATGTGCAGGAGCGGCTGGGCATGACGCCTGCGGCGGCCCGCCGGGTCCGCAAGAGTTTTCTTTCGGAGTTCGGCACCACGCTGCGGGGGCTCATGCATTACCACGGGGTGTCGCCGGGGGATTATCTCGAATACGTTCACGACGTCCCGATCCCGGAGATCGTCCCGCAAAGGCCCGACCTCCGGCGGATGCTCTCCGCCCTGCCGGGGAGAAGAGTGGTGTTCACCAACGGGTCCGAATCATACGCCCGCAGGGTCCTTTCCGCCCTGGGGGTCTCGGACCTGATGGAGGAGGTCTACGGGATCGAGTTCATGGAATACATCGCCAAGCCATCGCCTTATCCATATGAAAAATTGCTGCGGGCCACGGGAGCGGCCGCCGCGGAGTCCCTTTTCTGCGAGGACATCCGCGAGAACCTGCTCCCGGCAAGGGAACTCGGGATGTTCACCGTTTGGGTGGGAGGCAGCGAAGAAGGTTCGCCGGCGCACGCCGTCGTGCAGGACGTCTGCGACCTTCCGGCGGTCCTCCCCCGGTTCCTGGCGCCCCGCATATCGGGAGGGAACGGATGACGGAGAAGAAGGGAAAGCGCAAGTATTGGCGGCGGCGCCCCCGCCGAGAGGAAGGGGAAGGGACCGCGCCGGGCGGACAGCCGCCGGAAGGGCATCTCCCGCCGCCAGGCGAACAGGCGATACAGGCCGAACCGCCTAAGGAAGATCGGGAGATCCCTGCCGCATCGGACGTATCCGGGGAAGCCCCGGACCGTGAAGAGGGAGCGGGCGCTCCGCGCGAGGACGACGAACGAGGGGCTCCGGCCCCTCGGCAGCCGGGGGAGCCTCTCACCGCCCCCGAGGTCCTCGAGGTCGCGAAGGCGGTATCGGGCGAGGCCGCGCCCGCCAAGAGCCGGCGACGCCGATCGCGCCGCCGGGGGAAGGGGGCGCCCGCCGAGACGGCCGCGGAAACGCCGGCCGTCCCGGAAGAAGCGGCCCCCCGGGCTGAGGAAGAGCCGGCGCTTTTCCCCGCGGAGGGCGCAACGATTCCCGAACCGGCAACCCGGGAGTACCAATCCGGCGCGGCGGAGGAGCCCCGAGAGGCTCCGGCCGCCCCGGAAGGGACGGAGGAAGGCAGGGCGCCGGAGGCCGTTGCGGCTGAGCCGAGGAAGGGACGCCGCCGGAGCCGCCGGCGGGGTCGCCGGCGCGGGAAGGGAATCGCCCCTGCGCCGGAAGGGGAAGCGGTTTCGGAAGGGGCGGCCGCGCCGGAGGAGTTCGCCCGGGGTGCGGAAGGGACCTCCTCCGAGGAGCCCGCCCCCGCCATCGAAGGGGAGTTCGCGTTCGAGGCGGAAGAGGAAGAGGAGGAGGAAGAGGCCGCGGCCGAGGCGGGGAAAGGGCCGCGGAAGGTGATGCTCATCGACGGCATCCACCCGGAGGAGATCCGCGTGGCCTTCGTGAGCGACGGCAACCTGGACTACTTCGAGGTGGAGAACCAGCGCCGGAAGCAGTTCAAGGGGAACATCTACAAGGGAAAGGTGGTCAACGTGGCCCAAGCCATCGAGGCGGCCTTCGTCGAGTTCGGCGGGGGACGCCACGGCTTCCTCCCGCTGAACGAGTACTGCGCGGGCGCGCTGATGGAGCACCTGGGCACATGGAACGAGGGGGACAAGCGTCCGCACCTGCGGCCGGGGACGGAGATCCTCGTCCAGGTCACCAAGGAGGAGTCCTCCATCAAGGGGGCCGCCCTCACCTCGTACATCAGCATCGCGGGGCGGTACCTCGTGATGATGCTGGGGATGAAGCGCTACGGCATCTCCAAGAAGATCGCCGCCGAGAAGGAGCGGGAGAAGATCCGCAAGAACATGGAGAAGCTCACGTATCCCGAAAACCTCGGGTTCATCGTCCGAACGGTGGGCGCCGGCCAGCCCCTGAAGAACCTGAAGGCGGACCTCGAGAACCTGCTCAAGCTCTGGGAGCGGACGGTTGCGGGGGCGCGCACGCAGAAGGCCCCTGCACTCCTCTATGAGGAGCAGGACATCGTGATCCGCACCCTCCGGGACAACTACTCGTCCGACGTCTCGGAAGTTCTGATGAACTCGGCCGACTCGTACCGAAAGGCCCAGGCGTTCTTCGACGTCTACTACCCGAAGCAGAAGCAGAAGCTCAAGCTGTACCGGCAGAAGCGGCCCCTGTTCTTCAAGTTCAACCTCGAGGAACAGATAGAGAAGGCCTGTACCCGCAAGGTCCCGCTCCCCTCCGGGGGCCACATTGTGATCGACCGGACCGAGGCGATGTGGTCCATCGACGTCAACTCAGGCCGCTCCGCACGCGACCGGGACATCGAGGACACCGCCTACCGGACCAACAAGGAGGCGGCCTCCGAGGTGGCGCGCCAGCTCCGGATCCGGGACATGGGGGGATTGATCGTCATCGACTTCATCGACATGGAGCACCGCGGCCACATCAAGGACGTCGAGAAGACGCTCAAGGACACCCTTAAAGCTGACAAGGCCAAGACCGACGTATCGAGCATGGGGAAGTTCGGTCTGGTGGCCGTCAGCAGGCAGCGGATGGGGATCTCCTTCTACGACGTCCTCCTCAAGGGCTGCGAACGGTGCGGGGGGACCGGGCTCCTTCCCACCGAGGACTCCGTGACCGTGCGCCTCCTCCGGCGCGTCCACAGCGAGCTCTCGAAGGACCAGGCGAAGGAGTTGGTCGTGCGCGTCTCGCCGCCGCTCCTCGAGACGCTGCTCAACCAGAAGCGCGAGGAGGTCACCTCCCTCGAGAGGATGTGCGGCTACCGGGTCACCTTCGTGTCCGACCCGTCGCTGTCGGCCGCCTCTTTTTCCGTGGGGGAAGAGACGACCTGAGATATAATCAACGACTCCTGCCAGGCGCCTTACCCACGACGGGAGGAAGAGAAAGGAATGCAGAGCAGCAGGCTCTGGACAGACAGCTTTATTGATTTCCTGGTGGACCGGGACCAGGAGCGGTGCATCCAGTGCCAGGTGTGCGTCAACCAGTGCCCTTACGGCGCGAACATCTACCGCGCGGCCGCCGACATCGTCGACAGCCGGCACGAGAACTGCACCGGCTGCAGGCGCTGCGAGGCGATGTGCCCGACCGACTGCATCACGGTGCGCCGGTACCCGGGGCAGTTCCGCGAGCACGGTAACTGGACCGAGCGGCAGGTAAAGAACCTCTACAAGCAGGCCCGCACCGGCGGTGTGCTCCTTTCCTCCACGGGTGCCGAGGTCGACCTCCCCATCTACTTCGACCGGATCGTCCTCGACGCCTGCCAGGTGACCAACCCTCCGATCGACCCGCTCCGCGAGCCGATGGAGCTGCGGACTTACATCGGCCGCAAGCCTTCGAGCATCTCCCTCTCCCGCGAGGACGGGGCCTTAAAGCTCGCCACGCAGATCGCCCCGCAGCTCACGTGCGAGGTGCCGGTCCTGTTCTCGGCGATGTCCTACGGGGCGGTCAACTACAACTTCTGCGAGTCCCTCGCCCGCGCGGCGGCCGCGACCGGGACCTACTGGAACACCGGGGAGGGGGGGCTCCACCGCAAGCTCTATCCCTGGCAGAAGCACACCATCGTCCAGGTGGCGTCCGGCCGGTTTGGGGTGAACAAGGAGTACCTGGATGCCGCCCAGGCGATCGAGATCAAGATCGGGCAGGGGGCCAAGCCGGGCATCGGAGGGCACCTGCCGGGCGAGAAGGTCAACGAGGACGTCTCGGAAACCCGGATGATCCCCGTGGGCACCGACGCCCTCTCGCCGGCGCCGCACCACGACATCTACTCGATCGAGGACCTGCGGCAGCTCATCTTCGCGCTCAAGGAGGCCACCGACTACACCAAGCCGGTGTTCGTGAAGATCGCGGCGGTCCACAACTCCGCGGCGATCGCCAGCGGCATCACGCGCGCGGGTGCGGACGCGATCGTCCTCGACGGCTTCCGCGGAGGGTCGGGGGCCACGCCGACGATGATCCGCGACAACGTCGGCGTCCCGATCGAGCTCGCGCTGGCCTCCGTCGACGACCTGCTGCGCGCCCAGGGGATCCGCAACGAGGTCTCCCTCATCGCGGGCGGCGGGATCCGCAACAGCGCCGACGCGGTGAAGGCCATCGCCTTGGGGGCGGACGCGGTCTACATCGGGACGGCGGCCAAGATCGCCGTGGGGTGCACCGTGTGCCAGCGCTGCTACACGGGGAAGTGCCCGTGGGGGATCACGACGAACGACCCGTGCCTCTCGAAGCGCCTCTCGATCGAGATCGGGACGGAGCAGCTCGCCAACCTCGTCGAGGCGTGGGCGCACGAGATCAAGGAGATGATGGGCCTGATGGGGATCAACGCGATCGAGTCGCTGCGCGGGAACCGCGAGCGGCTGCGCGGGGTCGGCCTGACCGACCGGGAACTCAATATCCTCGGGATCAAGCACGCGGGAGAGTGACCGTGCACCGCGTGTTCCCGAGAGAGGACCAGTGCATGGCGTGCGGCCTCTGTGTCGTCGCCTGCGTCGTGGAGCACTCCCAATCCAAGGACGTCCTGCTCGCCTACCGGAAGGAGAACCCCCGCCCGGGCCGGCGCAACGTGGTGGAGGAGAACGTCGGGGTCTCCCTGTCGCTCCAGTGCCGGCACTGCGAGGACCCGGCCTGCGTCGAGGCGTGCGTCAACGGGGCGCTCTACATCCAGGACGGCGTGATCCTGGTGAACAAGGACCACTGCGTGGCCTGCTGGATGTGCGTCATGGCGTGTCCCTACGGCTGCATGCACCGGGAGGACCGGGGCGACCGGTGGAACTCCAACAAGTGCGATCTGTGCCCCGGGCGGAAGATCCCCGCCTGCGTGGAGATATGCCCGAACCGTGCGCTCGTCTGGGAGGAGAGGTAAAGGAGTGGGGCACTAGAGTGCGGTACGTGATCGTCGGGAACAGCGCCGCGGCGGTCCACGCGGCCGAGTACATCCGGAGGCAGGACGCCGCCGGGGAGATCCTCATGTTCTCCCGCGAGCCGTACCTCGCCTACTCCCGGCCCCTCATCACCGAGTTCCTCTTCGACGGCGTCCCCGAGCGGAGGATGAGCTACCGCGACGCCGGCTTCTACCGGCGCATGAAGATCGACTTGCGGCTCGGGATCGAGGTGGCCGCGATCGACGCGATAGCGAAGAAGGTCCGCACGAAGGCGGGCGAGGAGCACCACTACGACCGGCTGTTCCTCGGCACCGGCGGGGGCCCCTTCGTGCCGCCCATCCGTGGGACCGAAAAGGAAGGCGTCCACACCCTCATGACCTGGGACGCCGCCCGGTCGATCAAGGAGGAGATCCGGACCCACCGCAACGCCGTCGTCCTGGGCGGCGGCCTCATCGGCATGAAGGCGGCGGAAGGGCTCTTCGAGGCGGGCGTGGACACCACGATCGTCGAGCTGGCGCCGCAAATCCTCGGGCGGATCCTCGACAAGGCGGGGGCAGCCATCTACGAGGAGTACCTGAAGTCCAAGGGCATGGGGATCATTACGAGCGACACGATCGATAAAATCGAGGGGGCGCGCCGGGTCGAGCGGCTGAAACTCCGGAGCGGCAGGGAGATCGAGTGCAACCTGCTCGTCGTGGGAGTGGGCGTGGTGCCCAACGTGGATCTGGCGAAGACGGCGGGGATCAAGGTCGACCGCGGGATCGTGGTGAACGACCGGATGGAGACCTCCGTGCCCGGGATCTACGCCGGGGGCGACGCGGTGGAGAGCTGCGACGTCGTGGGGGGGGGCGACCGCGTGAACGCCATCTGGCCGGTCGCCAACGCCCACGGGAAGGTGGCGGGGACCAACATGGCGGGGGGCGACCGGAAGTACCGCGGCGGCATCCCCAAGAACTCGCTGCGCGTGGCCGGGCTGGACATGATCTCAGCCGGGATGGTGGACGCCCCTTCCGACCCCGGCTTCTCCGAATTGACCGCACGCCGGGACGGGGCCCCTTTCTACCGGAAGTTCATCTTCCGCGGGGACACGCTCGTCGGGGCGATGTTC
>JACRIV010000138.1 GCA_016220005.1 Deltaproteobacteria bacterium
AGCGCCGTCATGATCTTCGTCAGGCTGGCGGGGGGGAGGCGGCGGTCGGGAGAATGCGCCCAGATCGTCTTCCCGTTCGCCTTCAGCAGATACGAGGAGGCTACCCCCGGAAACGGATCGCTCACCTCGGCGGCGGCCCCCAAGGCGAAGGTCAGCAGACCGCACAAGAGCGGGATGCGCCAGGCTCCATGCATCGCAGGGTTACCGCGGGACGGCGGACGTCCTCCGGCCCGTTACCGGCCGAACAACCCCTTGAGCTTCTTGACGGGGTCCAGGACCTTGTCGATCGTCCCCTTCTCTTTTTGCGGGGCCGCCTCGGGCTGGGTGGCGCGCGGCTCGGCGGTGTAGGACCTTCCGGTATCCCTCGGCTGGGAAGTGTAGGAACGTCCCGTATCGCTTGGAGCGGCGGGGCGGGGCGTGGGCCCTGGGCCAGGACCCCTCATCATCTCCTTCCCGTCAATGCCGCCCAGCCCGGGGATCATGCCTCCGGGCGTCTTCATCTGCCGGTACCCGGCGGGCACTTGGAAGACTTTCGGATCCAGCTTGCCGATCTTCAAGTTCTTCAACTCTATCGTAAGGCGACCCTTTTTCCCCGACCCTTCTTTCGCGGCGGCATCCAGCTTCACCAGGATCCCTTCCTTGGTCGTCCACATGGAGCCGCTGAACCGGGTTCCGTCGGGACAGGACATATCGATGTCGCCCCGGGTGGTGCTTACGCCGTTGACCGTTTCCTTCCCGGCCGCCTTCTGGGTGACCGAGCATTCGTTGATGGCCCGCGCCTGCCTCTCCGGACCCTTCTTTCCTTCCTCCAGGCTCATTTCGATGTACATTTTCTGGTCGGGCATCACGATCCAGGAAAGCTTCTTGTCGCGCCGCGTGATGACGTACTGCTTCGCTTCCCCGAGGTCCATGTCCATCCGTTCCTTGCCTGGAGCGTGGTATACCTTGGATTTGATGACCTTGTCCTCGACCCCCATGTACTGGTCCGCTGAATATTCCACCTTCGGCTCGGCGAACCCCGCGGCCCGGGCCGCCCGGTGCAATCCCCCCGTCAGGACTACGGCCGCCGCAAGGCATGCGGCAAGAAAAATTCTTCCTCTACGCATCCCTTCCCCCCCCTTCGGTTCGGATGTATCAATTGACATCGAGCGCCAACGCATCCAGCGTTCGCCGGGCAGCTCCAAAAAAAATGATGGGGCAAATTCCGCACCCGGCGGGGGCGGAAGAATCGTTTCCGGAACGCACCGGAACGGTGGAGGAAAAAGGACCTTCTTCATGACCTCCTCCCCGGGCTGGAAGTTCACGGAACGGAGCGCCACTCGTCGAACGAGGAGGTAAACCGGAGGCGTACAAAACAATTTATAACAATGTTAGGCAAGCCACAAGCGAAATTGGTTGCCGTTATTCCTGCCTGCCGGGAGAAAACCGTTACGGGTAGAGCCCCCGGAAGCGCATCGCCTCGGCCACCCGCGAGATCCCGATCATCAGCGCCGCCATGCGGTGGCTCACCCCCCTCTCCTTCGATAGGGCGAGCACCTCCTGGAACGCCTGAAGCATGATCCGCTCCAACTGCCGGTTGATCTCCCCGATGTCCCAGAAGAACTTCTGGGTGTCCTGCACCCACTCGAAGTAAGAGGTGGTCACCCCGCCGGCGTTCCCCAGGACGTCGGGGATGATGAAGACCCCCTTGTCCGCCAGGATCGCGTCCGCCTCCAGGGTGGTGGGGCCGTTCGCCCCTTCGGCAAGGATCCGGCATTGGATCTTCGGCGCGTTCTCCTTCGTGATCTGCCCGGCCGTGGCGCACGGGGTCAGGATGTCGCAGGGGATCTCCAGCAGTTCCCTGTTCGACACCGCCGTCGCCCCGGGGAACTCGGACACCTTCCCTCCCTCATCGACGTGGCGGATGAGCGCGTCGACGGGCAGGCCGGCCGGGTGGTAGGCCCCTCCGTACACATCGCTCACGGCGACGACCTTGACCTTGTCGCGCCACAGTTCCAGCGCGGCGACGGACCCCACGTTCCCGAATCCCTGCACGACCGCCGTCATCTTCTGCGGATCGAGCTTGAGCCGGTCGAGCGTGGCGAAGATGAGGTTGCACAGGCCGATCCCCGTGGCTTCGCGCCTGCCGAGGGAGCCGCCCACGACCACGGGCTTGCCGGTGACCACTCCCGGCACGGAGTACCCGACCTGCATCGAATACGTGTCCATGATCCACGCCATCGTCTGCTCGTTCGTGTACATGTCCGGGGCGGGGATGTCCCTTTCCGGGCCGATCAGCATGACGATCTCGGAGGTGTAGCGCCGCGTCAGCGCCTGGATCTCCCGCCGCGACATCTTGTGCGTGTCGCAGCAGACACCGCCCTTGGCGCCCCCGAAGGGGATGTTCATCAGGGCGCACTTCCAGGTCATCCACATCGCGAGGGCGGTCGTCTCCTCGAGGGAGACGGTCGGGGAGTACCGGATACCTCCCTTCCCCGGCCCCAGCGTCACGTTGTGGTGGACGCGGTAGCCGGTGTAGGAAACCACCCGCCCGTCGTCCATCCGGATCGGCACCGTGACGACGAGCGCTCGTTTCGGGTACCGCAGGCGGTCGGCCACGTTCGGGTCCAGTCCCAGCAGATGGGAGGCGCGGTCGAGCTGCTCGACCGCCTCCTTCAGCATGCTGTGTCCTTCCCGCGTCTCGCCCCAGCTCGGAAACGGCATCGATTCGCCCCCTTCCTTCAAGGAAAGGATTTCCCTCCAATCATAGCAATTTCCCGCAAATTGATAGACCCCTCATTTCTCCTTTACGCGGGATTGGTTTACGATAGGAAAATATGACCCTCGAAAACCCGGCCGCCGGAAGGACCTGGCGGCGACTTGCAGGCGGCGAGCTCTCCTGGGAGACCCTGCGCCTGCGCTCCCGCATCCTCCACCGGATCCGGTCCTTCTTCCGCGAGAGGGGGTTCCTCGAAGTCGACCCGCCGATCGCACTACCCTATCCGAACATCGATCCGAACGTCTTCCCGGTGACCATCTCGGACGCGGCCGGCCGCGCGTCCCCGCTTTTTCTCCACACCTCTCCCGAGCTGTCGATGAAGAAGCTGCTCGCGGCGGGGTCGGGGAACATCTTCTTCCTGGGGAAGGTGTTCCGGGACCGCGAGGGATCCCCTCTCCATCATCCCGAGTTCACGATGCTGGAGTGGTACCGGGTGGGCGAACCCTGCGATGCCGTCATGAGGGACGTGGAGGAGCTCGTCCGGGAACTGTCCCGTGAGTTCGCGGGGAAGGAGGAGATCCGCCGCGGCGGCGAGTCCGTCCCGGTCTCCGGGAAGTGGCCGCGATGGGAGCTTCGTGACGCTTTCGCCGAACTTCTTCAGGTATCCATGACGGACCGGGCGGGGCTGCGGTCGGCCCTCGGGCAAAAGGGAATCCGGCCGGGCGAGAGCGAAGGATGGGACGACCTCTTCTTCCGCGCGTACATCGACGTGATCGAGCCGGCCCTCGAAGGGAAAGGGGCGGTATTCCTCTCTGGCTTCCCCTCCGCGCTGGCGGCGATGGCGAAACGGCGGGATGGCGATGCGGAGCTCTGCGAGCGGTTCGAGGGGTACCTCTGCGGCGTCGAACTCGTCAACGGCTACGAGGAGCTGACCGATGCCCGCGAACAAGCGGACCGCCTCCGGGATCTCGCCGCCCGCCACGAACATCAAACGAAGACCATGCTCCCGATCGACCCCGAATTCCTGGAGGCCCTTTTCCACGGGCTGCCCCCCTGCTGCGGCGCCGCGCTCGGCGTGGACCGGCTGGCGATGCTCCTGCTGGGGAAGGAATCGATCGCAGACGTGACGATCCGATGAACAACCCGTCCCTGCTCCTTTTCCTGCTCTCGTTCGGGCACCTGTGCACCGACATCGTGCAGGGGGCGCTGCCGGCCCTCCTCCCGTTCCTCAAGGACCGGTTCTCCCTCTCCTACACGGTCACCGGGACGCTCCTGCTGGCGGCCCACCTCACGTCCTCGGCGATCCAGCCGCTGTTCGGCTACGCGACCGACCGGAAGCCGTTCCCGTTCCTGCTGCCGCTGGGGTGCCTGGTGTCCGGCGTCGGGATCGCGCTCGTTCCATTCTCGCCGGGCTTTTCGTGGCTGATCGCCCTGGTGATGTTCACGGGCCTGGGCACCGCCGCATTCCACCCCGAGGGGTTCAAGGCCACCGCCTGCATCGCCTCCGTCAAGCGCGCCTCGGGGATGTCCCTGTTCTCGGTGGGAGGCAACCTCGGGTTCGCCATCGGGGGGCCCGCGGCGATCTTCCTCGTGTCCCGGCACGGGCTCCCGGGCGCCGCCGCGCTGCTCGTCCCCGCGGCCGCGGCGGGCGCGCTCTTCCTGCCGGCCCTTCCGCACATCCGCCGGAAGATCGCCGCAGTCGCCGCACGGCCCCCCGCGCAGTCCGGCAACGGCGTCGAGCGCCCCCTGTACGCGGTCTCGCTGATCGTGCTCATCGTCATCTTCCGTTCCTGGACGCAGCTCGGGCTCGCCACCTACATCCCGTTCCTCTACAGGGCCGAACTCTCGAACAATCCGGATTTCGTCGCCACGCTCCTGTTCCTGTTCCTCGGGGCCGGGACGGTCGGCACGCTCGTCGGGGGGCCGCTGGCGGACCGGATCGGACACCGGAAGCTGCTCTTCTTTTCCCTCGTCCTGCAGGCGCCGCTCATCCACCTGTTCCTCGTTTCCGCCGGATGGCTCGTCTTCGCCCTGGCGGCCGCCATCGGGGCCACGATCGTGTCCACCTTCTCGGTGACCATCGTCATGGCGCAGGAGCTGTTTCCCAGGAGGATGGCGACCGCCGCGGGGACGATCGCGGGCTTCGCGATCGGGACGGGAGGGATCGGCGTCACCTTGCTCGGGGCGGTGGCCGACCGCTACGGCGTCCTCGCGGCGATCCACCTCATCAATGGACTCCCCGTCCTCGGCGCGCTGCTCGCTCTCCTGCTCCCCCTTCCCTGGAAGCAGGAGGGAGGATCCATCCGTTGAGAGTGAGGATGGAGGATCCGAGCTCCGAGGCAGCGCCGACGAATAGGAGGAAAAGCGCGCAGGGATGCGCGCGGCAGCTGCCGAGGCGGCCCGCGCAGCCCGGACAGGGAAGTCCGGGCGCGAGCGGGCAGGAGGCGTCCGCCGCGAATCGATTCGAACGGCCGGGTTTGGCATAATGGTCCGGAGCGAGGTGAGAGGGGATGGGAGAGGAACGGAACGGGAACGAGATCCCTAACGCATCGAAGAAGCCGCGCCGCAAGCCCGCGCTGGCGATCTTCGCCGCCGTCTCGCTGGCGATCGTCGCGTCGGGCGTCTTTTACTGGTGGTGGCGCCAGACGCATGTGGCGACCGATGACGCGTTCGTGGAGGGGAAGATCCATCCCGTCGCGTCGCGGATCCAGGGGACGGTGGTCGAGGTCCTCGTCGACGACAACCAGCCGGTGAAGAAGGGGCAGCCCCTCGTCCGGATCGACCCGGAGCCGTACGCCGTCCGCGTCGCCGCCTCCGCCTCCGCTCTCTCCGCCGCCTCCGCGGACCTCGCCGCCGCCCGTTCGGACACCAAGGCCGCCCGGGAGGATCTTTCGGCGGTGCAGGCCCAGCTTGCCCAGATGCGGGTGGCGGTTGAAGCGGCCCGGTCGAAGGTGGCCCTTTCCGGGGCTCGGCTCGCCCAGGCCAACCGGGACGCGGAGCGCGCGAGGAGCCTCTTCGAGCGGAACTCCATCAGCCGAGAGCGGAACGAAAAAGCCCGGACGGAAGCGGAGGTCGCCAAGGCCCAGGACGACCTCGCCAAGGAGGAGCTGCGCCTTGCCGAGGCGGCCATCCCCACCCAGGAGGCGCTGATCTCCCAGCGAAAGGCGGTCCTCGCCCAGCGGGAGGCCCGGATCGGGCAGCGGGCAGCCGACGCCAAGCAGAAGGAATCCCATCTCGCCGAGGCAAAGCTTTACCGCGGGTACACGGAGGTGGTCGCCCCGGCGGACGGCTACGTCACCCGCAAGAGCGTGGAGCTGGGCCAGGTCGTCTTATCCGGCCAGCCGCTTCTCGCGGTGGCCGCCCTCTCCGACGTCTGGGTGGTCGCCAATTACAAGGAGACGCAGATCGAAAAGATCCGTCCCGGCCAGGAGGTCGAGATCCGCGTGGACACCTACGCGGGAAAGAAGTTCCGCGGGAAGGTGGACAGCATCATGGCGGGGACCGGCTCCGCTTTCTCCCTCTTCCCGCCGGAAAACGCGACGGGGAACTACGTCAAGGTCGTGCAGCGGGTGCCGGTAAAGATCCTCCTCGAAAAGGGAGAGGACCCGGGCCGCCTTCTTCGGATCGGGATGTCCGTCGAGCCCACGGTGCTCGTCCGGTAGGTAGTGTCCCGTCTCGCAAATAGGCTGAGCACCGAGAACGCCGATGCGCCGGGCCGGCAAGGCGCGCGACCGAGGCGTACTTGGAGAGTACGATGAGGGAGTGCAACGAAGCTGGCGCGAGGGGCCTGTCCCCGGAAGGGTCGGCAGCCGAGGCGAAGCGGATGCGCCGTCAGACCGAGGAGGACGACCGAGCACGGCGCAGGCGTACTTGCGGTACGCCGAGCCGGGCGCAGGGAGTCCGACAAAGGGCTGGCGGTGCA
>JACRIV010000139.1 GCA_016220005.1 Deltaproteobacteria bacterium
GGGATAATCAACCGTGGGAATTCTCCATTTTTGCGAACTTGGCAACCGGTTCCTATGAATCTTCCTTTCTCTCTTTGGCCGGCCAAGATGACTCCGCGCTGAAGCCAGGGGGATCCACCGACTTATTCCTTGCCTTTGACCCAGGTTACACGATAGCAGCCGGCGACAGATTTGGAATACACGTTAAAGGGAAAGAGTTGGATCTAACTCATTTTGAGGTCGCACCGGTGTCCGAGCCCGGAACACTGGTTCTCCTCGGTATGGGCCTCATCGGATTGGCCGGGTGGGGACGCAGCCGTTTCCGTAAATAACAGTGTCTTCGCAAAAAACCAAAAGTGCCATCTCGTAACGGGATGGCACTTTTTTTATGGTAATCCTCCGCAGAGGAACTCAGGGCTCCTTTGATTCGACCCCAAGGAGACGGACAAGCCGGGAGAGGTAGGTGGGCGTGAGCCCCAGCGCCTCGGCGGCCCGGGTCTTGTTGCCTCCCGCGTTGCGGATCGCCCGGCGGATTATCGTCCGCTTGTGGTCCCGCACGGACTCGTGGAACCCCCTCTCCTCGGGGGTGGCGGACTCCTCGGGAAAGTCCGCCAGGGCGAGGCACAGGTCCGGAGGGGTGATCTCCTCCCCTTCCGAGAGGGCCACGGCCCGGCCGACGGCGTTCTCGAGCTCCCGAATATTGCCCGGCCACGGATAGCGCTCAAGGATCTCCGCCGACTCGGCCGTGAGCTTCTTCGTCCCGCTGCCCATGTCCGCGCAGGTCCTGTTGAGGAAGCACTCCGCCAGCGGCAGGATGTCTTCACGCCTCGCCCGCAAAGAGGGAAGCTGGATCGGGATGCCGTTGATGCGGTAGTAGAGGTCCTCCCGGAACTTCCCGGTTTCCATCCTCTTCCGGAGGTCCCGGTTGGAGGCGCAGATCAGGCGCGCGTCCGCCGTGAGCGTCTTCACCCCGCCCACGCGCTCGAACTCCCGGTCCTGGAGGACCCGAAGGAGCTTCCCCTGCATGGAATACGGCACCTCTCCGACCTCGTCCAGGAAGAAGGTCCCGCCATCGGCCAGCTCGAACCGCCCGGGCTTGGAGGTCACCGCCCCGGTGAAGGCCCCCTTCTCGTAGCCGAACACCTCCGCCTCCCACAGGGTCGGCGGAATCGCGGCGCCGTTGATCTTGATGAAGGGGCCGTCGCGCCGGCCGCTGATCCGGTGGATCGCCCGGGCGACCAGCTCCTTCCCCGTGCCGGTCTCCCCCGTGATCAGCACGGAAAAGGGGGACGTCGCGGCCTTCTCTATCACCTTGCGCATTTCGTTCCAGACGGGAGAGCGGCCCACCATGCCGTACCACTCCTCCGCCGCAGGGCTTACGGCTCCTTCCTTTTCCGAGAAGGCCGCCGTCCGGACGGCGTTTCCCACCACCCGGAGAAGCTCCGTCTCGTCGAACGGCTTGGTGACGTAGTCGAAGGCGCCGGAGCGGATCGCCTCCACCGCGTCGCCGATCGTCCCGTACGCCGTGACGAGGATGACCGGCATGGACGGGTAGCGGTCCCGGCTGTGGCGGAAAAGGGCGAGGCCGTCCATCTTCGGCATGCGGATGTCCGAGATCAGTGCGTCCGCGCGGTTGGCGGCAAGCCAGCCGGAAGCCGCGGCCCCGTCGACCGCCTCCGCGACCTCGTACCCCTCCCGGACGAGCATCGCCCGCAGGACACGGCGCAGGTTCCTGTCGTCCTCCGCGATCAGGATCTTTCCCTTCACCCTCTCATCCCCCCGGCAGCTTTACCGTGAACCGGCTCCCCTTTCCGGCGGTAGTCTCCACGGCGATCGACCCGCCGTTCTCCTCCACGATCCTCCGGCAGATGGCCAGCCCCATGCCCACTCCGCGCTCCTTCGTGGTGAAGAAGGGGCGGAAGAGCTGCGGCCGGTCCTCCACCGAGATCCCCGGCCCCGTGTCCTCCACGCCGACCCGCGCCTCTCCGCCGGCACCCTGCAAGCGGACCGTGAGGTCCCCCCCCTCGGGCATCGCCTCCACCGCGTTGGTCAGCAGGTTGAAGACGACCCGCTCGATCTCCGAGGGATCGGCGTTCACCTTCGGGGACGGCTCCGTGCAGTGCAGGTGGATGCGGATCCGCTCCATCTGCCGCGCCCTCTCGCGGCGGAGCCTCGTCAGCGCCCGTTCCACCGGCTCCCGGAGGGAAATATTGAAAGGGGTGCGGTCCGCGGGCCGGGCGTACGCGAGGAACTCGGTCACAACGCTGTTCAGCCTGTCCGCCTCCTCGACGATGATATCGAGAAACTCCCGGTCGCGGGGATGCGCCTCGCGGGAGAGGAACTGGGCCGCCCCCTTGATCACGCCGGCCGGGGTGCGCACCTCGTGGGCCAGGCCCGCCGCCAGCTCGCCGACGGTGGCGAAGTGCTCCCGCCGCTGGATGCGCTGCTTCTGCCGGATGTTTTCCACGGCGAGGCCGATCCCCTCGAGGAAGGGGATGAGGAGCTCCATCTCCCGGAAGGAGGGAGTTTTCCCTTTCCAACGGAAGAGGGCGACGCCCAGGAGGTCTCCCCGAAGGAAAACCGGAAAGGAGGCGTCCCACGTATCCTCCCAGATGGCGACATCCGCGGCGCGCGAGCCCCCGTGCTCCATGAACCGAATGGCGGGGAAGCGGCGGGAGAAGCGGGAGAAGGCGCGGAGGTACTCGTCGGGCCGGACGGGAAGCGCACCGATCCCTTCGTCGGTCCCGCCCTCCGGGCGGATCCAGAGGGAGGCGTCCCCAACGAAGGGGATCTGCGCCAGCCCCTCCTCCACCGTCCGGGCGATCGAGGCGATGGAGACGCAGTCGGCGAGCCGCTTCGCGAAGTCGCCGAGGCGCGACTGGACGTTGCGCGACTCGCGGACGAGAAGGTCGGACGAGATCCCGCCCAGCTTCCGCATCAGCACGGGATAGAAGGTGAGCAGGAAGAACGAGATCAGGAATACGCCGGCCAGCGGGAACCAGAACTTTCTTCCCGAGACCACCTCCAGCACGCCGAAGACGACGGCGAAGGCGAACACCTGGATCACGAGGATGATCCCCCTCCCCACGATGTCCGGGAACTCGAAGAAGTGGAGATGAAGGATCCCCGTCGCCATGAAATAGAAGAAGAGCAGGATGGCGAACGCCGCCAGGGGAGGGAAGGAGACGCCGGTCCCCGGCAGGAAGTTCAGCGGCGCCACCAGGCTCGCAATGCCGCCCCCGACGAGGAGAAACTGGAATTTCTTTCGTTCGATCGAGGAGGGGTTCGCCCGGAAGCCGCGCTCGATGACGATGTAGAGGCACAACCCCAGGTAAGGGTAGACGTAGAGGAGAGCAGCGACGTTCCACCACGAGGAGGCGAGGAGCCGGTCGCTTGCGGTCGTGGCCGCAAAGGCGGCGCTGATCCACACCCCCGCGACGAGGGCGACCTGGAACCACCTCGGCCGCGTCCGGACCGCGGCACCGCTGTACCGGAGAGCGAAGGGCGGGATGAACATGACTCCCGCGAGCGACACGCGGTGCCAGAAGGACGAGCCCAGCGTCTTCCAGAGGTACTCGGGAAGGCACCAGAGGAAGATGATGAGCGACAGGTCCGCGAACGCGCGGGCCTCCTTGTCGTTCTTGGCCCAGACGCGCAGGTATCCCGCGATCGCCAGCGCGACGATCGCCGCGACCAGACTCCCCTGTGCGTAATAGTCCATCGGCCCGGCTTCTCCTTTTTAAACCCGGGACGGTCCTGGCATCCCCTGTTGGCCCATCAACCTCGGCTGTGTGACTGCGATCCCCATGTCGTCCTGCCAAGTCTGTCTCCTGGACCGTCTCCAAACAAAAAGGGCTATTCCAGGAATGCCCCGGGACAGCCCGTAACGTCAACCCCGAATGTCAACAAGGTACTCTGCCTATTTCAGACGTCCCTCCGCCGCCTTCCAGTTGACGTTCTTGAAGAAGGCGGCGATGTAGTCCCCCCGCTTCAGGCCGTAGTCGATCATGAAGGCGTGCTCGAAGACGTCCATCACGAGGATCGGCGCGGCGCCGGCCGGATTCCCGACGTCGTGCTCGTTGACCCACTGGTTGATGAGCCTCCCTCCGGCCGTGTCCTGATACAGGACGACCCAGCCGATCCCGCGCATCGCGCCCGCCGCGCGGAAATCGGCCTCCCACTTCTCGGCGCCGCCGAATTCGGCTGCCACCGCCTTCCCGAGCTTGCTCCCGGGATCCAGCGCCCCCTTGCCGCCCAGGTTCTCGAAATAGAACTCGTGGAGGCGCATCCCGTTCCACTCCCACCCCAGCCTCCGCTTCAGCTCCGCATACTCCGGCGTGGCGGTCTTACCTTCGTTGAGCATCCCCCCGAGGATGTCCAAGAGCTTGTTCGTGTTCGTCACGTACCCCTGGTAGAGCGTGAAATGGTTCTTGAGGAGCGTCTCGCTGAAGCCTTCCATCCCGACGAGCTTCCCGTAGTCCTTCGCGGCGTAGGGCATTTCGAGTCCTCCTTTCGAGGCAACGGTAGGGTGGAGTCACGCGGCAGGAATCCGAACCACGGTATTTCCTTATTTTGCCTCAAGCCCGAGAGCGCCGGGCAAATAATTTCGAGGGCGGGAATATTCCTTTCACGTTTAGTAAATGCCGCCCCTGCGCCAATCGTTTCAAAAAAAGGACTCTCCAAAAACTTTTTGCGTGGGGACGTTCCTAAACTTTTCAGTCTGGGGACGTTCCTAAACTTTTCAGGCGGCATGGGGACGTTCTTCAACTTTCGGTTGTGCCCTTTCTGGAAAGTTGAAGAACGTCCCCAGACTGAAAAGTTTAGGAACGTCCCCTTCTGGATCCGACATAAAAAGTTTTTGGAGAGTCCCCAAAAAAAAGCCCGCGCGGAATCGCTCCCGGCGGGCCGGTCCTTCCTTCTGTTGTTCCGCTTATCCCTTCGCGCGTTTCTTGCGTCCCTCGGCGAGCTTCTCCGCCAGGCCGAGCTTCTGGGCGATCTTCTTCTTCGCTTCGGAGTAGTTGCGGGCCACGAGGGGCGTCTTTGCGGGGACATTGAATTTTTTCCGATAATCTTTCGGGGACAGGTTGTGGCTTATCGCAAGGTGCTTTTTCAAGGTGGTAAATCCTTTTCCGCAGACCATACAATAGACCTTGTCCGCCCCAAAAGCCTGGTGCACCGGAACGGCCGGTTTGATCTCCGCAGCCGCTTCTCCCTCTGCTGCAGCTTCCACGCCCGCCAGGGAATTCAACTTTCCGAAAACCGCCTGAATTTCATCCAGAAGATCTTCCCTGCTCATTTCATTGACCGAGGCATGGGCCGATACTATTTCCGCCGTCAACTCTATTAACACCTTTTTTTCCATGTACCCCTCCGGACATTAGATATAGCTACATCATTTCAAATCTCAAGCAACGTGTCAATGCGGAAAAATAAATTAAATAGAGAAGAACGGGGGCAGATTCCAAAGAAATCCTAAAACAGCCGCCCAAGAGACAGATAATACATTACCAGCAAAAAAATATTATATATATATTGAAGATAAAACCTTTGATGGTGCCCATCTTATTGAAAAAGAAGCAGTTCGCCCCCGCCACGCTTCACTGCGGAAAGGCGGATCCGGCAGACGGATCCCGGCCCGAAAATCAGCTTCACGGGGTCTCTCGGGGAAAGGAGGCAGGAGGCGATCAGGGCGATCGAAGGGAGATGGCCGACGCACAGCACGTTCTCCTTCTCTCCGTGGTCTTCGAGAAAAGCGAGGAACGCCTCCGGGTCGGCGTTGGGCGAGAGGGCCTTCGTCTCCACGATCCCGTCCGGGGGGTAGCCGGCGGCCGTCCCCAGGATCTCGGCCGTCTCGCGGGCACGGCGCTTCCCGCTGTCGGCCACGAGGTCGAGCCGTCCCATTCTCCCGGCCAGCGCGGAAGCGACTGCAGAGATCGCTCCTCTCCCCTCCTCGCTCAATGGGCGGGAAACGTCCACGGTCTCCGGGACCGCCTCGCCGTGGCGGACGAGCCAGAGGTCCATCACCGGTCCGCGAGCATCCGCTTGCTGCGTGAAAGGCTCCAAGGGGGGTGCATGGCTTTCCATATTACCATCCCTTTGCCGCAAAGGAATTATCGGGAGACCGATGTAGAATAGGGCGATATGACCGCCCGCCTCCCGATCTTCATCGCATGCGCCCTGACCTTCGTCCTTTACCTGGGCGCCTACATGCGCCTGCCGCTCGTCCCGCTGTTCGCCCGGGGGCTGGGGGCGACCACGTTCGAGGTGGGGCTGATCAACGCCGCGTTCATGCTCGCGGCCACCCTGCTGTCGATGCCGCTCGGGCTCATGTCCGACCGACTCGGCCGGAGAAGGCTGATCCTCGCCGGGATGGCGATCTCCGGGATGACGTCCCTGTTCCTGATCGTCGCCCGGAGCCCGATGCAGGTGGGAGCGGTCTACCTCTTTTCAGGGGTAGGCCTGGCCTGCTTCTCCCCCGCGATGATGTCGTACGTCGGCGATGTGTCCCCGGTCCCCTTCCTGGGCAGGGCGTACGGATGGTACACCTCGGCGCTCTACCTGGGAATGGCCGCGGGGCCCGGGCTCGGCGGAAGCGTCGCGGTGCGCGGTTTCCGCCCGGCCTTCCTCCTGTCCGCGGTGGTCATCGCCGCCGGCATCCTGCTGGGAGGGCCGCGCATGCCCGCTCCGCTCCCGGCCGCCCGCCCCGCCTCCCCGAATCTCCGGGCGGACTTCCGGGAGATCACGAGGAACCGCGCGGTGCTCGCCTGCTGGATCGCCACCTTCTTCTCCACCTACGCGTGGGGATCCCTTTTCGCCTTCTTCCCCCTGTACGCCCGGGATTCCGGGATCACCATCGCCCACACCGGGCTGATCTTCACCTGCCAGGCAGCGGCCAACGCCTTGTTCCGGATCCCCATCGGCCACCTTTCGGACCGGCTGGGGAAACGGGTCCCCTTCATTCTCGCCGGGAACCTGCTCTTCGCCCTCTCCATCGCCACCGTGGGACAGTTCACCGGTCTTCTGCCCCTCTACCTCGTCTTCGTAACCGTCGGAGGGAGCATGGCAGCCGCGTTCACGGCGATCGGCGCAGTCCTGTCCGAGTCGGTCCCCACGCGAATCCGCGGCCTGGCGATGGGAGGGTATAATACGTGCATTTACGGGGGGTTCGCCGTCTCCGCCATCACCCTCGGCGCGGTCATTTCGCGATTTGGCTTCCCCGCGGGGTTCGCCCTCGCAGGCGGTTTCTGCGCAGCCGCCACCCTGGCCCTTGCGTTTCTCTTCCCCCGCTCCTCCCGTGCCTGAACCGAGGTGATCTTTTCCCATGCGACGGACCTGGTTTCCCTATATACTTTATTCGTCATCAAGCCGCCCGACGAACCGCGCAGCCGGTGTAGCGTCTCGCAAATAGGCTGACGCACCGAGAGCGCCGCTGCATCAGGTACGGATCTCCCGAGTCGAGGTTCCTTGGCGATGGACGGTTCTCTCCCTGAAGATTTCGAAAAGCTCGCCCTCCACGACCACATCGGCCTTTTTTACAGGGACTCCGAGGACCGGCTCTCCGCCCTGTTCCCCTATCTCCGCATCGGCCTCTCCCGGCGCGAGAAATGCCTTCTGTATTGCGCCCCGTCGACCGGAGAGGAGATCCTCACCGGCCTGAAGCGGAAGGGGATCGACGTCGGGATCCAGCTAGCGCGGGGCGCCCTCCTCGTCACACAGGGGCCGGCCTCCCGCTCTTCGAAGAAGGAAGGGTTCGAACCCCAGGGGCTGGTCGCCTTCTTCCGTTCCGCCGTCCGGCTCGCCTCCGCGGAGAAGTACGCCGGCCTCCGCCTGTGCGTGGACATGCGTTTCGCCCTCGGGACGGACTTCCAGCGGGACCGGCTCCCGGGCTACCAGTGGATGCTCCACGCCTTCCTCGCCGAGCAGAAATGCCTCTGCCTGTGCCTGCACGGGATGGAGGATTTCCCCCCCGAGGCGCTCCTGGACGCCCTGCGCGCCCACCCCTTCGTGATCTTCAAAGGGAAACTGGTCGAGAACTTCTATTGCGTCCCCCCCACGCCGGACTCGGGGAAGATCGACGCCGCCCGGGTGCTCCGCGAGCAGCTCGATCATCTCGTCGCGCTGCAGGGGCAGCTCTCGCGCATGCGAGGCCAGGCCATCCGGATCACCCGCTTCCGGGACATCGCCGCCTCCCTCCTGGCCCACGAAGCCATGCCGGACCTTCTGAGAAGGATCGTCGAAGGGGTGGTCTCGCTGGGATACCGGATGTGCTGGATCGGCATGGCCCGGCTGGACGGCGCCGTCGAGCCGATCTCCATCTGCGGCGACAAGGAGGGCTACCTCCAGGAAATCCGCGTGCGCTGGGACGACTCCCCGCTGGCGAACGGGCCCACGGGCGCCGCGATCCGGAAAGGGAAGCCCGACGTCATCCGCGACGTGGCCCGTTCCCATCGGTTTGCGCCCTGGAGGGAAAGCGCCCTCGCCAGGGGGTACCAATCGGTCGCCGCCCTCCCCCTTCGCGAGGGGAAAAAGGTCATCGGCGCGCTGACGGTCTACGCATCGAGCCGCGACGCCTTCGACCGAGAGGCGATCGAGGAGCTCTCCGCCTTCGTCCTCCAGGCGTCCCTCGTCCTGCAGAGCGCCAAGGAATACCGGCGGCTCTCGCTCTCCGAGGAACGCCTCCGGACGCTCTTCGAGCAGATCCCGGCCGCCTGCTTTACGTACGACCGCGATGGGGAGATACGGCACTGGAACCTGCACTGCCGTCGGCTCTTCGGCTACGCCCCGAAGGAAGCGGAGGGGAAATCGGTCTACCGGTTGATCGCCCGCCCCGGGGATGAGCAGCGCACCCGGGAGATCCTCTCCCGTGTCTTCTCCGGGGAGTCGTTCTTCAACCTGGAGTGGGAGTACAGGACCCCCGCGGGGGAGTCCCGGTGGGTCCTGTCCAACACCTATCCCTTCCGGGGAAAGGGGGATGCGGTGGAGCTCGGGATCAGTGTGAATATCGACATCACCCGGCAGGTGGAGGACCGGCGGGCGCTGGCGGAGTCCGAGGAGCGGTATCGCGCCGTGGTGGAGGACGCCAACGTGTTCGCGGTCGAGCTCGACCCCGAAGGAAAAACCGTCCTGTTCAACCGTACGGCGGAGCGGATCACCGGGTATCGGCCGGAGGAAGTGCTGGGAAAGGATTACTTCTCCCTCCTGATCCCCGAGCGGGAGCGGGAACGGGTCGCCGAATCCTTCCGGGGAGTGCTGGCGGGGAAGGAGGCGGTGGGGTTCGTCAACCCGGTCCTCACCCGGGACGGGGAGGAACGGACCATCAGCTGGAACGCCACGGCGATCCGCGATGCGGAAGGGGCGCCATGCTGCGTCGTCGCGCTCGGCATCGACATCACGAAGCGCCTCCACACGGAGCGGGAGAAGGAAGAGCTCCGGAGGAGCCTCTCGCAGGCGCAGAAGATGGAGGCGGTGGGGGCCGTGGCCGGCGGGATCGCGCACGAGTTCAACAATATCCTCGGGGCGATCATCGGGTACAGCACCCTCCTGCAGAGCCGGATGAAGGAGGACGACCCCTACCTCGAGACGGTGGAGAAGATTTACCGCTCCGCGGAACGGGCCGCGCAGCTCACGGCGAAGCTGATCGGATTTGCGCGCCGCGGGAAGTACCTCGTGCGCCCCCTCTCGCTCAACGAACTCGTGACCCGGACGGTCCCGGTCCTCGCGTCGAGCCTCGAACGCTCCATCGAGATCCGCACCCTCCTCGAGCCGTCGCTTGCGGCCGTCGAGGGGGACGCAGGGCAACTGCAGCATTCCCTCCTCGACCTGTGCTTCAACGCGCGGGACGCCATGCCGGAAGGCGGCACGCTGACGATCGAGACGGGGAACGCGCGCCTTTCCGCGGAGGAGGCGAGGCGATACCACGTGGCGGGTCCCGGCGAATACGCGTACATCGAGGTCCGGGACACCGGGGAGGGGATGACGGAAGAGGTTCGGAAGCACATCTTCGAGCCGTTTTTCACCACCCGGCGGGAGAAAGGATATTCAGGGATGGGCCTCCCGATGGTTTACGGAATCGTGAAGAACCACAAGGGCGGCATTCACGTGGAAAGCGCTCCCGGCGCCGGCTCCGCCTTCCGGATCTACCTTCCCGCGACGGAGAGTAAGGAGATCCCCAAGGCCCTGACCCCCGCGGAGCCCTATCCGAAAGGAACGGAGAAGATCCTCATCGTCGACGACGAACCGGAGATCCGGGAGATGGGATGCGCGCTGCTCCGCACCCTGGGGTACCGGACGCTCGTCGCCGAGGACGGGGCGGCCGCCTGCCGGCTGTTCCGGGAAGGGGGGGAGGCGATCGACCTCGTCCTCCTCGACATCATGATGCCGAAGATGGGAGGAAGGGAGACGTTCCGGGAGCTGCGGCGGCTCGCCCCGGGACTGCCGGTCCTCCTCTCCTCGGGATACACGGTGGAGGGGCTCGCCCAGGAGATCCTGAACGAAGGGGCGAACGGCTTCATCCAGAAGCCGTACGGGCTGTCGGAACTCGCCCGGACGATCCGCAGGATCCTGGACGCCGGTCAGACCGCCACGGGCGCGTAGACGCTCTCCGCCTCGGCGACGAGGCGGTCGATCAGATCCCGGACCGTCGGGATATCCTTGATCTTCCAAACGTTCTCGCCCGCGAAGACCAGCCCTTCCTCCGCGTCTCCGTGGCGCGACATTTCCAGGCGGTCGATGATGCAGAAGGAATGGCTGCATCGCTTGAGGCAGCTCCGCTTGCACAGGCCGTCGAACAAGCTCTCCCCGCCGCGGAAGCGATGAAGGAACCGGTTCCGGATCGCCCGGCCGGGCAGCCCCACGGGGGAATCGATGAGGACGACATCCTCCTGCTTCGCGTTCAGGTAGGTTTCCTTGAAGGCGTCGGAGACGTCGCATTCCTTGGTGAGGACGAACCGGGTCGCCATCTGGACGCCGTCCGCCCCGTACTTGCTCATCATTTCGCCGACCTCGTACCCGTCCGTGATGCCGCCGGCGGCGATAAGGGGGACCTTCCTGACCACTTTCCGGATCTCCGGGAAAAGCTCGCGCAGAGGCCTGTCGGTGCCCAGGTGGCCGCCCGCCTCCTTGGCCTCGACCACGATCGCGTCGGCTCCGCTCCGCTCGGCGAGCTTACCGAATTCGGGAGAGGAGACGATGGAGACGATGGGAACGTTGTGCTCCTTTCCCACCTTGAAGACGTCCCGGGAGAACCCCGCGCCGGTGACGATCATGTCGACGCCGGCATCGATCGACGCCTTCACGGCCTCCATGAACTCCCGGATGGCGAACATGATGTTGACGGCGATGATCCCCTTGGTCATCCGCTTCGCCTTGCGGATGTCCTCCTTCAGATCATCGATGGGGATGCCGGACCCGCCGATCGTCCCGATGCCGCCGCACTCGGCCACCGCCGAGGCCAGCGAAGAAGTCGACACGCGCACGGACATCCCTCCCTGCACCAGCGGTATCCGCGCCGTGAACCGTCCAATATTCAATGCCGGTAGCTTCACCCGTCACCCCTCCCTATCTTATCAGCGTATTTTACATCCATCCGCCCCCCCTTTAGGAAAAAATTCAAACCGGGTTTGGATGGATGGGGATACTCAGACCGCACAGGGGAACGCCCTCCCGCGCAGCAGGGCCGTACGGAAGGGCCTTTCGGGGAGCTCCCGCTTCCACAGGCTCTCCGCGATCTCGGAGAGCCGCGCGACCCGGTATCCCATCCGCGCAGCGCCTTCGAGGATCTCCGCGAAGGAGTCGCGCCATATCCCGCCCTCGACCTCGGCATGGACGGGAAGGACGTGGATTCCTCCGGGGGACAGGGCGGCAAGGATCCGGCCGACCCTCTTGGGGCCTCCCGCCTCCTCGAGGCAGGGGAGATCGGAGGGGACCTCCACGAGCCCCGTGCCCTCGAGGAGAAACGGCGAAGGCGCCCTCGTGCAGCTCAGGTATTCCCACTCGTACCCGGCAAGGACGCCGACCGCCGCCTCGGTGAGAAGCCAGGCCGGTGCGCCGAACGCCCGGGGGGGATGACCCATGCACCCTTCGTAGGCCGCGATCCCCCGGTCGAGCCACTCGCGGATCCACCTTTCCCCCTTTCGCGGGAGCGTGTCCTGCCAGGCGCGATGGTCCCACGCGTGGAACTCGACCTCGTGCCCCTGCGTCTCGATCTCCCGGCACAGGTCGGGGAACGCCCGGGCGATCATCGGGGCCTTGAGCAACGTCCCGTAGAGGGCGGTCCGCACCCCGTAGAGACCCGGCGCGTTCGTCCGGATCATCTTGAAGAGGAACCTCGGGCTGCGGACCATCCGGTAGACCGCCTTGCCCGAGTTGTCCGGTCCGAAGGACAGGAAAAAGGTCGCGGCGCACGAGAACGCCGCAAGGGCGGACAGGAGGGCGGGAACACCTTCTTCCATCCCCCGGCGCGTGTCGACGTCGACCTTGAGCCCCAGGATCCGTTCGGGCGGCGGGGACGGGGGGGGACACTCATTCAACGTGGTACTGAGGGGAGACACTCATTCAACATGACACTCGAGTTAATGAGTGTCCCCCTTTACCTCCTTTTCGCGTTTTGCGCGGGGCCTGGGCCGAGGAGAGCGCCCCGGGGGCGCGTTCTCCTCGATGAAGGCATCGAGGGTCCTCCGGAGCGCCTCTTCAAGCCCCACCTTCGGGCTCCACCCGAGGCATTCCCTCGCCCTCGCGATGGAGGGCGTGCGCGTCTGGATGTCCTGGTAACCGTCCCCGTAGAACCGCTTCGAGTCCACTTCGACGACCGGCGGGATCTCCTTCTTGCCGCGAGCCCGCGGGTGGCGGGAGAAGAGGTCCCGCAGGAGGTGGGCCAGGTCGCGGACCGAGCAGTCGTTCTCGGGGTTGCCCAGGTTGAAGATCTTCCCCGCCGCGCAGGCGTTGCGGTTCTCAAGGATCTTCATGAGTCCCGCGATCCCGTCGTCCACGTAGGTGAAGCAGCGGCGCTGGCGCCCGCCGTCGACCAGTTGGATCGGCTCGCCGAGGAACAGGTTCGCGATGAACTGGGTCACCACCCGGGAGCTCCCCTCCTTCGCGGTCTCGATCGAGTCGAGCCTGGGCCCGATCCAGTTGAAAGGGCGGAAGAGGGTGAACGACAGCCCCTGGCGCCCGTATGCCCAGATGACCCGGTCCAGGAGCTGCTTGCTGCACGAGTAGATCCACCGCTCCTTGGAGATCGGCCCCAGCACCAGGGGCGAGGCCTCCTCGTCGAACTCGGGGTCGGCGCACATCCCGTACACTTCGGAGGTGGACGGAAAGACGACCCGCTTCCCGTACCGGTGGGCCTGGCGGACGATCCGCAGGTTCTCCTCGAAGTCGAGCTCGAAGACCGCGAGAGGACGCTCCACATAGACCTTCGGCGTGGCGATGGCGACCAGCGGCAGGACCACGTCAGCCTTCTTGATGTGGTATTCGATCCACTCCTTGTTGATGGAGATGTCGCCCTCCACGAACTCGAACCTCGGGTGGTCGACCGTCTCCCCCAGCCGCTCGGCGGAGAGGTCCATCCCGTAGACCTTCCAGTCGGTGTCCTCGAGGATCTTCGCCGTCAGGTGATGGCCGATGAAACCGTTGACTCCCAGGATGAGGACCTTCATTCGAACCTCCCGCCGATCTCGTCCTCGAGGAGGGAGGCGATCCCTTCCCCTCTTGCCGTTTTCCCTCTCCACTCCACTTCTTCGAGCTGGAGGAGCCCCTGCCCGGTCCCCGCCAGGATGCGCCGCTCCGTCCGCACGGTCGTGAGGCAGCCACCCGCCGTCCGAAGGGAGGACCCTCCCGCAGCCAGGATCGTCCCCGGCGGGGGAACCTCCGGGAGCTCCTCCGGCGAAACCGGCTTCGCCCACCAGACGAGGAACTTCTCCCCCTTGAGCGTCGAAAACGCACCGGGGTAGGGCCGCGTGACCGCCCGGACCAGGTTGTAGATCTCCACGGCGGGCAGTCTCCAGTCGATCCTCCCGTCTTCGGGCTTCCGCCCCCCGTAGTAGCTTCCCTTCTCGATCTCGTTCCGGCGGCGGGGGATCTCCCCCGCGGCGATCTTCGGAAGGAGCTCGGAGAGGAGCAGCGAAGCCGCCGCTTCCATCTTGGCGAAGAGCGTCAGGGCGGTGTCCTCGAAGCAGATAGGGACCGCGGCCTGCCCGACGATGTCCCCCGCGTCCGGCTTCTCGGTCATCACGTGGAGAGTCACCCCGGTCTCGGCCTCTCCCTTGACCAGCACCCAGTTCACCGGCGCCCTTCCGCGATACCGGGGCAGGAGCGACCCGTGCAGGTTCATCGCGCACAGCCTCGGGATGGAAAGGATCTCCTTCCCCAGCATCGAGCGGTAATAGAAGGAGAAGAGGAGATCGGGCGACGCCGCGCGGATCATCGCCGGCCACGGGGGGGCGTTGACGTTTTCGGCGAGGTGCACCGGGATCCCCCTCTCCCGGCAATAGCCGGCGACGGAGCCGAACCAGCGGTTCTCCCTCGGATCGTCCGCGTGGGAAAAGACCATGGGGATTTCGAACCCGTGGGAGAGCAGCGCCCGGACGCCGACGATCCCCATGTTGTGGTAGGCGAAGACGACCGCTCGCACGCCCGTCTTCAGCCCCCGTGCACTCTGCGGATCGTAAAACGCGGCCTCTTGCGGACCTCGTGGTAGATCCGTCCGACGTACTGCCCCATGATCCCGAGGGCGAAGAAGAGGCCGCCGACGAAGAAGAACAGGATGGCGAACAGGGTGAAGACCCCGTACCCGCCCCACTCCGGTCCGTACAGGAGGCGCATCACGACGAGCATGGCGGCCAGCGAGACGCCGCCGAGCGCAAGCGCGGTGCCGAGGTACAGCAACACCTTGAGCGGGAACTCGGAAAACGAAGTGAGCAGGTCGAACTGAAGGCTAAGGAGCTTCCCGAGGTTGTAATTGGAGACGCCCCCGTGCCGCTCGGAATGGGTGACCGGGATCTCGGTCATCCTCTTGGCGTAGAGCGTCGCCAGCGCGGGGATGAACGTGGCGTACTCTTCGCTCTCCACCATCCGGTCGACCACCTCGCGCCGGTAGGCGCGGAGCATGCACCCCCAGTCGGTCATGCGGACGCCCGTGATCCTGCGGGTCATCACGTTGACGATCCGCGAAGGGATCCTCCGGTAGAGGGGATCGAGCCGCATCTGCCGGACCGATCCGACAACCTCGTAGTCTCCCTCCTCCATGGCGCGGACCAGCCCCGGGATCTCCTCGGGCGGGTTCTGGAGGTCGGCGTCGAGGGTCACCACGATCGACCCCCGCACGATCGAGAACCCCGACATGATCGCCGAGTGTTGGCCGTAGTTCCGCGTCAGCTCCACGACCCGCACGCCGTTTCGCCCCGCGAAGCTTTCCATGATCTCGAGGGAACGGTCGCGGCTTCCGTCGTCGACGAAAATGATCTCGTGGGACCGCCCCAACGTCCGGAGGGCCGACTCGAGACGGTCCATGAGGAGGGGGAGGTTCTTCTCCTCGTTATAAACCGGGATGACGACCGAGATCACGCCCGGACCTCCCCGAGGATCTCCCGGATCGCCGCGCAGACGTAGTCCACGTCGCCGTCGGCCATTCCGGGGAAGAGGGGCAACGACAGGATCCTTCTTCCCGCGAGCTCGCACCCGGGGAGATCCCCTTCCTTCGATCCGAACCGCTCCCGGACATAGGCGAGCAGGTGGCAGGGGGGGAAGTGGAGCCCGACCCCGATATTGTACTCCGCAAGCCGCCCGATGAAGGCGTCTCGGTCCGTGGAGGTCACCTTCACGATGAAAAGGTGCCACGAATGCTCGTGCGGGTAGGAGGGCGGGACGGGAAGGTCGATCCCCCCGACGCCGCGCAGACCCTCGAAGTATCGGGATGCGAGGAGCGCGCGCCTCCCGTTCATCTCCTTCACCTTCCCCATCTGGACGACGCCCATCGCCGCCTGGAGGTCGGTGAGGTTGTACTTGTAGCCGGGCTCCCGGACGTCGTAGTGGGGGGCGCCTCCCTTTCCGTAGCGTTTCCACGCGTCCCGCTCGATCCCGTGGAACCGGAGCAGGCGAAGTTTCCGGGCGAGCCCTTCGTCGTCGCATGTGACCATGCCGCCTTCGCCGGTGGTGATGTTCTTGATCGGGTGGAAGGAGTAGATCGCGATGTTCCCGTGTCCGCCCGCGGGCTTCCCTCGATAGGAGGTCCCCACGGCATGGGCGGCGTCCTCGATGACGGGAATACCGGCGCGGTCGGCCGCCGCGCGGATGGGATCGAGGTCGGCCGGCGCCCCCGCGAAGTGCACGGGGATGACCGCCCGCGTGCGCGGGGTGATTAGGCGCTCCACCTCGGCCGGCAGGACCTGGAGCGTCCCGTAATCGTTGTCGGCGAACGCCGGGCGCGCCCCCCGCAGGGCGATCTGGTTGACCGTGGAGGCGAAGGTCATCGACGGGGTCACCACTTCGTCCCCCTCGCCGATCCCCAGCGCCGCGAGGACGATGTGCAGCCCCGCCGTGGCGGAGGAGACCGCGACGGCATGGGGGGCGCCGGTCAGCGACCGGAACCGGTCCTCGAGCTCGGCCACCTTCGGGCCGCTGGTGATCCAACCGGACCGCAGCGACGCCGCGACGGCGTCGATCTCCTCCTCGCCTATGTCAGGCCTTGAAAGGGGCAGGAAGTCTTTTCGTATTTCCAAAGCGTTATGCGCCTCGCGTTCTCTCGTGTTCCGTCAATAGCGGTTCACGATGAGGATACCCTCA
>JACRIV010000140.1 GCA_016220005.1 Deltaproteobacteria bacterium
CGCCCGGGTGGCGCTGACGCTCCGGGAGGTATGCGGTCTCACGACCGAGGAGATCGCGCACGCTTTCCTCAACGCTCCGTCCACGCTGGCGCAACGCATCGTGCGAGCCAAGGCGAAAATACGCGACGCACGCATTCCGTATCAGGTACCGTCAGCTCAATGGACATGAATTCTTGGCGTTGAACGGCGGCCCGATATTCACGTTCTCGCCCGCCATATCGTTGGTCGTGAACTGCGAGACGCAGAAGGAAATAGACGATCTGTGGGAGAAGCTTTCCGCGGGCGGAGAAAAGGACCAATGCGGATGCCTGAAAGACAAGTATGGCGTGTCCTGGCAGATCGTTCCCTCGGTCATCGGCGAGATGATGAGCGATCCGGATCCCGCAACGTCGGAAAGGGTCATGCAGGCGTTGCTTCAAATGAAAAAACTGGACATAGCCGGTTTGAAGAAAGCATTTGACGAACGACAGGCCGACACGGGCGGCTATCGTAAAAAGTCGGCCTGACGGAGCATTTTCCCGATGCGAACCGCCGGATCGAAAATTCAATTTCTAATAGCGGCGATAGCGGCGCTGTTGATGACGGTTTCGTCAACGGCGCCGGTCGCCGCGCTGGCGGGCGCGCCGACTGGCAGGTTTCGATGATCGAGGCGTTTCTCGACCGATTACCGGCGATACTTCCCCTGGGTTCGGAGCGCAAGGGAGCGGACGAGAACTCCGGGGAGCGCCTTCAACAGGAAGACATAGAACTTGTAACGCCACCCGGGCACGACGACCGGTTTTCCTTGCTCGAGGCCCCGCAGGGAGGCGTCCACCACATCCTCCGCGGACATCCACCAGCTCGCGGGGACGTGATCCCTTCCGATCCCCGAGGCGTCGTGGAATTCCGTGAGGGTGTAGCCCGGACAGAGCGCCTGCACCTTGACGGGCGACCCGACGGCGGCAAGATCGAGGTGCAGCCCTTCCGTGAAACTGTTCATCCACGCCTTGGTGGCGCAGTAGCCGGCGTTGCCGGGACTCTGTCCGAAGGCAGCCACCGAGGAAACGTTCACCAGGCTCCCTCTTCCGCGGGCGACCATCCCGGTAAGCGCCGCGTGGCAAAGCCGCACGGCGGCGAGACGCCTGGCGTAGGCCTCCCCGATCCCGCTGGACGCGCCCGTCACCACCGCGGTCCGTCCGGCGCCATTCATCCGCGTGCTCGTCAGAACGGGATCGCTCATCTTTTTTTCGCAGCCGGCGCCCTCCCCTTCCTCTTCCCCTTGCGCGTTGCCGCCTCTCTCGCCCAGGAGGCCAGTTCTTCGTCGTCCTCGACGATCTCCTCCGGAACCTCGTAGTACGATTTCAGGACCTGGTCCCCGCCCGGCGCGAAGGGGCCCATACCCCGGTCCCGGTACTTCTCCCGCGTCGACTCGTCGGTCTTGAAGTAGAGGCGCCCGTCGTAGAGGATGCCGAAGAAGTCCTCGCCAAGGTAGAGCCCGTAGCCGCCGAACATCGGTCGGCAACGGAGTCCCTCCAGGGAGCGAAGTTGGTCGAGCACGAAATCCCGGAAGGAATCCTCTTTCATTTTTGCGCACATGACCGCCACCCCCTCAGGACCCATTTCGATTCCCAATTGGATTTTTATTCGGAAGGTGCGGTTTCAGGCTGACGGCGGACGAAAAAACCGAACTGGTCGCAAATTGCGACCTCAAGTTGTTGGGCGGGGGAATAGGCATCGATTTCCCGATGATTTCGTGTTTCGGTTAAGCGCCACCGAGAAGGCGGAGGTTGTCGCAAAATGCGAAAACCTCACGTTGGAACGCATGACGATGCGATCCGCCGCATTCATGGGTTGACGGAAGGATCCTATTGTGCAAACTGTCTCTAACTGCCATTACCGTCGGGGGTGGAATGAAACGGGTCGTTTCCGGTATTGCCATATCGATTGCAATGATTGTCGTTGTGAGTTACCTCTCGTCGCGTTCCTCCCAAGTGGATTCTTCGACTCCCCTCCCGGGGCGAACATCCGCCGCCCGCCAGGTAATTCAGGGCGTGGTGAAGCCCGGCGAGACGATGTTCGACATCTTCAAGCGGTACGGCCTGTCTATCCAGGAGTTGCTCTCCATCAGGGAAGCCTCGGCCGGCATCCACCGGCTTAAGAAGATCTCCGCGGGACAACCGTACAGGATCCGGCTGGACAGCGACAACAACGTCCTGTCCCTAACGTATCGGATCGACGACGAAGCGTTGCTGCGCATAACGCGCGGCGACCCCGACTTCCGGGCGGAAAAGATCGATATCCCGTTCGAGAGGAAGGTGGGAAACTTCGGGGGGGTCATCGAGACCAGCCTCTATGACTCGCTGGGGAACAGCGGGGAATCCGCCCTGCTCGCCTACGCCGTCGCCGACATCTTTTCCTGGGACATCGACTTCACCGCCGACCTCCGGGCCGGGGACTCCTACCGGGTCATCGTGGAGGAGCTCTGGCTCGACGGCCGCTTCCGGCGCTACGGGAAGGTTCTCGCCGCGGAGTTCATCAACGACGGGACGACGTTCCGGGCCTACCGGTACGAGGCGAACGGGAACGCCGGGTACTTCGACGACGACGGGAACTCGCTGCGGAAGGCGTTCCTGAAGGCGCCGCTCAACTTCCGGCGCATCAGCTCGGGGTTCAGCCGGAGCCGTCTCCACCCCGTCCTGAAAATCCGCTGCCCGCACCTGGGCGTGGACTACGTCGCCCCCATCGGGACGCCCGTCTCCGCGCTGGGCGAGGGCTCGGTCCGGTTCGCCGGCTGGAAGGGGGCAAACGGAAGGCTGGTGGTCCTTTCCCACCCCATGGGGTACAAGACCTACTACGGCCATCTCTCCCGCATCGCCCGCGGGATCCGGCCGGGTTCCCAAGTCCGTCAGGGAGACGTCATCGGGTACGTCGGTGCGACGGGCCGTGCGACCGGCCCGCACCTGCACTTCCAGATCAAACGGAACGGCGGCGTCCTGAACCCCCTCTCCGTGAAGATTCCCCGGGGGAATGGGGTCCCGAAGGCGGAGATGGCCGACTTCCGGAAACTCCGGGCCGGGATGGCGGAAACGCTTGCCTCGATCGTTATCTCTCCGGGGAAACCGGTCCCGGGAGACACGGAACGGGCGGTGGCGTCGAGCCGCTGAGCCGCAGGGTCGATGATCCGCTCCTCGAATTGGATGCCGATCGTCTGGATTCCATTGCCGCTCGAGCCGTCTGCCGGAACCGTCTTGACGCGCCGGGCCCCTTCCGATAATATGACCATGGACATGTGACCATGTTCAGAGAGGAACGCATGAAGATCTCCGCGGGCCAGTTCAAGGCGAAATGCCTGAAGCTGATGGACGAGGTCCGGAACCGGCGCGAGGAAGTGGTCATCACGAAGCGAGGCAAACCGGTGGCGCGGCTGGTCCCCTGCGACGAGAAGCCGACTCCGATTTACGGCTGCATGAAGAGCTCGGTGACGATCCTCGGGGACATCGTGTCCCCGGTCGACGAGAAGTGGGATGCCGAGTCCTGAGAAGGTCCTGCTTCTCGACACCCATGTGTGGCTGTGGCTGGTCGGCGGCGTGGAGCCGCTCAAACGCCCCGTTCTTTCGGCCGTCGAAGGGGCGGCGCGACGCGGCCGGATCCGGGTCTCGGCCATTTCGGTCTGGGAAGTGGCCATGCTCGAGGCCAAAGGGAGGATTCGGCTGGCGAAGGATTGCCTTGCCTGGGTCCGGGAAGCCTTGGCCGCCCCGGGCACGTCGCTCGTCCCCCTGACGCCGGAGATCGCCGTGGAGAGCAGCCGCCTCCCGAGAGACTTCCACGGGGATCCGGCCGATCGGATCCTTGTCGCCACGGCGCGCCTCCTGGGCGCCACCCTCCTGACCCGGGACGAAAGAATCCTTGCCTACGGAAAAGGAAAGCTCGTTTCCGTGATGCCCGTCTGACCGGCCGCCTTCGCCCCAACCGATTACCGGCGATACTTCCCCTGGGTTCGGAGCGCAAGGGAGCGGACGAGAACTCCGGGGAGCGCCTTCAACAGGAAGACGTAGAACTTGTAACGCCACCCGGGCACGACGACCGGTTTTCCTTGCTCGAGGCCCCGCAGGGAGGCGTCCACCACATCCTCCGCGGACATCCACCAGCTCGCGGGGACGTGATCCCTTCCGATCCCCAAAGTGTCATGGAATTCAGTGAGGGTGTAGCCTGGACAGAGCGCCTGCACCGTGACGGGCGACCCGATGGCGGCAAGTCCGCCGCCAGGACCTCCGCCTCTACCCCGTGGCTTGTCTCCAGTTCGTCCGCAAGCTTCTCGAGCCGGTCTTTCCTGCGGGCCACCAGGATCAGATCATAGCCCCCGGCGGCGAGACGCCTGGCGTAAGCCGCCCCGATTCCGCTTGATGCGCCCGTCACCACCGCGGTTCGTCCG
>JACRIV010000141.1 GCA_016220005.1 Deltaproteobacteria bacterium
GCGGTCGCGCCCGTGATCTTCAGGAAATTCCTTCGCGACAGCTTTGCATCCTTCCCGTCTTTCATCTCTCCCTCCCCTGTCTCCCGCGTCGCTTGGAGCCCCGCAGGATTTTTGGTATTCATGATTATCCCCGAGGTCGAACCGGCCAGTGGCCAATTGGTATGACCAGCAACCTATCAGTCCAATTGCTCTTCGTCAAGCGATTTTTATACCGCGTTTGAAAATTCGTCATAAATATCTGAAACATAATGATATACTCCCCTCCATCACAGAATGCCCGAAGCCGTGTTGGCGCAAAGCCCTTGACATTCGCTTTCCGTTTCGACTATACGTTTGGTATGACCACTAGACATATCGGCATACCGGCGGGCGTCTTCGCGCCAATTCGCGTCGAGCGGATTTCCGAGAAGGTCGCTTTGCAGTTGAAGAAGCTGATCGCCGACGGCGTCCTGAAGGTAGGGGACCGCCTACCCTCCGAACGGGATCTGTCGGAGCAGCTCGGGGTCAGCCGGACATCGGTTCGCGAGGCGCTCCAGCAGCTCGAAATGCGCGGAATCCTGGAAACCGTCCACGGCGGGGGATCGATCGTTCGCAATATCACCGAGCAGGAGATCCGGAAGCCGATCGAGCTCTTCCTGGAGCAGGACAAGAAGCGCGTCCTGGAGCTGGCGGAGCTTCGGGCGTTCATGGAGGCGTGGGCGGCGCGGGAGGCGGCCAGGCACCGGACGGACGCCGAGCTGGAGACGATGCGCGGCTATCTGGAGGAGATGGAGCGGGACTTCGAGAAGGGGCAGATCCGGTATGACATGGACGTCAAGTACCACACCGAGATCGCCGCGGCGACGCACAACACGATCTACCTGCACATCATCGACACCGTCTATACCCTCATCAAGTACTCCATCAAGGTTCACCGGGAAGAGGTCTTCACGAGCCGGGGCGACCAGGAGCGGATCCTCAACCACCACAGAAAGATCTTCAACGCCATCGCCGCGGGAAATCCCGACGCCGCCGAGGCGGCGATGAAGGAGCACCTGGCCTTCGTCGTCCGGGAGTTCAAGGCGAAGTTCTTCCCCGAACTGGCCCCGGCGGCTCCCTGACCCGCTCTCCCGCGTTTCCTCTATCATGTTCCCATGGTCTGTTTCCGGAGCCTTCCGAATCATCTATCATCGAAAGAACGCCACATCGCAAGGGGAGGAGGAAGGAATCGCATGGGGAGCCGGACCGCCGCCCGCCGGCCGGGAGCCTCCACGATCCCGGCCGCGCTCTTCACCCTGTTCCTCTCGGCAACGGGCGCCCAGGGTGCACCCGTTATCGCGCACCACGACCTCTCGGTGACCTTCCTCACGGAAACGGGCGTCCTCGCCGGCACGGACACCCTCACGGTCCGGACCGGCGGGGCGTCGCGCCTGGCCTTCTCCCTTGCCGCGGGTGCGCGGGTCACCGGCGTATCGGCGGGAGGAAAGGCGCTCCCCTTCGTTTTCAGGGACGGGACGCTTTCCGTTCCGCTCCCGGAGGGCGCCGGAGGCGATGAGGCGGCGGTGACCGTCGCCTACGAAGCCGCCTTCCGCGATTCGGTCCCCGACGATCCCGTAAATACCGAAGACCCCACCTACGGCGTGACGGGGACCATCTCTCCGCGGGGTGTCTTTCTTACGAGCGAGGCGGGATGGTACCCGGATATCCCCGGCAGCCGGCCGACCTGGCGCGTCCGCGTCACGGCGGCGGAAGGGATCGAGGCGGTCACGGCGGGAAAGCTCGTCCGCAGGGAAACCTCGGGAGGGACCGCCGTCTCGGAGTGGAAGGTCGCCCATCCGCTGGCGGGGCTCGCCCTGTCGGCGGGCCCGTACCGCGTCCGGGAACAGGAAGGCGGCGGGACGAGGATCTTCACCTGTTTCTATCCGGAAGACGATCCCCTCTCCGAAAAATACCTTGCGGCGGCGGCGCGGTATCTCGACCTCTACCGGGGGCTGTTCGGTCCGTATCCCTTCGACAAGTTCGCGGTAGTGGAGAACTTCTTTCCCACCGGTTACGGGTTCCCTTCCTACACCCTTCTCGGCAGTACCGTGGTTCGCCTCCCGTTCGTCACCGAGACCAGCCTGGGCCACGAGATCGCCCACTCCTGGTGGGGGAACGGTGTCCTCGTCGATTCCAGCCGGGGGAACTGGTCCGAGGGGCTCACCACGTACGTGGCGGATTATTACTATAAGGAAAGGATCTCCCCGGAGGAGGGAAGGGAATATCGCGTCCGGCTGCTCCGGGAGTATGCCTCCCTGGTCCCGCCCGACAAGGATTTCCCCCTCGCCGCGTTCGCCTCCCGGGTCGATCCCGCCTCCCGCGCCGTGGGGTACGGCAAGGGCGCCATGGTGTTCCACATGGCGCGGCGCCTCGTGGGCGACAAGGATTTTTTCCGAGCCCTGCGGGCCGTCGCCCGCGACAAGATCTTCAAGGCCGCCTCGTGGGAGGACTTCGAGCGCGCGCTTTCTCGGGAGGGACAGACCGACCTCGCGCCTTTCTTCCGCCAGTGGGTGGAGCGGCCCGGCGCGCCGGTCCTCGGGCTCAAGGACGTGAAGGCGGACCGGATCGGCGACCAGTGGAGGATCGAGGGACGGATCGTCCAAGAGAAGCCGTACTACGCGCTGCAGGTACCGCTCCGCCTCGAGACGGAAGGGAAGGCTGCGGAGGCCGTCCTGCCGCTCGACGGGCCCGACGTCCGTTTCATCCTTTCCGCCGGCGCCCGGACCCGCAGGCTTCTTGTCGATCCCGAGGCGGACCTCTTCCGCCGCCTGGACCCTGCCGAGATCCCTCCCACCGTCGACGGGATCCGTGGTTCGACGTCGCTGGTGGTGATTGTCGCCCGCAGCCTCCCCCCCGAGACTCTGGAGGCCGCCGGGATTCTGCTTAAGGGGCTGGGGCGGGAGGATATCCCCGTCCTGCGGGAGGAGGAGGAAACTTCGCCGGAGCGCCTCCGGGGACATGACGTCCTGTACATCGGCTATCCGGAGGGAGCGGGGTACCTTCCGCCTCTGCCCAGGGCGCTCACCGCCTCCGCGAACGGATTTATTCTCGAGGGAAGGATTTACGACGCCCCGGCGGACGCGTTGTTCGCCGCCTTGCCGCACCCCTCCGACAAGGACCGGATCTCGGCGCTCTTCCTGCCTTTATCCGCCGAGGCGGCCACCCAGACAGGCAGGAAGATCCCCCATTACGGGAAGTACAGTTACCTGTCCTTTTCCGCCGGGACGAACCAGGTCAAGGGAACCTGGGCCGTCACCGTATCGCCCACCGTCCACGAATTCGCGCCGGAGGGGGGCCCCGCCGTCTCTCCGCGATAACGCGCCGCTACAACCGCCAAGGACCGTCCAGCACCTCCCGGACCTTGCGCGCCAGGGCGTCGGGGGCAAAAGGTTTCTGGATAAACTCCGTGCCGAGGGAAAGCACCCCGTGGTGGACGATCGCGTCGTCCGTGTAGCCCGACATGTAGAGCACCTTCATCTCCGGCCGCAAGGAGGCAAGCCGCTCCGCAAGCTCCCGCCCGCTCATCCGGGGCATCACCACGTCCGTCAGCATCAGGTGGATCGGGCCGTCGTGCCGCTCGCAGATCAGCAGCGCTTCCCCGCCGTTCGGAACGTCGATCACCGTGTAGCCGTTCCCCCGAAGGATCTCGCACACAAGCGCCCGCACAACCGTCTCGTCCTCCACCAGCAGTATCGTTTCGGAACCCTCTATTCTCTCCGCCGTCCGCTTCGGCTCCGGCTCCGGAACCGCCTCCATCACCCTCGGCAGGTAGATCTTGAACGTCGTCCCCCGGCCCACGTCGCTGTATACCCAGACGTGCCCTCCGCTCTGGTTCACGATCCCGTAGACGGTGGACAGCCCCAGCCCGGTCCCCTTGCCGTGGGCCTTCGTCGTGAAAAACGGCTCGAACAGGTGGGATTTCACCTCCTCGTCCATCCCGACCCCCGTGTCGGAAACCGCCAGCATCACGTAAGGCCCCGGCGTCACGGACACGTGGCGCCCCGCATAGGCGTCGTTCAGGTCCACGTTCGCCGTCTCGATCGTGAGCCTGCCCCCCTTCGGCATCGCGTCCCGGGAGTTCACCGCCAGGTTCACGATCACCTGTTCGATCTGACCGGGGTCGGCCCTCACCTGCCCCAGCCCCGGCCCGAGTACCGCCACCAGATTGATGTCCTCGCCGATGAGGCGCCGCAGCATCCTGTCCATGTTCGCCACGACGGCGTTCAGGTCCAGCACCTTCGGCTGCAGCACCTGCCGCCGGCTGAAGGCCAGGAGCTGGTGGGTCAGCGACGCCGCCCGGTCTCCCGCCTTCCGGATCTCCTCGAGCTCCCGCCGCAACGGGTCCCCCGGCGAGAGCCTCAAGAGGACCAGCTCACTGTACCCCATGATCGCGGTCAGCAGGTTGTTGAAGTCGTGGGCGATCCCCCCCGCCAGACGCCCCACCGCCTCCATCTTCTGCG
The DNA here is from genome assembly GCA_016220005.1 of Deltaproteobacteria bacterium. GTDB lineage: Bacteria > Desulfobacterota > Deferrimicrobia > Deferrimicrobiales > Deferrimicrobiaceae > JACRIV01. The sequence goes on from JACRIV010000141.1 coordinate 4,479, forward strand.
ACTGCCGGAGCTGCTCCTCGCTCCGGCGCAGGGTCTCCTCCATCGCCCGGCGCTCCGAGACGTCGCGGGCGACGGCCAGGACGAGGAGCGACCCGCCGGACTCGAAGAGTCCGACGCGGACCTCCACGGGAAAGGTCGCCCCGTCCTTGCGCCGGTGCGTCCCGTCCACGGTGACGAACCGCCCCGGGGCCAATCCCGACCAGAGTTCGAGGAGCTTCGACGGCGGCACCCCGGCCTCGATGTCCGGCACCGAGAGGGCCAGGAGCTCCTCGCGGGTGTATCCCAGGCTGTCGCACGCCCGCTGGTTGACGTCGAGGAGCCTGCCCGCCCTGTCATGGACGAAGAACGCGTCGCCCGCCTGCTCCATCAGGTTCCGGAACCGCGCCTCGCTCTCCCGGACGGCTTCCTCCGCCCGTTTGCGGGCGGTGATATCCAGGATCGTCCCCACCAGCCCGCCGAGCGTGCCGTCCGCGTTGAGGAAGGTCGCCTTGTGGAAGACCACGTCGTGCAGCGTCCCGTCCGCGTAGACCACCCTACTCTCGTAGATCTGGACCCCTCTCTCCCGGAACAACGCCAAGTCCGCCTCCCGGTAGATGTCGGCCAGGTGCGGGGGCGCCACATCGTAAACCGTCTTTCCGACAATCTGGTCCTTGGTCATTCCGATGTAGGCCTCGAAAGCCTTGTTGCAGCCCAGGTAGACTCCTTGCGCATCCTTGTAGAAAACGGGAGGAGGCATTGCGTCGATCAATACCTGCAGGAGATGCAGCTGCTCCTGGAGCGCCCTCTCGGCCTCCTTGCGCAGGGTAATGTTCCGGGAGTTGCAAACGATCCCTCCGACGCTCGGGTTGTCCAGCAGGTTGGTGGCCGTCGATTCCACGGTGCGCCACGACCCGTCCCCGTGCCGGAAACGGACCTCGAAACGTCGGGAGGAGCCAGGGGTCTGCACCAAGGCCCGGAAGTCCTCCCTGGCGCGCGGGGCATCCTCCGGATGGACCAGCGGAAAGAGGCTCCGGCCCCGCAGCTCCTCGGGGCGGTATCCGAGCACGCGCTCGACGGAGGGGCTCTCGAACAAGATCGTCCCGTCCCGGTCCAGGATCGTGATGACATCGAGGGAGTTCTCGATGAGACACCGGAACCGGTCCTCCTTCTGGCTCGAACGAGAGGTTTTCCGGCGACCCGGCGGCAAAAAGGAACTCTTCACGATCACTCCATGCCGTCTCTGCCAATGAAGGGAATTCAGCAATGAGACAGGCGGTGGTTTTAATTTTAATAATTATAGCGGATAATCGTAGCGCCATATCGGTTCGCACTGCCGCATCCTATAACGATCACCGGCCGCCTTCTCCGACCGTCGCGACCGCGCGGCTCCATTTTTCTTCCCCTCGGACGCAAAATTATCTATACATGTATGTCTGTACGCAATGGGGATTGAATGGCATAATAAGAAAGTTTTTCATTAGCCGTCCCCGAGGGGATATCCCTATGATCGATAAGAAACGGTTTTCTCCGTTGAACGCCGCCGGCGTCCCGGCGAGAAGAGGCCTCTACGATCCCGCCTACGAACATGACGCCTGCGGGGTGGGGTTCGTCGCCACCCTCTCGGCGGAGCCCAGCCATTCCATCGTCGGAAAGGGGATCCGGATCCTCGTCAACCTCGAGCACCGGGGGGCGATCGGAGGCGACAAGTCGACCGGCGACGGCGCCGGGATCCTCGTTCGGATCCCCGACGCCTTCTTCCGTCTGGCCGGCCTTCCCTTCCCTCTCCCTCCGCAAGGGGACTATGCGGTCGGTATGGTCTTCCTCCCCTCCGACCCGGAGCTCGCGGCACGCTGCGTCGAGACCCTCGAGCGGATCGCCCGGGAGGAGGGGCACGCCGTCCTCGGCTGGCGGGCGGTCCCCCACAACGACCGGATCCTCGGGGAGCTCGCCCGGTCCACGAAGCCCGGGATCGCCCAGTGCTTCCTCGCCCGGGGGGCGGCCGATCCGGACGCCTTCGAGCGGAAGCTCTACGTCATACGGCGGCGGACCGAGAAGGCGATCGGCGGGCGCGAGGACGCGGACTACAGCCAATTCTACGTCCCGAGCCTCTCCTCCCGGACTCTCGTCTACAAGGGACTTCTAACGGGCTCCCAGCTCCCCCTCTTCTACCCGGACCTCGAGGAGGACCTCTTCGCAAGCCCGTTCGCCATCGTCCACCAGCGGTACAGCACCAACACCCTGCCGACCTGGCACCTGGCGCACCCCTTCCGCTTCGCCGCCCACAACGGGGAGATCAACACGCTTCGGGGGAACATCAACCGGATGCGGGCCCGGGAGGCGACGATGGAGTCGGATCTTTTCGGGGAGGACCTCGCGAAGATCACGCCGGTCCTCATCGAGACGGGGAGCGACTCGGCGATCTTCGACAACGCCCTCGAGCTCCTCGTCCTGGCGGGGCGCTCCCTCCCCCACGCCGTCATGATGATGGTCCCCGAGGCCTTCGGGCCCAAGTACCAGATGAGCGAGGACAAGCGGGCCTTCTACGAGTACCACTCGGCCCTCATGGAGCCGTGGGACGGCCCGGCCGCCCTCGTCTTCACGGACGGCCGCTACATCGGCGGCACCCTCGACCGTAACGGCCTGCGCCCCTCCCGCTACACCGTGACGCGGGACGGCCTCATCGTCCTCGCCTCCGAGACGGGGGTCCTCGACTTCGACCCCGACGAGATCGTCCAGCGGGGCCGCCTCCAGCCGGGAAAGATGTTCCTCGTCGACCTGAAGGAAAAGCGGATCGTCCCCGACAACGAGATCAAGGCGAAGATCTCCCGACAGAAGCCGTACCGCCACTGGGTCAAGGACAACCGGATCGAGATGCGGGGGCTGTTCGCCCCCCCCGAGATCCGCGCCGAGGACCCGGAGGTCCTCCTGCGGCAGCAGCACGCCTTCGGGTACACGGAGGAGGACCTGCGGCTCCTCATCGCCCCGATGGCTTCCCAGGGCCAGGAGCCCGTCGGATCGATGGGGGACGATGCGTCGCTGGCCGTCCTCTCCGACCGGCCCCATCTCCTCTACAACTACTTCAAGCAGCTCTTCGCCCAGGTGACGAACCCGCCGATCGACCCGCTCCGGGAGGAGCTCGTCATGTCCCTGCGGGCCTTCGTCGGCCGGGAGAAAAACGTCCTCGACGAGACGCCGGCCCACTACCGGATGCTCAAGATCCCCCACCCGATACTGACGCCGGAGGACATGGCCCGCCTCCGGAAGGCCTCTCACCCGGATATCGCTGCCTGTGAGCTCGACATCCTCTTCCCGGCGGGGGGCGGCGGAACGGCCCTCGAGTCGGCCCTCGAGGACCTCTTTTCCCGGGCGGAACGTCACATCGCGGAGGGGGCGACCCTTCTCGTCCTCACCGACCGGAACACCGCCGGCGACCGGGCCCCGATCCCGGCGCTCCTGGCGACGTCGGGGCTCCACCACCACCTCATCCGCCGAGGGCTGCGGACGAAGGCGGGAATCATCGTGGAGACGGGGGAGGCCCGGGAGGTGATGCACTACGCCCTCCTCGTCGGCTACGGGGCGAACGCGATCTGCCCCTACGTCGCCTTCTCGACCGTCCGGGCCATGGCGGAAGGGGAGCTGCTCGAAAAGCCGATCCTGCCGGGAGACGCCGTCGACGCCTACATCACGGCGGTGAAGAAGGGGCTGCTCAAGATCCTCTCCAAGATGGGGATCTCGACCATCAAGAGCTACTTCGGCGCCCAGATCTTCGAGGCGGTGGGCCTCTCCTCAGCCGTGGTGAACCGGTATTTCTGCGGCACCGCCTCCCGGATCGAGGGGATCGGCCTCGAGGAGATCGCCGCCGAGGCGAACGCCCGCCATCTCCGCGCCTGGCCGAAAGCCGGTCCCGTCGACCCTCTCCTCGACCCGGGCGGGAGGTACCAGATCCGGGTCGGAGGGGAAAAGCACCTGTGGCCCCCCGAGGCCATCTACACGCTCCAACAAGCGGTGCGGACCGACGACTACGAGGTCTATAAGGAGTTCTCCGCGCTCGTCAACGACCGGTTGCGCCAGAGGGCGACGCTGCGCTCCCTCTTCCGGTTCCGGAAGGGCCGGCCGGTTCCGATCGAGGAGGTCGAGCCGGTCGAGAGAATCACCCCGCGTTTCGTCACCGCGGCCATGTCGTACGGGTCGATCAGCAAGGAGGCCCACGAGACGATCGCCATCGCCATGAACCGGCTCGGCGGCCGGAGCAACTCGGGGGAGGGGGGTGAAGACCCGGCCCGATACATCCCCCTTCCCAACGGCGACACCCTGCGGTCCAAGATCAAGCAGGTCGCCTCGGGGCGTTTCGGGGTCACCATCGAGTACCTTGTCAACGCCGACGAGCTCCAGATAAAGATGGCCCAGGGGGCCAAGCCGGGCGAGGGGGGCCAGCTCCCCGGGCACAAGGTGAGCGCCGAGATCGCCCGGGTCCGGCATACGACGCCGGGGGTGACCCTCATCTCCCCGCCCCCGCACCATGACATCTACTCGATCGAAGACATCGCCCAGCTCATCTACGACCTCAAGTCGGCGAACCCGGAGGCGAAGGTCTCCGTGAAGCTCGTCTCCGAGGTCGGGGTCGGGACGGTCGCGGCGGGGGTCGCCAAGGCGAAGTCCGACCTCGTCCTCATCTCCGGCCACGACGGAGGGACGGGGGCCTCCCCGCTGACCTCGATCAAGCACTCCGGGCTCCCCTGGGAGCTCGGGCTTGCCGAGACGCAGCAGGCGCTCATCCAGAACCGCCTGCGGGACCGGATCGTCGTCCAGACCGACGGGCAGCTCAAGACGGGCCGGGACGTGGCCGTCGCGGCGCTGCTGGGGGCCGAGGAGTTCGGCTTCGGGACGTCGATCCTCGTGACCCTGGGGTGCATCCTGCTCCGGAAGTGCCACATGAACACCTGCTCCGTCGGCGTGGCGACCCAGGACCCGGCCCTGCGGGCCAAGTTCGCGGGGAAGCCCGAGCACGTCGAGCGGTTCCTTCGCTTCGTCGCCCGGGAGCTCCGGGAGATCATGGCCGAGCTCGGCTTCCGGACGGTGGATGAGATGGTCGGGCGGGTCGACCGGCTCGAGGTCCAGCCGGCTGTCGACCACTGGAAGGCGAAGGGGGTGGATCTCTCCGCCGTTCTCCTCCCGGCCGGGGACCCGATAACCGGCGTCCGGCGCCGCGTGCGCCCCCAGGAGCACAGCCTCGACCAGGCTCTCGACGTCGAGCTCGTCCGCCGGGCGGAGGCGGCGCTCTCCAAAGGACAGCCCGTCCGGATAACCCTGCCGATACGGAACGTCCACCGGACAGTGGGGACCCGCCTCTCCGGCGAGGTGGCCCGCCGGTTCGGCGCCCAGGGCCTCCCGGACGGGACGATCGACCTCCGCTTCACCGGCTCGGCCGGCCAGAGCCTCGGCGCCTTCCTCGCCCCGGGGATTTCCATCCGAATCGAGGGGGACGCCAACGACTACCTCGCCAAGGGGATGTCCGGCGGCCGGATCGTCGTGACGCCACCGCCGGGCGTGACCTTCCAGCCTCACCGGAACATCATCGCCGGGAACGTCGTCCTTTACGGGGCGACGGCGGGCGAGCTCTACCTCCACGGCGTCGCCGGCGAGCGGTTCGCCGTCCGCAACAGCGGGGCGAAGGCGGTGGTCGAGGGGGTGGGCGACCACGGCTGCGAATACATGACGGGAGGCCTGGTCGTCGTCCTGGGCCGCACCGGGGTCAACTTCGCGGCCGGTATGAGCGGCGGGATCGCCTACGTCTACGACGAGACGGAGCTCTTCGACACCCGGTGCAACCTCGACATGGTCGACGTCGAGAGCGTGTGGGCACCCGAAGACGTGAAACAGCTCAAGACGATGATCGAAAACCATCACCGGTACACCCGGAGCTCCCGGGCAAAATTGATCCTCGACAACTGGGAGTCGCGCCTTCCCCTGTTCGTCAAGGTGATGCCGGTCGACTACCGGAAGGTCCTCGAGCGGATGCAGTTGGAGGAGTACCGCGAGGCCGAGACCCTCTCGGCCACCGAGGAGGTGTACCGTGGGTAAGCAGACCGGCTTCCTGGAACATCCCCGGGAGAACCCGACCCACCGCCCCGTGGCGGAGCGGATCAAGGACTTCGCGGAAATCGAGGGGATGCTTCCCCGCCCGGCCCTTGAGACCCAGGCCTCCCGGTGCATGGACTGCGGCATCCCCTTCTGCCACGCCCTCGGGTGCCCGGTGGTAAACCGGATCCCCGAGTGGAACGACGCGGTCTACCGGAAGCAATGGCGAAAGGCGCTTGCGCTCCTTCACTCCACATGCAACCTCCCGGAGATCACGGGCCGGGTCTGCCCCGCGCCGTGCGAGGCCGCCTGCACCCTCGCCATCAACCAGGAGCCGGTGACCATCCGGCACATCGAACTCCAGATCGTCGAGCGGGGGTGGAACGAGGGGTGGATCGTGCCCGAACCGGCGCCGATCAAGACGGGCAGGCGGGTCGCCGTCATCGGGTCGGGCCCGGCGGGGATTTCCGCGGCCCAGCAGCTCGCGCGGAAGGGGCACAGCGTCGTCGTCTTCGAAAAAGCCCCGCGCGCGGGGGGGCTCCTGCGGTACGGGATCCCCGATTTCAAGCTGGAGAAGTGGGTGATCGACCGGCGCCTCGACCAGATGCGCGCCGAGGGGGTCGTCTTCGAGACGGGGGTGAACGCCGGGGTCGACCTCTCCGCCACGTACCTGCGCCGCACCTTCGACGCCATCCTCATCGGCGCCGGGGCCACCGTCCCGCGCGACCTTCCCGCCTCCGGGCGCGAGCTTCAGGGGATCCACTTCGCGATGGACTTCCTGACCCGGCAAAACCGGCGCAACGCGGGAGAGACGATCCCCCCGGAGGAGGAGATCTCCGCCCGGGGCAAGCACGTCGTCGTCATCGGGGGCGGGGACACCGGTTCCGACTGCGTCGGCACCAGCCGGCGCCAGGGGGCCGCCTCCGTCACCCAGCTCGAGCTGTTGCCGAAGCCCCCCGAGGCGCGCACCCCTTACAACCCCTGGCCGACCTGGCCGGTCATCATGCGCACCTCCTCCTCCCACGAGGAGGGTTGCACCCGCCTCTGGAGCGTCGCGACGAAGGAGTTCGCGGGCGAGGGGAACGCGGTCAGGAAAATCCGGTGCGTCGAGCTGGCCTGGTCGGAGCCGAACGCCTCCGGGCGCCGCGACTTCCGGGAGATTCCGGGGTCCGAATTCGAGCTCAAGGCCGACCTGGTGCTCCTGGCCATGGGGTTCCTCCACGTGGAGCACGGCCCCCTGGTCCGGGACCTGGGGCTTGCCCTCGACGGCCGGGGGAACTTGACGGTCGACGGGGACCGGATGGCCTCCACGCCGGGGGTCTTCGCCGCCGGGGACTCCATGCTGGGGGCAACCCTGGTCGTCCGGGCCATCGACGCGGGCCGCCAGGCCGCGGAAGGGATCGACCGGTACCTGTCCGGCAGATAGGGGAACCTTCCCGCCCCCTACCGCTGCAGCAGGATGGTGACCGGGCCGTCGTTGACGAGCTCGACCTCCATCTCCGCCCCGAACGAACCGGTCGCGACGGGGATCGGCGCGAGCTCCGAAAGAAGCCGGACCGTCTCCTCGTAGATTCCCTCCGCCTTCTCCGGCCGGGCGGCCTCCGTGAAGCTTGGACGGTTCCCCCTGCTTGCATCCCCGTACAAGGTGAACTGCGAGACCACGAGGATTTCGCCCACCGCGTCCGCAACCGAGCGGTTCATCTTCCCCGATTCGTCCTCGAAGATGCGCAGCTTCACAATCTTTTCGCACATCCACCGGACCTGGTCGGGCCCGTCGGCCTCGGCGATGCCGACGAAAACCAGCAGCCCCCGGCCGATCCGGCCGAGGAGCGCTCCCCCGGACCTCACGGACGCCCTTTTCACCCTTTGGATCAATACGCGCATTTTCCAATGATATTGGGGGGGCAACGCGAGGTGCAAGAAGCAAAATGCCATTCCGGGAACAATATTCATTAAAGAAAAGACCTGTAATTTCCGATAGGAGAAGAGTAGGGGGGGCCGCGCACTTGCGCGGTGGACTCAGTAAACGCAGGGGGGGAGCGATGCTCGACAAATGCAAACTTTCGACCAGGATTCTTGCCCAGGGAGTGCTGCTCGTATGCTGCTTCGTCTTGGCGATCGGGTGGATCTACCCGAAGGTCAAGCAGAGCATGATCGACGCCAAGTCCCTGAAGACGCGTCACGTGGTGGAGGTGGCCTGGGGGGTGCTCGACCATTACGGGAAAATGGCCAAGTCGGGAGCCATCACGGCGGCAGAGGCGAAACGCAGGGCGATCGAGGAGATCAAGACCCTTCGCTACGAGAAGAGCGACTACTTCTGGATCAACGACCTCGAGCCGCGCATGATAATGCATCCGATCAAGCCGGAACTGGACAGCCAGAATTTGGCCGAGTTCAAGGATCCGAACGGCAAGAAACTGTTCATCGCCTTCGTGGAGACCGCCAAGAAGGACGGCGCGGGGTTCGTGGACTACATGTGGCCCAAGCCGGGGGAGTCCAAGCCGGTACCGAAAGTCTCCTACGTGAAGATGTACCCGGAGTGGGGCTGGATCATCGGCTCGGGGATCTACATCGACGACGTGGCCAGGGACATCGGCAGGATCTTCAACGTCATCTTCGGGGTGGGGGGCCTGATCCTGGTGGGATGCCTGGCCCTTTCCTACTGGATGGCGCGGTCCATCACCCGTCCTATCAACGCCGCCATCAAGAACCTGGATGACGGCTCCGGCTGGATGACCGCCACCTCCTCCCGCGTGTCGGCCGTTTCCCATACCCTCGCGGAAGGTTCCGCCAACCAGGCGGCGTCGCTGGAGGAGGCCGCGGCCGCGATGGAGGAGATCTCCTCGATGACGAAGCACAATGCCGACAACGCCGCCCTGGCGAAGTCGCTCGCCGACCAGGTGGGCGCCAACGTGGACAAGGCGAACACCTCGATGACGAAAATGGTCGGCCAGATGGACGAGATCTCCTCGATCGGGGAGGAGATCGGGAAGATCATCAAGACGATCGACGAGATCGCCTTCCAGACGAACCTCCTCGCCCTGAACGCGGCCGTGGAGGCGGCGCGGGCGGGCGAGGCGGGGGCGGGTTTCGCGGTGGTCGCGGACGAGGTGCGCAACCTCGCGCAGCGGGCCGCGGAGGCGGCGAAGAACACGGAGACGCTCATCGAGGGGGCGATCAAGAAGATCAAGGACGGCACGGTCCTCGTGGAGAAGACGAACACCGATTTCCAGGCCGTGACGCAGGCGGTGAAGAAGGTGAACGACCTCGTCGGGGAGATCTCCGCCGGGTCTTCGGAGCAGGCGCGGGGGATCAGCGAGGTGAGCCATGCGGTCGGCCAGACGGACAAGGTGACCCAGCAGAATGCGGCAAGCGCGGAGGAGATCTCCGCCGCCGCGCGGGAACTGAGCAGCCACACCACGTCGCTGCACGGCGTGCTCATAAACATGTGGGAGGTCGTCGAAGGGAAGGGTTCACACACCGCAGGCAAGGCAGGCTCGGCGCGTCCCGCCGAGGAAGGCAAAGACGCTCCCGCGCCTGCGCCCGCTCCCGCGGCGAAGAAGGCGCCCGCCGCCGCGCCGGCCCTTGCAGGGGGCGTGAAGAAGTCCGGGAACGGGAAGGCGGCGCACGGGAACGGGCGGGCGCACGGCCTGTCCCCCCAAGCGATCATCCCGCTGGAGGAAAAGGCGATTACCGACTTCTAGCCCCTAGTGTAGCGTCTCGCAAATAGGCTGACGCACCGAGAGCGTCGATGCGCCGCGTCCGGCAAGGCGCGCAAGTGAAGGCGTACTGGGAGAGTACGGCGAACGAGCGCAACGAAGCTGGAGCGGATGCAGCGGCGCTCGAATGCCAGGTTATTTGCGAGACGCTGCACTAGTACAGGAGGCAGACGTCAACCTTCTCGCCCGCCTCGTAGAGCGTCCTTTCCGCAGGCAGGACGGCTATGCCGTTGGCCCGGACCATCGTCTTGAGGATCCCTGTATTTTGATCTCCCGAGCCACGGGCGACGTACCCCCCCTCCTCCACCTCAACCCGCACCCGGAAGAAATGCACTTTCCC